>NZ_RAWE01000121.1 GCF_003611695.1 Corallococcus carmarthensis | reverse complement strand
CGGGACTGACGAGCGCCCGCTGGCAGGTGCTGGGCGTTATTGATCACGGCCCCGCCACGGTGGCGGCGGTGGCGCGCACGATGGGGCTCGCGCGGCAGAGCGTGCAGCAGACGGCGGATGCGCTCGCTCTACGCCGGCATGGTCGACCTGGGCCTGCTCACCGCCACCCGCCCGCCCGACGTCGGCGGCCAGCAGCTCCCCCTCACCGTGCACGCCGTGGCCAGCGCCTACCTCATGGCCGCCAACCTGAGCGCCTATGGCTACCTGGGCCTCACGCTCGGCGCCGCGCACCTGCTGGAAGTCTTTGGCACGCCCTTCCTGCGCGACACCTTCATGGCCCGGCTGTACCGCGGCGAGTGGACCGGCACCATGGCCCTCACCGAGCCCCAGGCCGGCAGCAGCCTCGCGGACGTGAAGACGCGCGCCACACCCGCGCCGGACGGCTCCTACCGCCTCCAGGGCTCCAAGATCTTCATCAGCGGCGGCGACCAGGACTTCACCGACAACGTCGTGCACCTCACCCTCGCCCGCATCGAGGGCGCGGAGGGCGGCACGCGCGGCGTGTCCCTCTTCGCCGTGCCCGCGAAGCGGCCGGAGGGTGACAGGTTCGTCCCCAACGACGTCCAGGTGGCCGGCGTCATCCACAAGATCGGCTGGCGCGGCCTGCCCAGCCTGGTCCTCAACTTCGGAGAGGCCCAGGACTGTCACGGCTGGCTCGTGGGCCAGCCCGGGCGCGGGCTCGCCTGCATGTTCCAGATGATGAACGAGGCGCGCATCATGGTGGGCCTCAACGGCGTATCCACCGCCGCCGTCGCCTACCAGGAGTCGCTCGCCTACGCGCGCGAGCGCCCCCAGGGCCGCCCCGCCGGCATCCGCGACACCACGCGCGCCCAGTCCCCCATCATCGAACACGCGGACGTGCGGCGCATGCTGCTGCGCCAGAAGGCCATCGTGGAGGGCGGCCTCGCGCTGCTGCTCACCGCTTCCACCCAGGCGGACCTCGCCAACCACGCCCCGGACGAGGCCACGCGCAAGCGCGCGCACCTGCTCCTGGACCTGCTCACGCCCATCGCCAAGACGTTCCCCGCGGAGAAGGGCTTCGAGTCCAACACGCTCGCGCTGCAAATCCACGGCGGCTACGGCTACTCCAGCGAGTACCTCCCGGAAGCGTGGCTGCGCGACCAGAAGCTCAACAGCATCCACGAGGGCACCACCGGCATCCAGGGCCTGGACCTGCTCGGGCGCAAGGCGGTGGCGGAGGGCGGCGCCGCGCTCCAGGCGCTCGACGAGGAGGTGCGGACCACCACCGCCCGGGCGCGCGCCGCGGGAGTGGAGCCCGCGTGGAGCGACTCACTGGAGGACGCGCTCCAGCAGGCCGCGGCCCTCACGCTGGAGCTGGGCGCGCGCGGCATGGCGGGCGAAGTGGACGTGATGCTCCGCCACAGCACGGACTTCCTGGAGCTCTTCAGCGTGGTGGCCGTGGCGTGGCGCTGGCTCGCGCAGGCCGCCGCCGCGAAGGAGGGCCTGGCGCGCACGACGAACGCGGAGGACACCGCCTTCTACGAGGGCAAGCTCGCCGCCGCGCAGTACTGGTTCGCGGTGGAGGTGCCGCGCGTGCCGCTGCTCGCCCACCTGTGCCGCACAGGCGAGGACTCCTACGCGCGCATGCGCCCGGACTGGTTCTGACATGTCCGTCTCCTTCCACCTGTGCCAGCCGGGCGGAGGCGCCTCGTGCGGCGCCTGCTGCGGCCTCTACAACTTCCGCGACCACTCGCGCGAGGCGCTGACCCGCAGGCTCACGGCTCAGACGGAGCGGCTGTCCCGCACGCCCCGCACGCCCGAGGCCTACGGCGAAGCCGCGCGCGAGCTCACCGCGAACCGGGACGCCCCCGCGCTCTTCCCCATCGTGCGCGTCTGTCCCCTGCTGGGCTTCCTGGACGCGGGGCACCAGCGCGTGGGCTGCCTGGGCCACCCGCTGGTGACGGGTGGCACGGACCTGCGCGACTGCGGCGTGTACCGCGCCACCGTCTGCGAAACCTTCACCTGTCCGTCCTTCGGATGGCTCACCGACGCGCAGGCGCGGCTGGTCCAGGCCGCGTGCGCGGACTGGTACCTCTACGGGCTCGTCATCACCGACGTGGAGTTCGTGCGCGGCTGCCTGAAGCTCCTGGAATGGGAGCTGGGAGGCCCCGCGTCCCCGGACATCCTGCGCGAGCGACCCGACTCGCTCGAGGCCATGCGCCGCCTCTTCGCCCTCAAGGAGACAGCGCCCGGGCGCGACGGACAAGCCACCGTGTTCGGCCGCTTCGCCCATGACGAAGAAGGCGAACCCACCTCGCGCTCGCTCGACTACGCGGCGCTGGGCACGCGCGCCGCCCCCGAGGACGACGTGGTGCTGTGCCTGGGCTACACGCCCTCGAGCGCGCCGGAGCTGCTCGCCGCACGGGAACGGGTGCGCGACCACGTGCGCGCCGTGGCCGCCACGTTCCCCGCGTAGCCTCCTCCATCCAGAAGCCAACACCCCTCCGCACGCCGGACGCTTGCAACGGCAGGGGGTCGTCCGCAGGTTTGCCTGCGGGAGGGTTGGCGGATGGGTGGACGTTGGATGTGGATGGGGATGGTGGGGCTGTGCTCGCTCGCTTCCGGCTGTCAGCAGCATGACACCGCGGACACGATGACGGCGGCGCCCGCTTCGATGCAGGTCCGCGACTCCGCGAACGGCGGGCTGATGGTGCCCGTCACGCCCGCGCTGGCGCAGAGCACGGTGCAGGACAACCGGCCCCAGGGTGACGCGCTGCCCGCGGCGAACGCGCAGGTGCCTCCGAACACGGCACCTCCGCCCGGCGCCCGGCCCCTGCCAGGGCCCCGCGTGAACGAGCCCGCGCAGGGCTCCACCGCGCAGGCCCCCACGAATGCTCCCGCCCGGCAGGGCAATCAGGCCCCAACGCCCCGCCAGGCAACGGCGGCCCCGAACGCGAACGCCTCGCGGCCCCAGCAAGCCGCCCCGGCGAGCCCGAACGCCCCGCGGCAGGCTCAGACCAACGCGCGGCAGCCCCAGGCCAACCCGGACGGCACGCCCGCGACGCAGGCACCCGCCGAGGGCCGGGTGATGATTGGCGCCCAGGCCGTGCAGGCCAGCGACGACGAGGCCTGGTACGAGGGCGCGGCCAAGGCGGCGCAGGCGGCGGTGACGGACAACGCGTCGAACCGGCCGCTGGAGCAGGTCATCATCGCCTCCAGCACGGTGAACGGCCGGGTGACGCGCGTGGGCAAGGACACCCTGCACGTGCGCGACGGCGAGGGCACCGTCTACGAGCTCCAGCTCGACCAGCGCAGCCGAGGCCTGCGCCAGGGCCAGCGCGTGCCCCTCAAGGAGCTGGAGGAAGGCACCCCGGTGCGCGCGCAGTTCGTCCTCATGGGCGGACGCACCGTCGCGCGCGACGTGCAGGTGCGGCGCTAGGCCCGCACTCCCCAACGCCTGAAACGACGACACCCGGAAAGCCATGGAGGCTTTCCGGGTGCCTGTCTTCGTCCCGGACTCCCTTCACGCGAAGGGAGCCGGGCTGGATGCGGATGCGACTACCAGGCGGCCTTGAGCGTCACGCCCGAGTAGGCCGAGTAGCCACGGATCTTCACGTAGTACTTGCCCGCGGTCGTCTTGGTGACGGTGCACGTCTCCGCGTTGCCGGAGCTGTACGGACGGCAGTCGTACGTGGTGGTCGTCGGCGAGGAGCCGAAGCGCACGTACAGGTCGCCGTCACCCGTGCCACCGGAGGTGGTGATGGTGACCGTCTTGTTCGCCGGCACGTCCACGGTGATCCACTCGTTGGTGAAGGAGCTGGCCGCGCCGGAGATGCCCGTCACCGGCACGTTGTTCTGCAGCACGTTGCCGCCGCCACCACCCGAGGTGTAGCTGCCCTTCAGCGACACGCCCGAGTACGTCGCGTAGGCGTTCAGCATCACGTAGTACGTGCCCGCCTGGATGTTGGTGATGGTGCACGTCTCCGCGTTGCCGCTGGCGTACGGACGGCAGTCGTAGGTGGACGCGTCCGGCGCGGCGCCGAAGCGCACGTACAGGTCGGCGTCACCCGTGCCACCAGAGATGGTGAACGTCAGCGCCGTGGCGCCCGCGGGAACGGCCAGCGAGTAGTACTTGTTGTTGCCCGTGCTGTCGGCCACGGTCACCGCGGTGCCGTTGGTCAGCGGGGTGGAGGTCGGGGGCGGCGTCACGACGCCCACGCCCACCGCTTCCCAGGCCGCCTTCACCGCGTCCTGCGTGGCGGCGTCATAGCCCAGGTCCGCGGCCGCCTGGATGGTCCAGGTCTTGGCCTGCGCGAACGTGGTGCTCGCCGTGTAGATGTCGGTGTTGGCCTTGTACCAGATGCGGGCGGCCTTCTCGACGCCGATGGCCGGCACGTTGATGGTGCTGCGGCCGCGCGGGTGCACGCCACCCTTGGAGAGCAGCGCGAACGCCAGGTTGGGCACGCCGGAGCTGTAGTGCACGTCCGTGCCGGACGTCACGTTGGCCGCCCAGTCCTTGGACGCGCCGTCCTTCGCCGGGTCATCCATGTAGCGGAGCGCGTCGTTCGCCGTTCCCGGCGTCCAGACGTCCTCGCCCACCATCCAGATGGCCGCCGCGGTGCTCCAGGCGTTCGCCTGGCTCTCGCAGACGGCGCCGAAGGTGTCGGACATCGCCTCGTTGAGGCCGCCGGACTGGCCAGAGTACGTGAGGTTGGACTCGTACTCCGTCACCGCGTGGGTCAGCTCGTGGACGGTGACGTCCGCGTCCTTGCCCAGCTCGATGGAGTTCACGCCGTCGCCATCGCCGTACACCATCTGGGTGCCGTCCCAGTAGGCGTTCACGTAGTTGGTGCTGTAGTGCACCGTGCTGATGAGCGCCGTGCCCGCGTTGTCCAGCGAGTCGCGGTTGAAGAGCGACTTGTAGCAGTTGTAGGTGTAGCCCAGCATGTCGTAGTTCATGTCGACATGCGAGTCACCGGTGGCCGCGCCGCCCTCGCTGCGCTTGAGCGTGCCCGGGGTGCTGGTGCCGTTGTTCGCGCTGTAGACCTTGCGGTTGAGCGCGGTGTGGATCTCCGGCGCGCGCAGCACGATGGAGCCGTCCTGGGCGCTCACGTACACGCGGTCGCGCAGGGGCATCAGCTCGTTCACGCCCGTGACCTTCACCTCGTACGCCAGACGCAGCGCGCCTTCCTCGGTGCGCACGTACACCAGACGGGGAGCGCCCTGGACCTCCAGGCCCGTGCCCACCGTCGCGCTCAGCGCCGCGTCGCGCGCGGACGTGGCCGCGATGCGGGGCAGCGCGGAGACATTCAGGCCGTCGCGCGCGGAGCCGTTGGCGCGGAACACCGTGCCGTCCGGACGCACGTGCACCACCAGCTCACCGCCGATGACCTCCAGGCCGTTCTTCGTCTGCTTGAAGCGCAGGTGCTGGTTGCCCTGCTCGTCGGTGCTGGCCTTGCGCAGCACCAGGTCGTCCGCGTTCAGCCGGAACGCCGGGGCCACACCCGCGACCGCCTGGCGGCTCGCGTCCAGCGTGTTCAGCGTCCGCTCCACCCGGCCCAGCTCGCCCCGGATGCTGTCGGGGATGCCGTCCGCGTGCACGCCCAGAACCTGGGCACCACCGAGCGCGTTCAGCGAGCTCTGGATGTCCTCGCCCGACTTCTCCTGCTCAGGCGCCTGCACCTCTTCGCCCGTGGAACCCTGCGTACCGCACGCCGTCAGAGCCACGCCGAGCCAGGCCGCGCCAATCGTCTTCAACAGTCGATGAGCCAACGCGATACCTCCATGAAGAAACAGCGGGGTGATACGTGACACACTTGAAATCATCACGGCAACTACTTTTTGGAGAAAGTACGTTTAGTCACTTTCCCACGCCCTGCCGAACTAACCACGAGAACCGGAATTACCAATTAAGCGCATCTGCTTCCGATTCCGCATATTCAGCGGGTCTCCGGAGAGAACGGACCTGCCTCCGGAATGTCTCAAAAAAATGTTTCATGAGACGGGCGGCAGCATGCACCGGGGGGCTGACATGACGCGGAACGCCGGCCGCCGGGGGGCGGGGGCGCTGTACGTGGGGGTACTGCTTGCGCTCACGGCCTGCGCGTCGCGGGCGCCCGTGGTGACGGAGGTGCCGCCGCCGCCCACGCTGTCGGTGGCGCAGGTGGCGCGGCTCTTGCCCGCGAAGGTGAAGGGTCCGGAGCGCGAGGGCTGGGCGCGGGACGTGCTGGCGGCGCTGGACGCGGAGGCGATTCCTGCTTCGGCGCCGGTGGTGTGTCAGGTGCTGGCCACCATCGAACAGGAGTCCGGCTTCCAGGCGGACCCCGCGGTGCCGGGGCTGCCCAAGCTGGTGCGTCAGAAGCTGGACGGCACCGCGGGACGGCTGGGCCCCCTGGGGCGGCGCGTCCTGGATGAGGTGCTCGCGGCGAAGGCGAAGGGGGCGAAGCGCAGCTTCGGCGCGCGGCTGGACACCCTGCGCACGGAGCGGGACCTGGACCGGCTCTTCCGGGACATGCTGGCGTACTACGAGGAGGAGTACCCGGCGGCGTACGCGGCCGCGGACCTGGCCAGCTCGCTGTTCGGTCCGTCCTCGTTCGCGGGGCAGAACCCCGTCACGACCGCGGGCTCCATGCAGGTCAGCGTGCGCTACGCGGTGGAGAAGGCGGGCCCGGACGCGGATCCGGTGGCGGTGCGCGAGTCGCTCTACACGCGCGCCGGCGGCGTGCGCTACGGCACCGCGCGGCTCCTGGGCTTCGAGGCCGCGTACGACCAGCCGCTCTACCGCTTCGCGGACTACAACGGCGGCGTCTACAGCTCACGCAACGCCGCCCTGCAGGCCCAGGTCAGCCGGCTCACCGGCGTGGCCCTGGCGACGGATGGCGACCTGCGGCTGTATGACAAGGACGGGGAGCCACGAGGCGAGGACAGCCAGAGCCTCAAGGCGCTGCTCCTCTTCCGTCAGCGCTACGCGCCGGACCTGAGCGAGCGCCGGGTGCGCCGGGACGTGGAGGAGGAGAAGACGGCGGACTTCGAGAAGACGGACACGTACCTCGCGGTGAAGCGCGTCTACGCGAAGCAGACGGGACAGCCGCCCGTCTACGCCCAGCTGCCCCAGGTGACGCTCAAGAGCGTGAAGCTGAGCGGGGAGCGCACCACCGCGTGGTTCGCGAAGTCGGTGGACGCCCGCTACCAGCAATGCATGGCCCGCCACCGCCAGCCTGCGCGGTAGCGGGCCTTCCAACGCAAGACTACGGCGTGGTGAAGGCGGCGCTGAACGTGTCGGCGCTGACCGCGGGCAGCAGCTCCGCGGTGACGTACGGGGCCTGCGAGGGCTCGTAGTTCGGCGAGCCGTCCGCCGTCACGCGCACGTAGTAGGTGGAGCCGGGCAGCAGCAGGTCCGGCGGCAGGCGGACCTGCGTCCGGTCACCGGGCACGTAGAAGCGCATCGTCGGGTTGACGGTGAAGGCGCTGATCAACTGGATGACGGACACCACGTAGTTCCGGGGCGTGCCCATGACGGGAGCCCGCCAGGTGATGACCGGCTGGCGGGTGCCCACCACGCGCGACACGTAGGCATCCACACCGTCGATGCGCAGCTCCCGGGGCGGCGAGATGCTCGGCTGGATGGGGCCGGCGATGAAGTGGTCCATCCGGTCGGTGATGAAGAAGTTGCCGCTGGGGTAGTGGGTGCGGCCCCCCACCACGACGGGCGTCGCGGACCGGAACGAATAGCTGGCGGTGCCGACCACGCCCCAGCTGGACGGATAGGGATTGCCGTAGGCGAACCGGTTCGTGATGACGCCGTCCTCACCGCGCGGCAGCCAGAGGTTGAACAGCTCGCCCTGGTAGCCCACCCAGCCGTGCTGGTAGCCGAACGGCGCGGGCACCAGCGACAGCGAGGACAGGTTGATGGTGCCGGTGGGGTTCGAATCCGCGCGCCAGCGGGAGAACTCGTTCAGGCGCCACTCCAGGGAGAAGGGCGTCTGCGTCACGGGCGCCAGCGTGGCCGCCAGCGGCAGCGACGTGGTGCCGTCCGGTGTGAACGAGAACGGCGGCAGGTGCGCGCTGCTCACCACCGACTGGTACGCCAGGGGGCCACCGCTCGGCAGCGTCCCGGCCGTCGCGGAGTTGAACTGGTTCACGTAGAGGCGGTCGCCCTTCGACGCTTCCAGGACGGGCGCACCGTAGGCGGTGCTGTAGTACGCGAAGGCGTTCGGTTCAACGAAGGACGTGTCGCCGACCGCGGGCTCCATCGAGTAGCCAATCTGGCTGTA
Source organism: Corallococcus carmarthensis (assembly GCF_003611695.1). Lineage (GTDB taxonomy): Bacteria > Myxococcota > Myxococcia > Myxococcales > Myxococcaceae > Corallococcus > Corallococcus carmarthensis. Next base: position 20,765 of record NZ_RAWE01000121.1, on the reverse strand, counting down.
CACGTCCACGTCCGCGCTGGTGAGCTGCAGGGAGCTGCCCGGCGCGGAGTAGGACGAATACTGCTGCCAGGGGTCCAGGTTGTAGAGCTCCAACGACGCGGGGGACTCGGTGAGGGGCACGTAGACGGCATCCGGACGGCCGATGCGGTTGACGCCCAGGTCGAAGTGGCGCGTGCGCGTCAGGTAGTAGTACCGGTTCGAGCGCAGGAAGTACTCGCCGTCCGGCACGTTGTCGAAGCGCAGACCTCCCGCCACCGGCGTGCCCGTTCGCCGGTCGAAGTCGACGCCGTTGGGGATGAGGATCTCCACGTCGCGGCCGGTCAGGTCCTGGGGCACCACCGTCACCCCTCCGGTGGAGTGGAAGCGGGTGTCCGCCGTCACCAGCACGGACGTGCCCGCGTCCACATCGCCAGAGCCGGCGTCGGGCTCACCGCAGCCCGGGAGCACGTCCTCGTTGGTGATGACCGCCGTTCCCTCGCGGGGGTCCAGGGCGATTTGAGGAGGGTTCACCTCCTCGGGGGGAGGCGCTTCCCCGCAGCCCAGCCAGGCCGCGCAGGCAGGAACGAGCAACAACGACAGACGTCGAAACGACATGATGGACCTTCGTGACAAGCAATGAATGTCTGTCCGGTCCCGGCCCAAACCTGACACCCGCGTCTATACCCGAAGCGCGTCAGGGGTTTGCTGGATAGTTGCCTTTTGATGGGTACTTCAGGTGGGCGCGGCTGAAGGCTTGCGCCCACCTGCGTCTGGCTTCAGCGGCCGGGCGCCGCTGGCGGGGCGAAGCGCTTGTCGGAGATCTTCATCTCCGTGACGGGGCCGTACTTGCGGGCCACGTCGCGCAGGTCCTCCGCCTTGCCGATGAGGACGAACGTCAGGTCCTCCTGGGCGGGAAGGACGCGCTGGAGCACGGTGCGCACGCTGTCGCGGGTGGTGGCGGACACGATGCCCGCGAACCCGTTCACGTCCTGGGCGTCCAGGCCGTAGAAGGCCAGCTCCGACAGCTTCATGGCCAGCTGATCCCCCGTCTCCAGCGTCGGGGGGAACTGCCCCAGCACGTAGGCCTGGGCGGAGGCGAGCATGGCGTCGTCCATGCCGTCCTGGCGGTAGCGCGAGAGCACGTCCAGCGCCAGGTCGATGGCGCGGCCCGTGGTGGCCGTCTGGGTATACGAGGTGAGGATGACGGTGCCGGGCTGGCGGGCCGGAACCAGCATGGAGCGGGCGCCGTAGGTGAGGCCTGTCTTCACGCGCAGCTCGGTGTTGAGCAGCGAGGTGAAGCGGCCGCCCAGCACGGTGTTGCCCAGGTCGGCCACGACGCGGTCCGGGTCGGTGCGGCGGATGCCGGTGTTGCCAATGGCGAAGTAGGTCTGCGTGGCGTCCGGCTTGTCCACCAGCAGCACGTGCCGGCCCTTCGTGGGCGCGGTGGCTGGCACGGCGGCGAGCGGCTGTCCCGCGGGAGCCCACCCGCCCAGGGCGGCCTCCAGCTTCGCGGCGAGCTCCTTCGCGTCGAAGTCCCCCACCACGGAGAGGATGAGCCGGTCCCCGCCCAGGTTCGCCTTCGCCCAGCCGAGCACGTCGCTCCGGCCAATCGCAGGCAGGGACGCCTCACTGCCCACCGCGGATCCGCCGTACGGGTGCGAGGGGAAGTGGAAGGCATTGAAATACACGCCGATGAGCGCGCGCGGGTCGCCGTCCTTGGCGGAGGCGATTTCGGACACGCGCAGCGCGCGGGCCTTCTCCAGCTCCTGCGCGTCGAAGCGCGGACGCACGAGCATGTCCGACAGCAGCTCCACCATCAGCGCGGTGTCACGGGACTGGAAGCTGCCGTTGAGGACGAGGGCCTCGCGGGCCGGCACGACCTCCAGCTCGCCGCCCACGCCGTCCACGGCCTCCGCGAACTGCTGGGCGTTGCGGGAGCCCGCGCCCTTCTGGAGCAGCTCGGCGGTGAGCGCGGCCAGCCCTTCCTTGCCAGCGGGGTCGGTGACGGCGCCGCCCTTGAGCCACGCGCTGAAGGACACCAGCGGCAGCTCATGCTTCTCCACGAGCAGCAGCCGCACGCCGTTCTTCAACGTGACGGCGGTCGCCTCCGGCAGCGTCACGCCCTTCGTGGACAGCGGGGCGGTGGGCGCCGGGGTGGCCGGTGCCGAGGCTTGCGGTGCGGCGGGCGGCGGCGTGGGCGCGGGAGTGGAAGCAGGCGCCGGCGCGGTCGCGCACGCGGAGGTGAACAGCAACGCGGCGAGGGCGGAGCGCAGCGGGCGGGGCGCACGCGGACGGAAGGGAGTGTTCATCGCGGGGAGACCGGCGGAACGAAGGCGGAAGGCAGCACTCATCGCGCGGACTCCTTGCGGGCCGGGGTGGCGGAAGCAGTGGTGGGGACGAGCCAGCCCACCGTGCGGTGGTCGGGGTTGAAGATGCGGGCGGCCAGCGCCTTCACGCCGTCGCGGGTGACCTGCTCGTAGCGCGTGGGCGCGTCGAGCAGGGCCTTCCAGTCGCCGCGGAAGGTGGCGGCGTTGCCCAGCTCGCGGGCGCGGCCGTCGTTGGTCTCCAGCTTGCGCCAGAAGGTGGCCAGGGCGACGTTGCGCGCCTTGCGCAGCTCCGCGTCGGTGACGCCGTCCTTCGCCACGCGGGCCAGCTCCGCGGTGAGGAGCGCCTCGGTCTTCGCCAAATCGCCGCCCGGCGGCAGGTCCACGTAGAACCACGTGAGCGACGGATCGAAGCCGCCAGCGGTGGTGCCGCGGACGCGGATGGCCGTGCGGGTCTCATCCACCAGCTTGCGGTGCAGGCGCGACGAGTCGCCGTGGGTGAGGATGAGGCCCAGCAGCTCCAGCGTCTCCGCGTCCGGGTCGTTGGCGGCGAGGCCGTGGTAGGCGACCTGGAGCAGCGGGGACTGGGCCAGCCGCTTCACGACGATGCGCCGCTCGCCCTGCTGCTCAGGCTCCTTCGTGCGCACGGGCTCCGGCGCGGGTTGCGAGGGGATGGTGCCCAGCGTGGCCTCCACCTGCTCGAAGACGCGGGCTGGATCCACGTCGCCCGCGATGACGAGCGTGGCGTTGTTGGGGGCGTAGTACGTCTTGAAGTAGCGCTGGAGGTCCTCCATGCGCCAGGACTCGATGTCGGACGGCCAGCCGATGACGGGAATCTGGTACGGGTGCGCGACGAAGGCGGTGGCCTGCATCTGCTCCTGCAGCGCGCCGCCGTTGTCGTTGTCCACGCCCGAGCGGCGCTCGGAATAGACGACACCGCGCTCGGACTCGATGACCTTGGGGTCGAAGGCGAGCGACTGGAGCCGGTCCTGCTCCAGGTCCAGGATGAGGGGCAGCGCGGAGGCCGGGAACCAGTCCAGGTAGACGGTGACGTCCTCGGAGGTGAAGGCGTTGTTGGCGCCGCCGTTGGCCTCCATGACGCGGTCGAACTGGCCAGGGCCGTACTTCTTCGCGCCGTTGAACATCATGTGCTCGAAGAAGTGGGACAGGCCGGTGATGCCGGGGCGCTCGTTGCGGCTGCCCACGCGGAACCAGTTGGCGAGCGCCACGTTGGGGATGTCGTGGTCCGGCCAGACGATGACGGTGAGCCCGTTCTTCAGCGTGCGGGCCTGGATGTCCGAGCCCAGCTTCGCGACGGGGGTGGAGGCGGCGGCGGCCTTCGCGGAAGGCTCGGAGACGGCCTGGGCCCCGGCCTGGGGCGCACCCAGGAGGGCCAGACAGGCGAACCACGACAACGGTGGACGGAACATCCTTGCTCCTGGGGAGGGACCACGGCGGCGCCCGGGAACGGGCGGCAGCGCACCCTATTCCAGAAACGCCGCGTGGATGCGCGGCTCCAGCTCAGTCCTCGGCGGTCCCCGCGCCGAAGCGCAGCAGCCCCAAGAGCCGCGCGGGGGACAGCGCGGCGGCGCCGTCCGCCTCGGAGAGCAGGCTGTCGGCCAGCTCCCGCTTCTCCGCGTGGAGGGCGAGGATGGCCTCCTCGATGGTGCCTTCGGCGACGAAACGCGACACGGTGACGGGCCGCGTCTGCCCGATGCGGTGGGCCCGGTCGGAGGCCTGATCCTCCACCGCGGGGTTCCACCACGGGTCCAGGTGGAGCACGTGGTCGGCGCCGGTGAGGTTGAGGCCGGTGCCGCCCGCCTTGAGCGAGATGAGGAAGAGCGCGCCCTCCCCTCGCTGAAAGGCCTCCACGCGGGCCTGCCGCTCCGCCGGGGGCGTCCGCCCATCCAGGTACTGGAACGCGATGCCCCTCGCCTCCAGCGCGTCGAGCACCAGGGTCAGGTGGCGCACGAACTGGCTGAAGACGAGCGCGCGGCCACCCTCCGCCATCAACTCCTCCACCCGCTCCAGCACGCGCTCCAGCTTGGAGGAGGACAGTGCCGTGTCCGGATCCACCAGGCGGGGATGACAGGCGGCCAATCGCAGCCGGGTGAGCGCGGCCAGCATCTCGAAGCGCTGGTCCCCGCCAGGAGTTCCCTCGCCCAGCCGGGCCAGGGCCGCGAGCCGCACGTCGTCGTACAGACGCCGCTCGGCGTCCGACAGGGTGACGAGCACCACCGTGTCCACGCGCGGGGGCAGCTCGCGCGCCACCTGGGCCTTCGTGCGGCGCAGGAGGAAGGGGCGCACCAGCCGGGCCAGGGACGCGCGCGCATCCGCGTTCCGGTCCCGCTCGATGGGAACCGCGAACCGCGCGTGGAAGGACTCGCGCCCTCCCAACAGGCCGGGGAAGAGCAGGTGGAAGAGGCTCCACAGTTCCGACAGGCGGTTCTCCACCGGAGTGCCGGTGAGGGCCACGCGGGCCTCGGCCTTCACGCCGCGCAGCGCGCGGGCCCGGGCCGTGTCCGGGTTCTTCACCGCCTGCGCTTCATCCACCACCAGGGTGGCGAAGGTCACGTCCGCGAGCTTCGCGGCGTCCCTCGCCAGCAGGCCGTAGCTGATGATCAGCAGGTCCCGGGGCCCCAGCCGGGCCGGAAGGGCGTCCCGGTCCGCGTCCTGCCAGACGTGCACGCGCAGCGAAGGGGCGAAGCGAGCGGCCTCGCGCACCCAGTTGCCACGCAGGGAGGTGGGCGCCACCACCAGCGCGGGGCCGTCCGCCGTGCGGGACAGCAGCAGGGCCAGCGCCTGGGCCGTCTTGCCCAATCCCATATCATCCGCGAGGCACGCGCCCGCGCCCCACGAGGTCAGCCGCGCGAGCCACACGAAGCCCTCGCGCTGGTAGTCGCGCAGCTCCGCCTTCAAGCCCCGGGGCACGCGCACCGGGCGCGCGTGGGCATCGTGGATGCGCTTCGCCAGCTGGCGCCAGTCCGGAGGCGCCTGGACGCGCGCGCCAGCCTTCTCCAGCGTGTCCAGCACGGGCGCCGCCGCGGCGCTCACCTCCAGCCCCTTGCGTCCCGGATGCGCCACGTCCGCGAGCGGGGTCAGTTGCTCGCGCAGCGCCTCCGTGAGGCGCATCCAGCGCCCCTTCCCCAGCGGGACGTAGCGCTGGCGGCGGCGCACGGCCTCCAGCAGGATGGCCAGCTCCACGCGCACTCCGTCCAGCTCCACGCCCCCCTTCGCGCCGAACCAGTCATTCTCCCGCAGGACCTGGACCCGGACGTTCGCGGTCTCCACGCGCGTCACCGTCCACGGCTGCTCCGCCCACTCCACGCGCACCAGGGGCCCCGTGAGCGGCTCCAGCGCCTCCAGGAGCTGGAGCGCGTCCTCCGCCGTGTCGCGCGTGAAGTGATACATCCCGGCCGGCAATGACAGACGTGCGAGGAGCGCGTCCGCCTCCGCGCGCTCCGCGTCCAGTTCGCGCCGGACCATGACGCGCTCAATGCCGCGCTGGCCCCGGACCCCGGGAGCGCCTTCGCCCACGGGCTGGGGAGGGGCCTCCGCCAGGGGCCTCACGAAGAGCGAAACCTCCAACGCGGAGTCCTCCACCGTGCGCAGCCGCACCAGCAGGCCCGGGCTGGCCTCCACGGGGCGGGGCTCCAGGGACGGCGGCAGCGCCACGGGGAAGGCCGCCTCCAGCGCGGAGAGGTGCCCGAGCAACGCCTCGCGCTGGCGCTCGGACACGTAGGCGCCGTGGCGCGCCAGGGATTCGAGCAGGGGCACCGCGCCGAGGGGAACGGACACCAGCGTGACGCTCGGCCCACCGGGCTCCACGAACAGCCAGGGCTGGGGAGCCTCCGGCCCATCGGGAGGTGGCGTCAGGGCCTCTGGGGGCACGGGGCGTCCGTCCACCGCCGGCCGCAGGCGCAGGGCCTGTCCGTCCTCCTCCAGGGCGAAGCCCAGCGGCGCTTCCCGCACCCGCACGGCCGCGTCCGGAGCGCCGGCCAGGCGGAGGCGGGGGCTGTGCGCAAGCGAACGCAGGGCCTGGAGCAGCAGCGTGTACGGCGCGCCTTCCCCGAGGCCGTACCCCATCGCACCGTTCCTGCCCATTTGCTCTTCCGCGTCGAGGAGCGACCAGGCATGGCGTTCATCCGGGTCCTGGAGCGTCCGGAGCGCCTTGTCGCGGTCGTACCAGGTGACGGCGCGGCCCTGGGACAGGCCACCCTTCTTCGCGGGCACGTGCACGTAGGGCCGGAGCCGCCAGCCGCGCAAGGACTCGGGCTCCAGCCGGAAGGTGACGAAGTCGCCGGTCGCCGGAGCGTCGCGCACCGCCCGGTCCAGGAGGGATACCTCCAGCGCGGACAGGAGCGCACGGCCCGGCGCTTCGAACAACAGCTCCGCCAGCCTCGCGGCGAGAGCGGCGTGCTTCGGAAGCACCAGGAACGCCAGCGCCGCGTCCACGGCGGTCAGGGCGTGGACACAGGGAGCCTCGTCCGCCTTGGGCGAGCACGGACAGGACAGGCCGGGACGGCCCTCCATCATGGCGCGAGGTTCGAGCACCACGGCACCCCCGTCCTCCCCATCCGCGTCGTGCGCGGCACGATGCCCCCATGCCGCCAGCTCCGGCTCCTTCACGAGGAGCCGCAAGGGGGCCTCCTGGAGGATGGCCCTGGGTGCGGATGACAGCAGCCGGGGCGTGGCCTGGGAGCGGATCCGCGCGCGGGTCCGCGCGAGCGCATCCCGCAGCGGCGCGAGGCGGTCGTCCGTGGGGGGAGGCAAGGGCTTCGCGGAGGCTTCCCGGGCCAGCCCCCGCGACACGCGCCCTGCCTCGTCACGCATCCAGTGCCAGGCCGCCTCCGCGAGCGCGTCCCGCTCGCCGTCCCTCAAGCGCCGGAGCTTCGAACTGCCCTCCAGCACATCCACCACCGTGGCCTTGCGCAGCGCGGGGAGCGCGTGTCGTGTGACGGAGTCGGGCAACAGGGACGCCAGCACGGCCACGGGCACGGCGCGGGCACGCTCGACGTGGTGTTCCACGAGCCACGGCTGGATGGCGTCGGGGATGGCGGGTTGCGAAGGGGCCTTCGTCAGGCGCGGGGAGACGGGCTGCGTGCGCCGAGGCGGGGGAGCGCGCTCCCCTTCCCAGAGCGTGGACGACTGGAGCCACGCGAGCCCGACCGAGATCGCATGCGCGCAGACCCCTTGGTTCCAGTAGGTGGTGCATTCACACTCCAGCAGCAGCCCGTCGGAGCCGGGGTCCACGCTGAGGGATGCGTCGAACAGGCGCCCGTAGCCGTCGGTAACGGTTCCCCGGAGGCAGCCCTGGGAAGGGGGCCACACGTCCACCGCATCCCGGATGAGCCACTGCCGGGCCTGTGCGAGCAGCTCCCGGCTGGCCAGCTCACGGAGGCGGGGCCTCGTGAGCCGCTGCTGGAGGGAGGTCTCTGGTGAAGAGGCGGTGCGAGAGGGCATCAGATGGAAAACCTACCCATGGGGTGGTCTTCCAGCGAGCCCTGTTTTCGAGCCGCCGCTGGCCCCTCCGCGACAGGACACCTGGCGGCCCGGCATGCGCTCCCTGCGGACGCTCCCGCTCTTGAAGCTATGCGCCCAGCACCTGCCGCAGCACGGCCTGGAAGTAGTTCGTGCTGCCGATGTGGCCCGCGTGCAGCTTGGCGGACTGGTGGAGGCGCTGGGCGACGGCCTCGAACTCCGACTGGCTGACGTCGCGCAGGGACAGGTACAGGCGGGCGGCGGCGCGCAGGTAGGAGAAGAGCGGGTTCTTGTGGTGGCCGTCCGGCCGGCGCGCGAGGTGGCGGTAGAGCTGGGAGAACTCCTGGTCGACCTCCGCGTGGCGGGTGTCGCGGCAGAAGCCGGCGGCGGTGGCTTCCACGAGGAAGAAGAACGGCTCGTACTCGGGGAAGGGCGGCCGGGTGAAGTCGGGAGGCTGCTTGTTCCCGGTCCACAGCGCGGAGACAGGCTGCAGGCGCACGTGGGCGGTGACGTCACCGAAGCGCACGGGCACCTCGTCGCCCACGGGCTTCACCTGGCCCTGCTCGTCCCGCTCCACGGGGATGAACAGGCGCATGGGGTCCTCCACCTTCACGCCCGCCTTCTCCAGCTCCGCCACCACGTTCGCGTCCATTGCGTTGATGTTCCTCCGGGACACCCATCTACCGCGTCGCGCCCGGATGTGCACCCGGGACGGCGGAGGGACCGCGCGCAAGGCTCCAGGACCCACCGGAGGCTCGGCCCGGATGAACCGCGGGCTCCCTCCCGTATTCCCGACCCGCCCCCCTGGGACCCCGTACCAAGAGTCCCGTTGACAGCACGGAGGTGAAGGCCTCGAATGAAACACAGTCCTTCCAGAGGTGACACATGTCACAACGCATTCCCCCGCTCCTCATGCTGTGTCTGGCTTTCAGTGGTCTTGTCACGGGCTGCGGCGGAGGCAGCCTGGAGGCGGTGAGCACCTCCGAGTGCTCCACGGGCATGAAGTGGACGGGCGGCGACAGCGGCAACGCCCTGATGCATCCCGGTGGCAACTGCATCCAATGCCATACAGACCGGGGCGAGGGGCCGAAGTTCGTGGTGGCGGGGACCGTCCAGGCCACCGCGCACGAGGCGGACGACTGCGCGGGCCTCGAGGGCGCCCAGGTTGTCATCACCGACGCCAAGCAGAAGGCATACACGTTGACGGCCAATGCCTCCGGCAACTTCTTCCTTGAGGCCGGGGATGCGAAGGACTTCGCGTTCCCCTACACCGCCCGCGTCACCCACGGTGGCACCCAGTGGGCCATGAGCAGTTCGCAGGGCACCGGGGCCTGCGGCTCCTGCCACACCGTGGCCGGCGCCAATGGCGCCCCCGGACGCATCAGCCCTCCGTAACGACGCCGCCCGCCAGCGCGGGCAAAGAAAAAGGGCGCCGGACCGGAGTCCGACGCCCTTCAAATTCTTCTGACTGGTGTGCCCAAAGGCGGAATCACCAAGACCGCTGGCAATATCGCCAAGAAAATTGGTAAATCGGCTTCGTGCTTGAAGAAGGCTCCCGGCTCTTTGGTACTTCGACCAGGACGGCGGTGCTCATGGCCATCCGTCTGCTCGAAGGAACCTATCCCAGTGAGTTGGCTGCGCTGCTTGGCGTACGCCTCTACACCGTCCAATCCATCCTGACGTCGCTCGAACGGGAAGCCGTCATCGCCAGCCGGTTGATGGGGCGAACGCGGATGGTCTCCCTGAATCCCCGGTATTTCGCGCACGCGGAACTCAGCGCGCTGCTTTGGAAACTTGGCGAGAACGACGCGACGCTCCAGAGCAAGCTCGCCGCGCGGCGGCGTCGTCCTCGCCGAGCTGGCAAGCCGGGGCTCCTGTGATCGGGCCCACTTCGTCGCTCACGGATATTGCCTTCGCCGTGTGCACGGCACTGGAGCGCAAAGGCTTCCACGCAGTGCTCACTGGCGGAAGCGCGGCGACCTACTACGCGCCGGAAGCGTACCAATCAGGAGATCTCGACTTCGTGACCACCCTGAAGGGAACAGGAGGCGAAGCGGCGCTGGCTGCGCTCGGCTTCACCCGAAAGGGAGACTTCTACCGTCACCCACGCTCGCACTTCCTTCTGGAGTTTCCGAACGGGCCGCTGGCAGTGGGAGATGACTTGATCAAAAGCTGGAGCACCGCGCGTCGTGACGACGAGGTGCTGTACGTCCTGTCGCCGACCGACTCCTGCCGGGACCGACTCGCGTCCTTTCTCTTCTGGAACGACTTCAGCGGCCTGGAGCAGGCCCTTGCTGTCTTCCATGCGCGGAGCAAGGAAGTGGACCTGAACGTCATCGAGGACTGGTGCCGCCGGGAGCGTCACAGCCAGAAGTTCGGCCTGTTCGCATCGCGCATTGGCGCCGCGAAGTAGGCGGAAACAGTCACTGCCTCAAACCCGGCCAACGCGATGACCGAAAGGCTCGCCGACCCCAAGTTCCTGCTCTCCCAAAGAGAAGCGGCCCGGCTTCTCGGCATGGGCCACGGGGGTACGCGCTACGACGCTCAGCGCACGAAACGACCGCGCCCCGACATGGCCGAAACGCGGCGGTTCCTCAAGTTTGCATCGAGGCTAGCTCCTGGCAGGTGGCACAACGCCAAGGTACACACCCAGCAGACGGACGGGCTCCTTCTCGGAGAACGGGTCGAAGGCCAACGGGGAGTAGAGCGGATTCAAGGACTCCAGCCGGTAGCCGCTGACCGAGCGCGCCAGGCGCTTCACCACCACCGCGACACTCTCGTGGTCCGCCTGCAACTGCTGGACGAGGACGATCTTGCCCTCGGGTACGGAGTCGCGCAGGTGTCGGAACACGGCGATGGAACCATCAGCAATCTGGGGTTCCATCGATTTTCCGGCGACCCTTACGGCGAACATGTCCGTGGAGAGGGCGCCGATCGCCGTGGCATCGACCCAGCCATCCACTTCCTGTTCAACGACACGTCCAGCACCCCAGGGTCCCGCCGCGGCCCGGACATCGTAGAGCGGCAAGTGAGTCCTGAAGCGCTCGTCATCAGCAACGCTGGCACGAACAGGGGACTCCTGGGGCCGTGGCGGATCCGAAGGAACTCCCGGGCTCGGCTCATCCTCCAGGCTCCGCTTGAGCCGCTTGGGGTCAGGGGCCAGGAACACGACCCGGTCTCCCATCCGGTGCAGTGTTTCCAGTTCGTGCAGAAGGCGGCGTGATCTCGTACTGACGCCCGAGACGATGCACTCCTGTCGTGAGCGGGTCAGCGCGACGAACAGGTGATTCCGGTTCACGACCTCGCCTTCGACTCGTTCGACACAATCAAGACCTGTGACGAAAACGACGCGAGACTCGTTGCCCTTGGCTCGATGGACCCCGGTCACGGTGACCGCCCCTGCACGGCGAAACTCTCTGGGGTTTTCCTCCGTGGAATGAACGACGACGCCCGCCTCACTCAGCCTTCCGGCGAGGCGTTGGAGTTCGTCCTTAAAGCCCAGATGGACGACCATGATCTGTTCGGCTCGGACTCCGGTCCGCACCTGCTCTTGGACGCAACGTGCGCAGGCCTCGAATTCCGCCTCGCGATCCGCGAAGCCCTGAGATCTCAGGAGGGGTCGGCGAGGCATCGGCAAGGAATCCAGCGGATGGCCCGAATTCGCCATCGAGCGCACCAGCACGACTTCGGCACCGGGACTCGCAAATCCGCCTGTCTCGACTGAGTAGCCGATGTCCTGCCAGCCACTCTTCGTGGTGATCGCCTGAACCGGGCCCTCCGGCCGCAGGAGGCCCATTCCGACCGCATGGGCTGCCAGCAGGATCTGACGTGGCGTGCGATAGCACCTCCGCATGATGCGGCTCTTGTAGATGCCTCCCGGGTATTGGCCAGCGACATCCACGAGCAACTTCCCGTCGGGGCCGCGGCCGAAGAGGTTCTCCGACGTTGGAATGGTGAGATGGTCCAGGCTCTGAGCCTCGTCATAGGCCCAGATCAGGCGCTTCGGAGCCTTTAGAACTGCGTACGCCAGTCGATAAAAGTCTGACAACAGATCCTGGCCTTCGTCGACGAGCACCGCATCGAAGAGTTCGGGGACCCTCCCCAGTTCCAGGAGCTCGCGACACGCGACAGCCAGATTCTCTGAGATGGTAGTGCCCTTGAAATCGTTCGAGGTACGGGCCTTGCGCCCCATGGCCTGCGCTGTGACGTAGTAGAGGCCGGGGCCCGTCGTCCTGCCGCCCCAGGCATGCATGACCCGCAGCTTCCGCCAGTTCGGCTCCGAATCGCCCAGATACCGGCACAGCTCCGTGATGTAGCTTTGGATGACCTGATAAAGGCTCTTTGTATTGAAAGTGAATGCAATATCCCAATCCGGATGCGCGAGATGCATCCGTGCCGCCTTGATGGCCAGGAGCATCGTCTTACCGGAGCCCGCGATGCCTCGGATCCGCTGCGGACCCGGTGGGATCTCCACTCCAATACTCACCTGCTCCAGATCAAGGGCGGCAATCCTCGTCTCGCTGGCGGCGACACGGGCGGCGGTGCCAGCGAATCCTCCCCTCTTCTGGATCTGCTCGATGACCGTGCCAAACCCCAGGACTGCACGCGCCTTCTGCCACTCCTCATTCGTCAGACGTGAGCGACCTGCCGTTCCGGCGAAATCGCCAAGTCGCCGGCGCAGGGTGACGGGGCCCAGCTCGTCTTTGTGAAGGATGGCCGGATTGCACGGCAGCAAGGTGAATCCCTTCGCGGCCCACTCGGCACGGGGGACGTTGGGAAGGGCCACCAGCGCATGATGCTTCAGGCGATCATGCAGCAGAGGCACGCTGTTGAAGCGCTTGAGCGCCGACCATATCTGCGCTTCCGCCTGGGCATATGGCTCCTCGATGCCCTTGTGCCAATCAGCCATGTGCCAGGTGTGCCCTTCCATGCGGGACACGTGGCGAGCCTGCAGGTCCTTGACCTCGATGATGAGCAGTCCCAGGTCCCGATGAAGCATGAGGATGTCGGGCTCGTGGCGAAAGCGCCCTCGGGTCTCGAAGAAGGGATACCGCAGGAAGCAGAGTCCCTCGTCCTGGCGGAACGCCTCTCGGAGGGCGTTGAAGACCCGTGCTTCCCCGGTCGTGGCCTCGGTGGTCTGAAAGAACTCCATTTGCGAGGAACCTCCGAACCCGATGCACGGGCAGGGCAACGCCTACCGGCCACGTCAAAGGATGCATCACGATGCTCGCACATCGGGTGCGGCCGGCCCACCCAGCCCGCAGCGGGAGACCAGACATATGGGGGTGAATGGGAAGGGACCGGCGAGCATCCCGGCCAGTCTCAAAGAGTGTCTGTCATCACTCGATGGCGGCGATGAGCAGGCCGTGCGGCACTTCGGGCCCAGCTTCGGTGTGCACCGGAGCCAGCACCTGTTCCGCGGCGCTGGCCTGGGAGCACGCGAAAAGCAGAAGGGCGTCGGACCGGAGTCCGACGCCCTTCAGATTCTTCGTACTGGTGTGCCCAAGGGCGGAATCGAACCACCGACACGGGGATTTTCAGTCCCCTGCTCTACCGACTGAGCTACTTGGGCGTACCGCGCACCGCGAGCGGCAGCGCCGATTTACGGTCACTTGCCCGCGCCGTCAACCTCTTTCCGCCAACCCTCCCCCTCGCCCGACACTCAGGCCGCCAGCCGGGGCGCCTCGCTGTTGTCCCAGGCCGTGCACCCCGCCGTCAGCCGCTGGCGCAGCTTCTGGCGCAGCCCCTGTTCGATCTGCCGGATGCGCACCGCCGTCACCCCGAAGCGCTTCGCCAGGAACTCCGCGCTCACCCCGTCCTCCGCCAGCATCCGCTCCTTCACCAGCGCCCGCTCCCGCGCGTCCAGCTCCGGCCAGGCCGCCGCCACGCTCTGGTGCAGCTTCTCTGCCCAGGCGCCCCGGTCCGCCTGCTCCTCCGCCGAGTCCTCGTCCGACTCCAGCATGTCCAGCCGCGTCACATCCCCCTCCCACCCCAGGGGCGCGTTCAACGACACGTCCTTCGCCAGGGCGTCCGTCCCCCGCACCACCTCCTCCTCCCGCTTGCCCAGCGCCTCGGCCAGCCGCTTCGTCACTTCCGGGTGGCCCTCGCCCCAGCGGGCCTCCAGCCGCGCACGCTCGCGGCGGAGCTGGAAGACGATCCACGGCGCGCGGCCCCCCGCCACACTCCAGGTGCGGGACACGTAGGCCCGGATGCGCGCGCGGATCCACTGCTGAGCGTAGGCGCCGAACGGCACTCCCCGCTCCTCGAACCGGCGCGCCGCCTCCACCAGGCCGACGTTGCCCTCCGACATCAGCTCCTCCAACGACAGGCCCGTCCACCGGTACTTCCAGGCCAGCCGGCGGACCAGCTCCAGGTGCCCCCGCACCCGCATCTCCACTTCCGCGGAGTCAACCTCGGCCTCCACAAACTCCACCGTGGACTCGCGCCCCTCGTAGATGGCTTCCATGAACGCAACCTCCCCAATCAGTCCCCCGCGCATCCATCGCGCGGTGACGGAGGTAGAGATAAGCGGAGGCGACTCTTAAAAAAATGAGCTAGTTTGGATGAAACCCTTCGGTTATTCCTAAGTCATGGCGTGGCTCAACTACCACCATCTCCTGTATTTCTGGACGGTTGCGCGGGCGGGCAGCATCGCCAAGGCAAGTGAGGAGCTGCACCTCGCCCAGCCCACCATCAGCGCCCAAATCAAGCTTCTAGAGGAATCCCTGGGCCACCAGCTCTTCGAGCGCAAGGGCCGCAAGCTCGTCCTCTCCGACGTGGGCCGCACCGTCATGCGCTACGCGGATGAGATCTTCCGCCTGGGCAACGAGCTGAAGAACGTCGTCTCCGGCCTCCCCACCGGCCAGCAGCTGCGCCTCAACGTGGGCGTGCTCGACGTCATCCCCAAGCTCGTCGCCGAGCAGCTGCTCAAGCCCGCGCTGGAGGCCGGCCCCTCGCTGCGCATCATCTGCCGCGAGAGCCCCCTGCCCCAATTGCTCGCACAGCTGGCGCTGCATGAATTGGACGTGGTGCTCGCGGACGCGCCCGGCTCCGAGCCCGTCAGCGTCCGCTCCTTCAACCACCTGCTGGGCAAGTGCGGCGTGACGTTCTTCGCCGCCCAGCCGCTCGCGCACCTGCGCAAGGACTTCCCTCGCTCGCTGGACGGCGCTCCCATGCTGCTGCCGTCGGAGGAGTCCTCGGTGCGCCGCTCGCTGGACCTCTGGTTCGAGCGGCTCGGCATCCGGCCCCTCATCGCTGGCGACTTCGACGACAGCGCGCTGCTCCAGGCCTTCGGACAGAAGGGGCACGGCATCTTCGCCATGCCCTCCATCATCGACGCCGAAGTGCAAAGGCAGTTCAACGTCACCGCCATCGGGCACACCGACGAAATCGAGCAGTGCTTCTACGCCATCACCGTGGAGCGCCGCCTGCGCCACCCCGCCGTCGTCGCCATCGCCGAGGCCGCGCGCTCGCACATCTTCGGCGGGTGAGGCTGCCGTTCAACCCGCCGCGCGGAACACCTCCGCGCCCGCCACCACCGTGGCCAGCACGCGCGCGTCCACCAGTGCGGCCGCGGGACCCTCCAGCGGATCCGCCGACAGCGCGACGAAGTCCGCGTCCAGGCCGGGCTTCAGCCTTCCGCGCCGCGCCTCCTCGAAGGACGCCCACGCGGGCCCCACCGTGAAGCCCTCCAACGCTTCCGCCGCGCTCAAGCGCTCCTTGGGATACCAGCCACCCTCCGGCCAGCCCTTCGCGTCCTGCCGCGTGCGCGCCGCGTAGAGCCCCGCGAGCACGTCCGGGTTCTCGATGGGGAAGTCACTGCCCAGCGCCAGGTGCGCGCCCGCGTCCTTCAACGTGCGCCAGGCGTACGCGCCCCTCAGCCGCTCGCGCCCCAGCCGTGTCTCCGCCCAGGGCATGTCGCTGGTCGCGTGCGTGGGCTGCACGCTGGCCACCAGCCCGGCCGCGCCCAGCCTCCGGATGTCCTCCAGCCGCAGAATCTGAGCGTGCTCCACGCGGTGGCGCAGGGCCTGCGTGCCCGTCCGCTCCGCGCCTCGCAGCAGGACGTCCACGACCAATGTATTGGCACGGTCTCCAATGGCGTGGATGCACACCTGGAAGCCCCGGGCCATGAAGGCCTGTGACCGGGCCTCGAGTTCCTCGGGCGTGAGGAGCAACAAGCCACGCTGGCCGGGCTCGTCGCTGTAGTCGTCGTGCAGCGCCGCGCCCCGGCTTCCCAGCGCGCCATCCGCCAGGAACTTCACCGAGCGCATCGACAGGTGACGCCCCTGCCACGGGCCCTGCTCCAGATAGGTGTGGCGCTGCTCGCCCTGCCCCGCCGCCATCGCGTACACGCGCAGGGGCAGCGTCCCCGCCGCGTCCCACGCCTGCAACGTGCGGAAGGCCTGCAGGTCCATGCCCGCGTCGTGCACGCCCGTGAGCCCGACCTGCGCGCAACGCTCCAGGGCGGCTCGCAGCCGGGTCTCCAACTGCTCGCGCGTGGGCGCGGGGATGACGGCCTCCACCACGTCCATCGCGTTGTCCACGAGGACGCCGGTGGGTTCGCCGCTCGCGTCCTTGAGGATGCGGCCTCCGTGCGGATCCGGCGTGTCCCGCGTGATGCCCGCGCGGCGCAGCGCTTCACCGTTCACCCAGGCCGCGTGATGATCCACTCGCGTGAGGAACACCGGCGTCGTGGGGAAGCGCGCGTCCAGCTCCGTGCGGCCGGGGAACGCGGCGCCGGGCCACTCGTTCTGGTCCCAGCCCTTGCCGAGCAACCAGTCCCCCTGGAAGCTCGACGCGGGCGCCTTCGACAAGCGCTGGATGACGTCCTCCACCGAGGGCGCCTTCTCCAGGCGCACCGTGGTCAGGCTGCGTCCCAGGCCGTGCAGGTGCGCGTGCGCGTCCACCAGGCCGGGCACCACGGTGGCCCGGCCCAGGTCCACTTCGCGCGCGTCGGGCCCCGCGGCGGCGCGAACCTCCGCGAGCGGCCCCACCGCGAGCAGCCGCCCGTCACGCACCGCCAATGCTTCCGCGCGCGGACGCTCCGCATCGAGCGTCCATACGCGCTCCGCCCTGTAGACCGTCGTCTCCGCCGTCATGGCGCGGAAGACTACTGGCTACCCCCGGGAGTGCCAGCGTCCACGCCCGGTGCTTCGACGGGATCCGCGGGGCCACCCTGTTCCTGGGGCACGTTCTGGATGGTCTCACGGACCGTGTCCGGGCCCTGGATGGGCATCTGGTCTTCCGTCCCCGGGGGCTGTGTGGTCTTGCAGGCCATCACTCCAGCGGTAGTCAGGCCCAGAGCAGCAATGAGCAGCACGGCACGGCGCATGAAACCTCCTGGGAGAAGATCAAAAGGCTGACCCTAGGGAGGTGCGTCCTCCTCCAGCAACGCGCATCCCCTGCAACGTCCAACTTTGAATGCACAAGCGGGGCACCGGGCCCTTCCTGCCCGCATGCCCTCCAGGCCCCCGGCCTCCCACGCCAGTCATCCGTGGGGCCGATGCACATCGTTGTCCGAGTGTGTGTGCGCGAGGTCGCGTGCACCGGGGGCGGACATGCGGGAGCACGTCGACAGGATGAGCTGGCGCCGTCACGTCCTGTGGGGCTGGCTCCTGGCGTTCCTCTTCGCGGGCTTCGCCGCTCCGGCGGCTCCTCCCGCTCCGTCCTTCGTCGCCCGGTGCGAGCTGGAGGGCGTGGTGGATACGGGGTCCGGCGCGTACCTCGCGGACTGCGTGAAGCGCGCGGAGGACGGGGGCGCCACGGCGCTGCTCGTGCGGCTGGACACGCCGGGCGGCTCGCTGGAGGCCACCCGCACCGTGGTGCGCGCGTTCCTGGGCGCTCGCGTTCCCGTGCTCGTGTGGGTGGGGCCTTCCGGCGCGCATGCCGGCAGCGCGGGCGTGTTCATCGCGCTCGCGTCGAACGTGAGCGCCATGGCGCCGGGGACGAACATCGGCGCGGCGCACCCGGTGGGGCCCGGAGGCGAGGACGTGGAGCAGGCGGGAGGCGAGCAGCTCGCCCGGAAGGTGGAGAACGACGCGGTCGCCTTCGCGGAGGGCATCGCGCGGCAACGGGGCCGCAATCCGGACTGGGCCGCGACCGCCGTGCGCGACAGCGCCAGCGTTCCCGCGGACCGCGCCGTGGAGCTTCGCGTGGTGGAGTTCGTCGCCCCCACCGAGGCCGCGTTCCTCTCCGCCGTCGATGGCCGCCGCGTGGAGGTGGCGGGCGGTGACACCGTGACGCTCACCACCCGTGACGCCCGCGTCGTGCCGCAGGAGCCGGGGCTGTCACAGCAGGTGGTGCATGCGCTCGCGCAGCCTTCCATCATCTACCTGCTGTTCCTCACCGCGGCGCTGGGCCTGGTGGTGGAGCTGTCCCATCCAGGCGCGGTGGCACCGGGGCTCATTGGCTGCGTGGCGCTGGTGCTGGCGTTGATGGCTTCAGCGACGCTGCCGGTGCGCTCGGGCGCGCTGGTGTTGATGCTCGTGGGCGTGGGGCTCATCCTCGCGGAGCTGTTCGTCACCAGCGGCCTCTTGGGGGCGGCGGGCACGGGCCTGTTGATCCTGGGCGGCGTCTTCCTGGTGGACCGCTTCGAACCGGGCTGGTTCGTGGAGCCGTCCTTCCGCTTGTCGTGGGGCGTGATGCTGCCCACGGCGCTCGTGTTCGCGGGGGCCGCGGCCTTCATCGCGTACCGCAGCGCCCAGACGCGCAGGCTGCCGCAGCGGGGCGGAGACGCGGGGCTCGTGGGCGAAGCAGGCACGGCGCTGGGCCCCGTCACACCTTCGGGCGGCGAGGTGTTCGTCCACGGCGAGCGGTGGCGCGCCGTCTCCTTCACTCCCATCCGCGAGGGCGCCCAGGTCGTGGTGCGCGCCGTGGAAGGGCTCACCCTCACCGTCGCGGAGCCGATGCCATGAACGAGCTGTTCGGTGCGTTGGGATGGCTCATCCCCCTGTCCGTCCTGTTCCTCCTCTTCATCTCCGGCGTGCGCATCGTCACCGAGTACCAGAACGGCGTCGTGTTCCGGCTGGGCCGCTATGTGGGGCTCAAGCGCGCGGGCTTCCGCTGGCTCATCCCCTTCATCGAGCGGATGGTGATCATCGACCTGCGCACCGTGGCGCGCGACGTGCCCCCGCAGGACGTCATCACCAAGGACAACGTCAGCGTGAAGGTCAGCGCCGTCGTCTACTTCCGCGTCATCCAGGCGGACAAGGCCGTGCTCCAGGTGGAGGACTACCTCTACGCCACCAGCCAGATCGCGCAGACCACCCTGCGCGCCATCCTGGGCCAGGTGGAGCTGGACGACCTCCTGTCCCAGCGCGAGCGCATCAACCACGAGTTGCAGCAGGTGCTGGACGCGCGCACCGACCCGTGGGGCGTGAAGGTCTCCAACGTGGAGGTGAAGCACATCGACCTGCCGCTGGAGATGCAGCGGGCCATCGCCCGGCAGGCGGAGGCGGAACGCGAGCGCCGCGCGAAGATCATCGCCGCGGAAGGCGAACACCAGGCCGCGGAGAAGCTCTCCCTGGCCGCGGACGTGCTCAGCCGCAACCCCGCCACGCTCCAGCTGCGCTACCTGCAGACGCTGGTGGAGATCACCGGCGGCGGCAACCACACCATCCTGCCCATCCCCCTGGAGCTGCTGCGCGCGTTCGGCGCGGTGCCCGCACGGCCCTCCCGGCCGGAGGAGACCCGCGAGGAGGAGGACGAGGACGCGTCCCACGGCCTGTCCTGAAACGACGAAGGCCCATCCGCGCGCGAGGCACGGATGGACCTTGTGGTGAGACGCAGCGACGGAGGGGATTACAGCTGGCCGCTGTCTTCGATCTTCACGGGCTGGCGCGTCGCGCCGGACTGGCTGCCCACGCCTTCGATCTTCTTCACCACGTCCATGCCCTCGACGACCTTGCCGAAGACGACGTGCATGCCGTCGAGCCACGGGGTCGCGACGGTGGTGAGGAAGAACTGCGAGCCGTTGGTGTTGCGGCCCGCGTTCGCCATGGAGAGGAAGCCCGGGGCGGTGTGCTTGTGCTTGAAGTTCTCGTCCGCGAACTTCTCACCGTAGATGGACTCGCCGCCGTAGCCATTGCCGAGCGTGATGTCGCCGCCCTGGCACATGAAGTTCGGGATGACGCGGTGGAAGGGCGTGCCCTTGAAGTGCAGCGGCTTGCCAGCGCGGCCGACGCCCTTCTCACCCGTGCACAGGGCACGGAAGTTCTCGGCGGTCTTGGGAACGTCGTCGGAGAACAGCTCCATCACGATGCGGCCGGCGGGCTGGCCACCAATCGACATGTCGAAGAAGACCTTGGCGTTTGCCATGTTCACGTGCTCCACGGTGCGGGTTGAGCCAGAGAGGCTTCGGAATCCAGCGCGATACCAGGCGCGCGAGCCGGGACGTACCAGACCCGCGCGTCTCGGAGGCACCCGCTAGCACCTTCGCGTGCGCTGCGGAACAAATTCAGGGCGCCGGTGGCCCGCCCGGCCGCCCGTCCCGGAAGAGGTCCTCACCCTCCAGTGTGATGGCGCGGCGGCTCAGGCGCAGCGACGCCAATGCCAGCACCGCCGTGGACCCCAGCAGCCCCACGCCCAGGGAGAAGGACATCACCGGCAGCCCCTCCGGCACCGCGATGCTGCGGCGCAGCAGGTACAGGAGCGACGTCACCACGAAGGACAGGAGCGCCGCGTAGGTGAAGCCAATGGCCCGGGCGAGGATGGCGTGGCGGCGGTCCATGATGGCCACCTCCTCGCGCAGGAGCGCACGGCGCGCATGGCCCTCCGGCAGCGTGCGCCATTCCCGGACCATGTCCCGCATGCGCGCGGTGATGCGCGAGATTTGATTGTCCAGGCCCGTGGCCAGGATGCCGCACCCGGACACCATCACCGCGGGCGTCACCGCCGTGCCGATGAGCTGGATGGAGGAGGGGTCCAGGCCGTCCACGCCCTGTCTCTTATACACATCTGACGCTGCCGACGACTAGTCGAGTG
>NZ_RAWE01000120.1 GCF_003611695.1 Corallococcus carmarthensis | reverse complement strand
GCCCCGGCCTGCTTCAGGCCCGGCGACGGGTACGGCAGGCCCGGCGGCAGGCCCGGTGACGACGGCCCCCGCCGTGCCCCGGCCGTCCGGTCCGACGGCGCCGGGATTCACGCCAGGTGCCGCGTCGCGTCCGCCTCCCCGGGGTCCCGGGATGGGTGGGCCTCCGCGCGCGGGCGGGCCTCCGGGCCGCTTCGGGCCGCGGCCCAGCACGCCGCGTCCGCCGCCCACGCCGGAGCAGATCCTGTCGCTGGCGACGCGCGAGCACGTGCCGGCGCGCATCGCCAAGGGTGAGCTGGAAGGGAAGATGAAGGCGCGCATCTGGCGCAAGCTGCACGCCGAGGAGGCGAAGCGCTTCGACCAGGTCTACGAGCTGATGGGCCAGACGCCGGGCCTGTCGCTGGGAGACGCGTTCGGCATCCTCCAGAGCGGCCTGACGGTGCAGGAGTTCATGGCGCGCAAGGAGCGCAGCCAGCGCAAGGCCGCCATCAAGCAGGCGCGCGGCCAGGTGGACAACGCGCTCGTCGCGGACTTCCTGGGCGCCTTCATCGAGCAGAAGACCGAGCTGTCGGTCGTCCTGGCGGAGCGGTCGCTGCTGGACACGCTCCTGTCGGAGGAGGCCATCGCCTTCACCTTCGAGCGCACGGGCCGGCTGGAGAAGCTCCAGGTGGTGCTCATCGCGCGCAGGGGTGACTGGGAGCGGCTGATGCCGCTGCTGGAGCGCGACGCGAAGCTCACGCAGAAGCCGGCGCAGGTGGCCCGGCAGCCGGACAAGCGCCCGTATTCGGACCCGCGGCCGTTCCTGCCGCACATCGGGCAGACGGTGAAGCTCACGCTGCGCAACGGCATCACGGTGTCCGCGCCGCTGTTGCGCGTGGGCCGCTTCGACGTGCTGCTGGGTGAGCCGGGGCACGAGCTGTTCATCCCGCTGCACGCGCTCCTGCGCTTCGAGGCGCCCCCGGCCCCGGCCGATGACGCGGACGACGACGACGCGGACGAGCCGAAGCCCGACGCCGCGAGCTGAAATCCGCTCGCGGTGCCGTTACTTCCGGGCGGCCCTGCCTTCACGGGCGGGCCGCCCGTTTCCTTCCTCCCTGGAGCCTTCGTCCATGCGCCCCTTCTTCTCCCGCATCATCAAGCCCTGGCTCGCGCTCACCGCGGCGGCGGTCCTCGCGGGGGCGTCGCAGCAGGCGTGCACCAAGGAGTCCTCCGCGAAGGAGCCGGGAGCACCCACCGCGCAGGAGGTGGGGCGGCGGGAGAACGGCGTGCACGTGGTGGACCTGGCCGTGACGGAGAAGGGCTTCGAGCCCTCGCCGGTGCCGCTGAAGAAGGGCGAGCCGGTGAAGCTGGTGGTGACGCGCAAGACGGACCTGACGTGCGCCACCGAGCTCGTGATGGACGAGTACAAGATCGACACGAAGCTGCCCCTGAACACGCCGGTGGACATCACCTTCACGCCCAACCAGTCCGGGACGCTGAAGTACGGCTGCGCGATGGGGAAGATGATCGCCGGCACGTTCGTCGTGGATTGAGGCCGGGCGCCCGTTAACTGGCGATGTCCGCCCGGCCGGGTAGGCTCGGCGCCCTGCATGGGCAGCTCGGAGCTCTTCACCCGGCACGTCTTCCTGGACCTCGAAACGACGGGGCTCGACCCCCGCGTGGACGAGGTCATCGAGGTGGGCTGCCTCTTCTTCGAGCACGGCCGGGAGGTGGACCGCTTCTCCCGGCTTTACTCCGCGTCGCGCCCGCTGAACCTCACCATCCGCCGGCTCACCGGCCTCTCCGACGCACAGCTCTCCGGGCAGCCCCGCTTCGACGCGGAGCGCGCGGAGCTGCGGGAGCGGCTGAAGGGCTGGACGGTGGTGGCGCACAACGCCCCGTTCGAGAAGGGCTTCCTGCCGGACGTGCTCGGCGGCGTGCCGGTGCTCGATTCGTGCGAGCTGATGCACTACCTGCACCCGGAGCTGCCCAGCCACTCGCTGGAGTCGCTGATGCGGTGGGCGAAGCTGGGCTCGCAGCAGCCGCACCGCGCGCTCCATGACTGCGTGGCGGTGCACGCGGTGCTGGTGCACGCGCTGGATGGCTGCGTGCGTGACGGGCGCGCGGAGGACGTGGCGGACCTGCTGGCCACCATGGACCCCAGGGCCCGCGCGGCCTTCGGGCCCACCCCGCTGCTGGACACCCTGACGGACGAGGACGCTCGCGACCTGGCGGCGGACGCGGAGGCGCGGCCCCTCCTGGGACTGCTGTCCCGGCTGTGGGAGGCGTGCCGGGCCACACCGGTGCCGCTGGGCCTGGAAGCCACGGGCGGCTTCCTGCGCGCGCGGCCGGAGCGCAAGCGCGCGAATGGCGGCAGGCCTCCACCCGAGCCGGAGCTGGACGCGACGCCGCTGCCGGTGCGGCCGGACGAGGTGGCCCAGGTGCTGGGGCCCGGCGGCGCGCTGGAGCGGGGCGGCGGCTTCCTGTCCCGGCCCGCGCAGCTGGAGATGGCGCAGGCGGTGGCGCGCACGCTGTCGGACGGCGGGCAGGTGGCGGTGGAGGCCGGCACGGGCACGGGCAAGTCGCTGGCGTACCTCACGCCCGCGGCGCTGTTCGCCGCTCGCAACGGGCTGAAGGTGGGCGTGGCGCCGCACACGAAGACGCTCCAGGACCAGTTGCTGGAGAAGGACCTGCCCCGGCTGCACCAGGCCACGGGCGGCGCGTTCGGCTACGCGCTGCTCAAGGGGCAGACGAACTACCTGTGCCGCCGCCGCGCGCTGGAGGCCACGCGCGTGGAGCCGGGGATGAACCACGCGGCGCGGGCGCCCCGGGCCTACGTGCGCGCGTACATGCGCCGCAGCGTGGATGGGGACCTGGACCGGCTGAGCCACTGGTTCCGCGAGCGCTTCCCGGGGATGCACGGGCTGGTGCCGGCGGTGCGCTCCGAGGCGGCGACGACGCTGGGCGAGCGGTGCCCGCATCACCACAAGTGCTTCTACCACTCGGCGGTGGCGCAGGCGCGCGAGGCGGACGTGCTGGTCATCAACCAGTCGCTCGCGTTCGCGTGGCCCGCGCGCTACGGGCGCCTGGACCACCTGGTGCTGGACGAGGCGCACGAGCTGGAGGACGTGGCCACCACCGCGCTCACGGTGGAGCTGTCGGACCTGGCCTTCCTGCGCCTCACGGAGCGGCTGCACGGTCGCGACGGGCGCCGGGGCCTCTTCGCGGAGCTGCGCCGCGCGCTGGCGGCCACGCGCCGGGATGAATCCCGCGTGCTGATGTCCGAGGTGGACGACGCCCTGCGCACGCTGCTCCAGGAAGCGCGCGCGCTGGGCGAACAGGTGACGACCCTGTGCGAGCCCGCGTCGGCCATGCCCGGCGAGGACGCGGATGACGCGGCCTACGCGCCCGAGCTGCGGGTGACGGACGCCGTGCGCGCCCTGCCCGCCTGGGAGCCCGTGCGCGAGGGACTGGTCGCGGTGCGCACGGCGTTGCAGCGGGTGCACACGCTGCTGGCGGTGCGCGTGCTGGCGGCGCTGCCGGAGCTGGCGGTGAAGCAGCCCTCGCTGGAGCGGGAGCTGGCCGGGGCCACCACGGAGCTGGGCGAGCTGTCGGTGCTCGCGGGCGAGCTGGCCGGAGACCCGGACGCGAAGCGCTGCTACGCGGCGCGGGCGGAGCCTCGTAAGTCGCGCTGGAGCGTGGGTGCGCAGCCGGTGGACGTGTCCGAGTCCGTGGCGAAGGACTTCGCCGCGAACAAGCGCGCGCTGGTGATGGCGTCCGCCACGCTGGGCACGGGCGACGGTGTGCCCTTCGTATTGAAGCGGCTGGGGCTGAGGCCGCCCATCCTGCGCGCGCCTTCGCCGTTCCATCTGGGACAGCAGGCGCTGGTGGTGCTCGTCACGGACGCGCCGCGCGCGCACGAGGAGCCGTTCATCGACTGGGCCTCCGGGCGCATCTCCGGCCTGGCGCAGGTGATGGGCGGACGGGTGCTGGGCCTCTTCGCCTCCACGCGGCGGCTGGAGCGCGTGGCGCGCGAGGTCCAGGCGCGGCTGGAGCCGCACGGCATCGAAGTGCTGCGCCAGTCGCGCGGGCACGGCCGTTCGCTGGCGGCGCGGCAGGAGCGCGACACGGGCACGGTGCTGCTGGGCACCAAGAGTTTCTGGCAGGGCGTGGACATCCCCGGACGTGGCGTGGGGTGTGTCTTCATCGACAAGCTGCCGCTGGAGCCGGCGTCACGGCCGCTGGTGGCCGCGCGCGAGGAGCCGCTGGCGAAGGCGGGCAACGAGTACCTGGGCTTCCTCCAGTACCGGCTGCCGCGCGCGTTGCTGCTGTTGCGCCAGGGCGTCGGGCGGCTCATCCGCTCCACCACGGACCGGGGCATCGTCGTGGTCGCCGACCCCGGACACGCGAACTACCGGCCCCTGCTGCTCCAGGCGCTCGCGGGCTACCGCGTCGTCGCGCTGCCGTGGGCACAGGCGCGGCTGCTGCTGCACTCGGAGCTGCTGCAGATGGGGCTCACCGCGGACACCGCTCGGGTGTGAAACGCTGACGGGTGACGCGGGAGCCACTTCCGCCAGGCTCCCAAACGTCCCTGCTGGCCACTTCCTGCCCGAAGGCCTGGCGCGCCCGCTTCACCGCGCGGGTGCAAAGCCCCCGGCGCGGGAACTCGAACCCGCCCTGCCCTACCGCGCCAGCCGCTCGCGGTAGCGCGCTTCCAGGGCGCTCAGCTCGTCCACCCAGGGGCCCGTGGCGCCGCTCGTCCGCGCCTGCGCCAGGGCCTCCGCCACCACGCGCGCGTCCTCTTCCTGCTGCGTGCGCAGCCGCTGCGTCATGTCCCGCGCGGCCTCGAAGACGTCCTGCAGTTCGTCGCCTTCACGCAGGCCGTGCTGCGGCGGACGCAGGCGCCCCTCGGCCACCTCTCGCATCATGCGCTTGATGCGGAAGAGCGGACCCGCCATCCGGTGCGTCACCACGATGGTCGCCAGCGCCACCACGACGATGAAGCTCAGCATGCAGCCGCCCAGCACCCACCACGTCAGCTGCTGGTGGCGCTCCAGCTCCGCGCGCTGCGCGACGATGGCCGTGCGCTCCGCCTCGTAGCTGGCGTCGATGGCCTGCGCCTGCTCCTGGAACTTCTTCTCGAACGCCGGGTCGTTCATGTGCGCCAGCAGCTCGTTGGAGAGCGTGGCGCCGGACAACTCGCGGCTCACGTCCGCCGCGCGCGAGCGGGCATCCACCGCAGTCGCCGTCTCGTGCATCAGCGAGTTCGCCGCGCGCACCAGGAAGATGCCCAGCAGCGCCGCCAGCACCAGCGACACGCCGACGATGTACGCCGTGAGCTTCAGCTGGAAGGGCGCGTCGAGCAGGAAGTTGCGCCAGCGGCGCTTCGTCGTCGGGGCCGGGGCCGTGGTCGTCGTCATGTCTCGCTGCTCCAGTCGAAGGTCGCGGCGGCTTCCTCGATGGCTCGGGGGATCAGGGCCTTCAACAGGTCCGCGGGCGGAGCTCCCGCGGCGTTCACTTCCACCTGTCCCATCAGGGACTGCTCCGGGTACGTCATGCACAACAGAGCCAGGCGTAGGCCTCCACTGTCCGTCGCCTGGATCTCCGCCGTGATGCGGTAGCCGTGCACGCCCAGCTTCTTGAGCGCGCCCTTCGCCGCGGCCTTCGATTCCTTCTCCGGGGCCATCTGCGCGCCCCGGCGCACCAGCTTGGAGCGAAGCCGCGCCTCCGTCACCTTCACCAGCTCCGCGGGGACGCTGCCCGTCTTGTCCTTCAGCCCGTCCAGCGACAGGTAGAAGCGCGGCCGCCGCGACTGGTACGCCTTGATGGCCTTGATGGACTCCGCCACCGCTGCCTGCACCGTGGCGTCCGCCTCCCCCTGCACCGCCTGGAGGCAGTCGAGCCCTTTCGGCTCCAGCAGGGCGCCCAGGCCCTTGGCCACCGCCGTGCGAACCAGCTCGCTTGGGTCCTTGAGGCCGCCGCACAGCGGCGTCACGGCCTCGGGATCCTCGGTGGCGCCCAACACGAGCGCGGCTTGTGAGCGTGCACGCGGATCCCTTCCCTTCTCCAGCTGACGGCCCAGGAAGGTGATGCGCGTGTCCCCCTGCGCCAGCGCAGCGCACGGCAGCAGGAAGAAGAAGAGCAGGAGTGCTGTCGGCAGCCGCATGGGATGGGCAAAGAAGTGCCAACAGTGTAGCCGCGATTTACCTGTCCACGACAGTTGCCTCTCAGGGCAATCGCGCCCAACTTGGATGCGCACAATGGGCGACGTCCTCCAGGGGGAGGGCGGCTGGGGTGCGGGGGACCCGAGGCGGGTCACCGCGGGCTGGGGGAGCAATGAAGCGCGGATACATCCTGACGGGTGTCCTTCTGCTGGCGGGATGGATGGGCGGCTGCCGCGACTCGGACCGCCTGAGCTCGGTGGGCAAGCCGCGGCCTCCCGGGCCGACGCCGGTGGAGTCCACGCCCACCCTTCCCGACGCCGAGACGTCACAGCCGCCCCCCGGCAAGCCGCCACCGGCGCCGGAGGTGGTGGATCCGCCGCCGCCCGATCCGGAGGCGGAGGTGCTGGACCCCACCCCCATCCCGACGACGGACGGCGTGCCGGGGCCACTGCCGGGCGTCTACACGGACAAGGGCGAGGCGCCGGAGACGGACCTCATCCGCGGGCTCGTGTCCTTCCCCATCCGCGAGGAGTCCGCGCTCGAGCAGCGCATCGGGGACATCTACAAGCCGGGCGGCTCCGGCTTCCGCGAGTACATGACTCAATCCGAGTGGATGACGAAGCACGCTCCACTGGAGAAGGACGTCACCATCGTCACGGACTGGCTGAAGTCCGAGGGCATGCAGGTGCCCTTCGTCGCCACCAACCGGCTGCTGGTGCAGTTCGTGGGGACGGTGGGCCAGTTCAACAAGGCGTTCGGCGTGAAGCTGCGCATCCTGGAGCGCAAGTCGCCCCAGGGCGGCAATGATCCGCACGACGTCTACGGCCTCACGGAGGGCATCAAGGCGCCCACTTTCGTGCAGCAGCGCATCCACGCCATCGTCGCGCTGGACCTGCCGGCGGAGACGGGCACCCTGCCCGGCGAGTTCGGACAGCCGTCCACGGACAAGCCGGACCCCATCAACCGGGGCCTCACGCCGCAGCAGGTGGCGCGCGCGTACGGCGCGGACTCGCTCTACGCGCAGGGGCACCACGGCCAGGGCACGAAGCTGGGCGTGGTGATTGGCGCCAGCTTCCGGTGGAAGGACGTGCGCGCCTTCTGGAAGATGTGGGACATCCAGCGCGCGGACCCCAAGGTCATCCAGACCATGGAGCCGCCCGTCACGCGCTACCGCGAGGGCACGCTGGACGTGGAGTGGGCCGCGGCGATGGCGCCCAAATCGGACGTGCTCGTCTACATGGGCCCGGACGCGCGCAACACGTCCATGCTCTTCACCTTCAACGAGGCCATTGGACGGGGCGAGGTGTCCGTCATCACCACGTCCTTCGCCCACCGCGAGGACTCCGAACCGCGCGCGGTGCACGAGCAGTACAGCGCCTCCGGGATGATGGCCGCCGCGCTGGGCATCACCGTCGCCGCCGCGAGCGGTGACTCGGCGGGCGTGGACACGCCGGGCTCCAGCCCGTACGTCACCGCCGTGGGCGGCACGCAGCTGAAGATGAACGGCATGACGGTGACGGGCGAGACCGCCTGGTACTACTCCGGCTCCGGCATCAGCCGCTCCTTCACCACGCCGGAGTGGCAGAAGGGCATCGTCCCCTTGCCCGCGAAGCGCGCGGTGGTGGACGTCGCGCTCAACGCGGACACCGGCTACTGGTACACGTGGCTGGGCGTCACCACGCCCAACACCGGCACGTCGTTCGCGTCGCCCATCTTCGCGGGGCTCATCGCGGTGGTGAACGGCGCGCGTTCAGAGGAAGCGAAGCCTCCGGTGGGCTGGCTCAACTCGCAGCTGTACACGCTGCCGAACGTGCAGGGCAGCTTCCGCGACATCACCGTGGGCGTCACCGACCAGCATTACGAAGCGGGACCGGGCTGGGACATCCCCACCGGCTGGGGCGCGCCGAGCGCGGAGGGGCTGCTGCGGACCCTGCCCTAGCAGGCAGGCGACATAGGGCGGACGGGCGTGCGAGCGCCGCTCCGGCTGTCATCCCGGATTGACGGGATGCGAATGCATGCGCAGGGCATGCTGTTCGGGACAGGACCATGTCTTTGTCCCCCCTGCGCGCGTCCCTTTCCTGCCTCCTGCTCCTCGCAGCCGCTTGCAGCAATGCCGTCGCCGGACCGAGCGGTGCCGTGGCGGATAGCCCCGCCACCAGTGCTCCCGGGAACATCACCGAGACGCCCACCGCGCCCGTGGAGGACGTGGGCCAGGTGCCCACCACGCCGACGCTCACCGACACGGTGACGCCCGGGGAGACGCCCACGGCGGAGGCGCCGGTCGTGAGCACGCCCGCTCCCTCGGCGAGCGTGTGCGCGCCGCTCAGCTCGCTGTCCAGCCTGACGGGCAACCTGACGACGTGGCTCCAGACGGCGTCCATCACCGCGGCCAACAGCGGCGGATTCAAGGAACCGGGCGGCACGGAGCTCGCCGCGTTCGAGGGCGCCTTCCGCACGCTGCTCACCGAGGGTCCCACCGCGCAGGTGGTGCAGGACCTGACGGGGATGGGCTACGGCGTGTCCACCTTCCGCAACGATTCGGGCGGCGGCTGGCTGGTGGTGCGTGAGCAGGGCCTGCTGTCGCGCGGCGGCGGCACCTTCATCATCAACCTGTTCCCCGCCCGAAACCTGTGGCTGGAGGCGCCGCACGCGGACTCCGACGAGGGCACGCTGCGCCAGACGGCCACGCAGCTGGTGACGCTGGGCGCTCGCGCGCTGCTCATCACCGGCAGCAACCGCTGCGCCGTCACCACCGCCAGCCCGTGCAGCGGCACCACCAGCGTGTGCGGCACGAAGGGCCTGCGCATCTCCGACGCCGCGCACTACGGCAACAACTTCTTCACCGCCGCGCACCGCGCGCTGCGCGACACGTACCCGGACGCCATCGCCGCCAGCATCCACGGCATGGACGCGGGCGACGGGCCCGAGGCCGCCGTGGTGAGCGACGGCACCAGCGTGCTGCGCCCGGAGTCGCTCTCCAACCGCCTGCGCGACGCGCTCAACACCCACCTGGTGGGCACGAAGAAGGCGTTCTCCTGCAACTCGGCGGAGGACTCGGGCCAGCACCGCGACCTGTGCGGCACCAGCAACGTGCAGGGCCGCATCGACAACGGCGCCGCGGACGCCTGCTACACGGAGGCCGCCGCCGCCACGGACCGCTTCATCCACCTGGAGCAGTCCGCCACGCTGCGCGGCACCGGCGCGTCGTCCAAGGCCGTCCTCCAGGCGCTCGCGGACACCGTGCCCTGCACGCTCGCCGGCTCCGGTCTGGGCTGCCAGGCCGTGGCCGCGACGGACTGCCCGTAAGGCGCAGCCGTTCCCCCTGGCCGCATCCGCCCGGCCGGGGGCATGACGCATCACACCGGAGTCATCCACACCCGGGGTCCCGCCCTGCTGCTCCTCGGGTGAAGCAGGCGCGCTGATCCGGTCCAGGAGGCCGCTGCCACTGTCCGGGGTTGGGCATTCAGTGGCATTGAAGGCCCGGATCATCGGTTGGACAGCGGACGCTTCTCACCCCCTGTAAGGGGCAACCCTGGTCCGGGACGGGAGCCTCCCTAGATTCGAGCGCAGCCACATGGCGCTCCTTTCGACCCTGACACTCTTTCCGGCTTACTCCCTCGACACCTCCATCCTGGTCGCGGTGCTCGTGGGCGTGCTCATCCTGGCGCTCCTCACGGAGACGCTCGGTTGGGTCTTCGTGGGCCTCGTGGTTCCAGGCTACCTGGCCTCGGTGTTCGTCATCCACCCGGAGGCGGGCTGCACCGTGGTGGCGGAGTCGCTGCTCACCTACGGCCTGGCGTTGGCGTTCTCCAGCGGACTGTCCCGTTCGGGGGCGTGGAGCGAGTTCTTCGGCCGCGACCGCTTCTTCGTCGTCGTGCTCGCCAGCGTGGTGGTGCGCGCCGTCAGCGAGACATGGCTGTTGCCCGTGCTGGGGCACTGGATGGACGACCGGTGGGGCACGTCCTTCATCGTCGACCGCAGCCTGCACAGCATCGGCCTGGTGCTGGTGCCGCTCACCGCGAACGCCTTCTGGAAGCTGAAGCTGCGCCGCGGGCTGTGGCAGGTGGGCGTGCCGGTGGCGCTCACGTACGTCATCCTCCGCTTCGTGCTGCTGCCCGGCACCAACCTGTCCTTCTCCAGCCTGGAGCTGATGTACGAGGACGTGGCGCAGGACTTCCTGTCCAGCCCCAAGGCCTACATCATCCTGCTGACGACGGCGTTCTTCGCCGCGCGCTTCAACCTCAAGTACGGCTGGGACTTCAACGGCATCCTCGTGCCCGCGCTGCTGGCGCTCACGTGGCTGGAGCCCCTGAAGCTCGTGGCCACGATGGCGGAGGTGCTGCTGCTGGTGCTGGCCGCGAAGGCCGTCCTGTCGGTGCCGGGGCTGCGCACGCTCAACCTGGAGGGCTCACGCAAGACGGTGCTCGTCTTCTGTCTGGGCTTCCTCGTGAAGTGGACCATCGGCTGGGCCATGGGCGCCCGCATCCCGGGCCTGAAGGTCACGGACCTCTTCGGCTTCGGCTACCTGGTGCCCACGCTGCTCGCGGTGAAGATGCTCCAGAAGCAGGTGATTGCTCGCGTGCTGCTGCCCACGCTGCACACGTCGCTGGCGGGCTTCCTCATCGGCAGCCTCGCGGGCTTCGGGCTGTCGCTCATCGAACCGCGTCCGGCCACCGCGCTCACCGCGGAAGCCTCGCGCGAGCACGTGCCCGGCCTGGGCCTGGACCAGTCTCCGCTGGGCCTGATGGTGCTGGGCCGCGCCACCGCGCGCGAAAGCGACGTGGGCGGGCAGTCGCTGCGGCTGAAGCACGGCGACCTGCGCGCGTACACCGGGCTGTGGAACGGACTGGATGCGTGGCTGGAGTCGGGCCGCGCGGAAGGACTGAACGCGCTGCGCACGCAGGCGGTGTCGCTGGGCATGGAGCTTCGCGAGCTGCCGAAGCAGGACGGGATGCCCGCGCGCTTCGCGCTGGTGGAGCGCGTGGAAGGCGATGGCAAGGCGGGCTGGGACACGTCGCTGCTCGTGCCCGGCGCGCAGGGCCCGGTGCTGGAGGTGCCGCGTCCCCTGGCGGAGGCGCCGAGCGCCGAGGCCGCCGCCCTCCTGTGCGAGCGCGTGAACTGCCGCGCGGTCATCGTGAGCGGCGTGGATTCCCACCGCGCGGGCCTGGTGCTGGGCGACGCGCTGGCGCAGTCGGAGACGCCGCTGCGCCACGCGCACGAAGCGCTGTCCTCGCGGGAGCGGGTGCAGCTGCGCGTGGATCCTTCGCTGAAGCCGGGCCAGGTGGTGCTGCACACGCCGGGCGGCAAGGCGCCCCAGGGCCTGGACGCGCTGTGGCCGGGCGCGAAGGTGACGGCCGAGGCTCCGCCGGAGCCCGGTGGCAACTGGGGTGAAGCGCGCGTGAGCGTGCTGCGCGCGGGTGCCGCGGACCTGGCTTCGCTGGTGCTGGAGCACGCGCAGGCGCTGGCCGAGCCGATGACGGAGCGCGACGCGCTGGGCACGCTGATGGTGACGCCCGAAGTGGCGCGCGTGCCGGCGGTGCAGCCGTCGGACGCGGAGCTGCTGGTGCTGGAGCAGCAGGTGGCCTCGCCGCTCCTGGGCGGCGGGACGGCGGACGTGCCGAAGGAGCTGCGCACGCGCTGGGCCGGAGCCATGGCGGCGCTGATGGGCCTGCGGGTGCATCCGGTGACGGAGTGCGCGGGCTCGGCGGGTTGCTGGTGGGTGACGGACGCGGAAGCGACGCCGGGCCGGTTGGGCGCGGGGTTGATGGTGCGTCCGGGTGGCTCGCCGCTCGCGCTGGAGGTGCCGTCGCCGGCCCGTGAAGCGGGCACGCTGCCGGTGGCCGCGGAGCTGTGGCACGAGTCGCGCTCCACCGCGCTGGTGTTCGCCACCGCGTCTGGCGACATGCCCCACCCGGCCACCTTCGGTGAGCTTCGGACGAGCTTCCAGGCATTCCACCAGGCGGTGCACCGCGCGCTGCCGAAGGAGCAGGGTTGGGTGCTGCACCTGCGCGGCTTCTCCGGCCGGCCCTCCGTGGACGCGGACGTGCTGGTGGACGTGGGCAGCCCGGTGCTCACCCCGGCGCAGCGGCCGGCGGACCTGGAGAAGCTCTTGTCGCGGGAAGGCCCGCTGGGCTGGCTGGGGCAGCGCGTGCGCTACCACGACGGCTCTTCGGAGCTGACGGGCCTCAACGACGCGAGCCCGCAGCAGGTCTTCTCCCGCACGTTCGGCGGGGCACGGCTGGCCACGCTGTGGCTGTCCGAGCCGCTGCGCGGCGCCTTCGTGGGCCCCCGGCTGGCGGCGGAGGAGCTGGCCATCACGGGCCTTCTGCCCGAGGAGCCGCGCGAGTCTCCCGAGCGCGCGCTGCTGGCGGACCGGTTGGTGGCGCCCACGCAGCCGGTGTCCGCCGCGCTGAAGGAGCACTTCGCGGAGCTGACCGCGAGCGCGGAGCGCTACGTCGCGCAGCAGAACGTGCATGACCTGCGCGCGCTGGCGCAGACGAAGCGCGTGGGCAATGTGACGCGTCAGGTGAAGTCCGGTTTCAGCGCCGAATACGGCCTGCCCTTCCTCCTGGTGGAAGCGCGGCAGGGCAAGCAGGTGCTGCGCGCCGTCTATTTCCTTCAGCAGCACCCGTCGCCGGCGAAGCGCGCGGAGCTGACCGCGGGTGACGCGGAGCTCGCGAGCACGGTGGACCTGGCGCTGCGGCACCGCCGGCCGGTGGTGTTGACCGGGGAAGTCTCCCGCGAAGAGGCCCGTCGATGAAGACCCGCAGCCGTGCCCTCGTGGCATTCCTGGGCCTGATGGTGGGCCTGGCCATCATCTGGGGCGCGAGCCTCGCCGTGTTGAGCAACACCGACACGCCCACCGCGCGGCGCGACGCGAAGTTCGTCAACGCCGAGCGCCTCATCTTCTACCGCCTGGAGCCGGGCCGGGAGATGCGCGTGCGCGTCCCCGCCGACGCGGAGGAGCTGCTCATCGTCACGCACGAGCTGCTTCCGGACGGCACGCCCTACGCGCCGGAGAAGCAGTTCCAGTACGGCCTCAAGGCCATCCTGCGCGGGCCGGACGGCGTCCTCCTGGAGCGCGACATCTTCACGCGCACGCGCCAGAGCAAGGGCCAGCCGCAGGAGGACGGCACCTTCCTGGAGGAGAGCGCCTTCACCACGCACGCGGATCAGCAGGTGACGGACGAGCGCGAGTTCGTGCTGCGCCTGCCCAAGGAGCGGCCGGACTACTCCGTGCTGTACCTGCGGTCCGCGGGCGCGAACGACTCGCTGCTCGCGCGCGTGTACGTCCGCGCGCACCGCACGCTGCCGCTGCTCGCGTCGCAGAAGCTGGCCCAGGCCCGCGCGGAAGTGCGCGCCGGCCGCGCCACCTTCGAGCCCTTCGAGAAGCTCTCCACCGACACGCGCCGCTGGCTCGCCGAGGAGCACTGGGAGCGCCTCAACGCGGAGGGCGAGGCGGGCACCGACTACCAGATTGAACCCGTCTACCGCACCGCCTACCGGCTGCCGCTGGTGGAGGCCACCGAGTCCGTGCAGGAGCGCCTGGGCGCGGGCCGCGCCGTGGCCCTCAACGTCACCGGGCCCTCGAAGCCGGTGCTGTGGCTGTGGAGCGACGGGACGGACGCGAAGGCGCAGCCGCACGGGCCGGTGACGGTCCAGACGCTGTCCGCGGACGGCACTGCGCACACGCTGGAGCTGCCGGGTCCCGTGGCGGGTTCGCCCATGTCACATCCGCTGGAGCTGCCCGAAGGCGTGCACACGGTGATGGTGCGCAACGACGGCAAGGAGGACCTGCGCTACACGGTGGAGGGCCCGTTCGAGTCGTGGCTGCTGCCCGCCGAGTCGCGCTCCTCGCCCGGTGTCGCGTCGGAGGGCCGCGTGGCCTTCCTGCCGGACACGCGCCGCACGGAGGCGTTCGCCACCGGCCCCGCGTGCCCGGTGCTGGAGCTGGACATCGATCCGCGCATGGACGCGGTGGGGCGGTTGGTGCGCCTCGACGCGCGCTCGCTGGACCGCGCGCCCTCGCATGAGCCGCTGCACCTGAGCCTCACGGTGCTGGATGGCCAGGGCCAGAGCCTGGGCCAGGCTTCGCTGGACGCGACGCCGGAGCCCGCGCCGTTCGAGAGCGCGGCCCTGGCGCCGCTGGCCGGTGGAGCGCTGCCGTGCACGCCCCTGGCGCAGGTGGCCCAGGACGCGGGCTCCGCGGGCTCCGGAGAAGTGACGGACCTGCCGGCCTGGGTGTCGGGCGTGGCGAGCGCGCGGGTGTTCCTGCCCATGGGGGCTCGCAAGCTGCGCGTGGAGGCGCCGCGCGCGACCATCGTGCAGCTCTACAGCTTCCTCTCCAGCGGTCAGCCCATGGCGGCGTCGGCGCCGTACACCAACGACGCGCTCACGGCCGTGCGCTGGCGCAACGCACCCGTGGATCAGCGCGCGTGGCACCCGATGCGTCCGGCGAACCTGCCCGCGCTGATGCAGGCGGGCGCACGTCTGGAGCTGCTCAGCCAGGTGCGCCTGGAGCCCGTGGGTCCGGAGGAGGAGACGCTTCCGCCGTCCGGGGACGCGGTGGTGGTGCGCCCGTACGGTTCGCCCTCGATGGTCGAGGTCCTCGAGTCCGCGCAGGCGGACACGGTGGACATGGTGAAGGCGCTGTCCACGGTGCTGGAGCCGGGCCGCGCGGTGCGGGCGCGCTTCGATGCGCGTACGCCCTCCCGTCCGGAGGTGCGCCTGTCGCTGAAGGACGCGGCGGCGCTGGGCAACGAGGTGGAGGTACTGCTCGACGGCGAGCCACTGCACCGCTTCACCGTGCGCTCGACGCGGGCGCGGGAGCTGCTGCCTCCGCTGCCGCCGGGTGAGCATGAGGTGCTGCTGCGCTCCTCGGCGCCGGGCCTGACGGCGATGCTCAACCGGCCTCCCGCGGCGGGCAGCGGTCTGCGCTCGCGCACGGTGTATCCGGTGAGCCAAGGCGGCCTGCGCGTACCGGTGCGCAAGACGGGCCCGGGCGCCGTCACGCTCAACGTGGTCGTCTACACGCCGGTGGCGGACGGTGCGACCGCGCCCCAGTTGTCCGTGACGGTGGATGGCGGCAACCCGGTGCGTCGCGCCAGCGTGTTGGTGCCGCACGTCACCCGCGCGGAGCGCACGGTGGTGCTGCCTGCCTCCGAACGGGATCCGGCCATGCCTGCGGGCCGCCCGGGCGTGAAGTGGTACGCGCGCACGGTGCCGGTGACGCTGGGCGAAGACATCGCGCCGGGAGTGCACACCGTGCGCATCCAGGCGCTGGGCTCCGAGCCCATGTGGGCGCGGTTCTTCATGTTCGGCCAGCCGGTGGAGAACACCGCGCCGCGCATGTGGAACCGGGGCGGCTGGCAGCCCGACGAGGACATGTTGTGAAGTCCCCCCGGAGGACCGGGTCGTGGCGCCCGCTCGTGGCCGCGGGAGTCGTGTCGGTGCTGGGCGCTGGCGTGAGCGCCCGGGCACAGACCGCCTCGGAGGCTCCAGAGGCACCGGGTGCTGCGACGACCGCGAACGCCATGTCGCCATCACGCGCTCCAGCGGCACCGGGTGCCGCGACGAGCGCGAACGATGCGTCGGCATCGCACGCGCCAGAGGCACCGGGCGTCGCGTCGGCCTCGAACACCGCGTCCGCCTCGAAGCAGGACGCGCCCCGCACCGGCATGCGCGCGAAGACGGCCACGCGGCCCGCACCGGAGCGCGTACCGCAGGAGGATCCATCCGTGAACGTGCCCGAGCAGTCGGGGTGCCGCGTGGACGCGCGCTTCTCCGGGCTGTGGCCCCGCGTGGACGCCGTGACGTTCCACCCCACCACGCTGGAGGAGCGGGCCGCGTTCTCGAAGCTCATCCCCGCGCTGCTGGCGGCCGCGCCGAAGCAGAAGGACGTGCCCCCGGAGCTGACCAACGTGGCCGCGTCCGTGGGCTTCTTCCTGGAGACCTGGACCACGCCGCGCGACACCTTCTGGGTCCTGCGGGAGCGGCCGGACGGCTACCACGGCGCGGGCGCGTATGTGATCCGCACCGGCGAAGCCACCGACGACGTGGTGCAGGTGCCCCACCCCTACTTCGACATCGGCACGGAGGACATCGGATCCAGCATCTTCTCGTGCCCTCCCGAAGGCCGCGCGCCGCGCCTGTTCATGACCGCCACCGCGCACCGCTACAAGGGCACGTCCGGTGAGACACCGGAGGATCCGGAACACCCCGCCGACGTCGCACACAACCCGGAGCACCTCTTCCAGACCGTCACGGACCTGGCCGCTCGCCAGCTCCCCGCTCCTCGCGTGGTGCAGCTGCACGGCTTCGGCGAGTCCAAGGTCCAGAAGGGGCGCACGGAGATGCTCGCCATGGTGATCAGCGACGGGACGCGCAAGCCCGGAGCGTGGGCCCGGAAGGCATCCGCACCGCTGGAGGAGGCGCTGGGCCCCGGAGTGAAGCTGTTCCCGGACGGGGTGCAGGTGCTCGGTGGGACACAGAACGCGCAGGCGCGCCTGCTCCAGTCCTACCCGCGAGCCCGCTTCCTGCACCTCGAAATGTCATCCCGTACGCGCAAAGCGCTGGTGACCCCGGCGCGTCTGGACCGGCTGGCCCAGATTCTGTTCGCACCCTTGGAGGACTGAGCGCCGATGCTTCCTGTTCGACGCCGCGCCCGTTACACCCTGCTCGTGGGAGCGCTCGCGGCGCTGCCCGTCATCGCGCAGCCCACCGTTTCCCAGCCGTCCGTCATCGCCCGCAGCGAAGAGGGCATGGCCTGGCAGCCGCGCGCCATCCGGGGCCCGGTCGCGCTCAAGGACCTCCAGGGCCACGCGCCCTATGTGCCGGACGGCGTGCCCCAGGCGACGGGCGCGATGGAAGTGACGTCCCAGAAGGGCGCGGCCGTGTGGCTGGGCCCGCTGGACGTGGTGCGCGTCACCGGCCCCGCCGGGGCGCTGCGCTTCACCCGCGTGCCGCTGTCGGAGGGCGACGAAGCGCCCGAGCTGCGCGTGGAGGAAGAGGGCGTGTCGGAGCGTCCGGGCCGCTGGTACCTGGCGGAGCCCATGGGCGCCGGCAGCATCTGGTGGGTCACGGCGACGAAGAACGCCCGCATCGTGGTGGAACGCCCCACGCACACGTCCACGGCGCGCACCGAGGAGCGGATGCGCGACGCGATCCTCAAGTGGGTGGACGGCAAGGGTCCGCGCCCTGCGTTGGCGTTCGACGCGGCCACGCGCGCGCGGCTGGACGTGGACGCGGCGCTGGAAGCGGAGCTCGTGAAGGATGAGCCTGAGTCCTCGCCCTTCCGGACAGCGGTGCGCGACTGGCGCAAGGCCGCGGCGCTGCGCGAGTGGGCGCTGGTGTCGCCGCTCTACGGTCAAGCGGTGCGCGTGGAGCGCCCGCGTCCCACCGGCACGGAGGTGGTGCTGGAGGGAATGGACGCGCCCTGGGTCCGCCCGGAGGTGAAGGGCTCGGTCTGGGCGCTGGAGCTGGAAGGCCCGGGCGTGTTCTCGCTGGAAGCGCGCACCGTGCTGGGCAATGGCGCGCCCGCCGAGGCACCATCGGTGGAGGTGTACGGCGTGGGCGGAGTGCTCGCGCAGGCGCAGCTCATGCCGCAGCCCGCGTGGGCGGAGGCGCCCGAGGGCGCGGCGCTGCCGGACGGACGCACGGCGCGGATGCTCCCGTCGGGCGAGCGCGTGGGCATCGTGGAGGAGATGCGCGTGGCGCTGCCTCCGGGCAAGCACAACTACCGCGTGAGCTGGAAGGGCCCCGCGCCGATGCTTCGCGCGCGCGTCGCCACGCGCAGGCCCACGCTATCCGAGGCGCTGTCGCACCAGACGCACTGGACGGAGCTGGCGGAGAAGGCCTGGGAGGTGGTGAAGCAGGACACCGCCGCCCGTCCGTCGCTGCTGCGTCAGCGGCTGGTGTCGCTGATGCCGGATCTGGCGCGCGGCACGTACGGACGGATCAAGACGGAAGGTCTGTCTCCGCTCCTGCGCGCGATGGCCGCGTTGAGCGACCGTGAGACGGACGCGGCCGTGGAGGCGCTGAAGGACACGGATGCGTCGCCGCTCGCGTGGCACCTGCGGCTCCTCACCGCGAAGCAGCTGCTGGATGCGGGCAAGGCGGACGTCGCGCACGCGCTGCTGGGCACCGCGCCCGCGCTGCCGGACGCGGGCTTCCTCACCGCCGAGGCGTCGGAGCTGGTGGCCCGCCTGCCGCTGGGAGACCCGCTGCGCAGCCGCGAGCTGGCCGCGTTGGAGCTGGCATGGCGCGCGGAGCCGCTGTCGGAGGACATCCGCCGCGGCTACCGCGCCGCCTGGTGGCGTTCGAGCCGCTGGTCGCAGGTGACGCCCGCGCCCCGTGAAGACGGGACCGAGGTGAAGGCCTCGCAGTGGCTGGACCTCCAGGGAATGGAGGCCGACGCGTCGATGGTGGGCAGCGCGCTGTGGCCGCTCGCCGCGGGCGGCACCACGCACGTGCAGGCCACGGGGCTCGCAGAGGCCCCCACCCTGCTGCGCGCCTACGTGATGACGCCGCCGGGCGCGAAGGTGAACCCGGTGCTGCGCGTGGGGAGCAACGCGTTCCCGCTGCTGCCGCTGTCGGCGGTGGAGCCGGTGGAGATCGCGCTGCCTCCGGGCGAGCACGCCCTGAAGCTGGAGGGTGTGGAAGGCACGCGCGCGTTCCTGTCGCTCGCGCCCGCGAAGGCGGAAGGCGCGCCGGGCGAAGTGGGCTACGTGCGCTCGCAGTGGCCGGCCAACGTGGACAAGAAGGCGGTGCGCTTCCGGGTGCCGGACGCGAAGCTGCCCTCGCCGGTCCGCGTGCAGTTCCGTCCTTTGGGGGCTGAAGCGGGCAAGCCGTTCGTGGTGCGCATGAACACGGACGTGGGCCATCCGCGCCGGCTGGTGCTGATGCCTGGCGCCGCCAGCGCACGCCACGTCGCGCTGGAGGGCGCGAAGGGCACGTCGTCCGCGCCGGTGTCCGCGGTGGTGACACTGCCCGCGCAGGCGCGCGAGGTGTGGTTCGAGCCCGAGGATCCGAAGGTCCAGCTCGCCGTCTCGCTGGCGGTGCGTCGCGCGGAAGTGGCCACGCCCGAGGAGTCCCCTGCCCCGCCGCAGCCGCAGCAGGCCGGCACGGCATACGAAACGCTCCAGGCGCTCTCCCGCACGCTGCGCGCGGAGCCCCTGGAAATGGAACCGCGCCTCGCGCGCGCCGAGTTGCTCTCGTCGCTGCAGGAGGACGGCTTCGCCCGCGCGGACGTGGGCCGGCTGCTGGACGCGCAGGCGAAGCTGACGCCGGAGCAGCAGCGGCGCCTGCTCGCGCTGATGGACCGCCTGTCGCAGGCGTCCCCGCGCACGGTGCGCTTCGCGCAGGCCATCACGCAGCCCACGCTGGTGTCCCCCGCCTTTCCGGCGCTGGACATGAACAGCGCGCGACTGCCGGTCACGAGCACCTCGGCGCACGACGGCAGCACGGACACGCAGGGCAATGCAGCGCTCGCTGGCACCAGCGCCTCGGCGCGCACCGGCAGCACGGACACGCAGGGCAATGCAGCACTCGCTGGCACCAGCGCCTCGGCGCGTGACGGCAGCACGGACACGCAGGGCAATGCAGCACTCGCTGGCACCAGCGCCTCGGCGCGTGACGTCCACACGGCAGCGGAGGGCAACACGACGCTCGCGGCGATCAGCGCCCAGGTTCGCGAGGGCCATACGGACGCGGCGCTCGCGGCGGTGTCGGGCGACAAGAGCCTCGCGGGCCGCTACCTGCGCGCCCGGTTGCTGTCGGCCTCTGGTGAGGACGCGGCGGGCGCGCTGGCGATGGCCGCGCTCTACCGCGAGACGGGCCTGCCGCAGGTGGGCCTGGAAGCGCTCGGCATGCTGGAGCGGCTGCAGGATTCGCCGCAGGCGTGGAAGGACGGCGGTGCGCCGCTCGGTGCCGCGCTCGCGGGCCAGCTCCAGGCGTGGGCGGATCATCCGGACGTGCGCCGCATGCGCTTCACCGCGGGCCGCTGGACGCGCTGGGAAGGCCTGCGCGACGCGGAGGAGACCGCGGGTTCGCTTGTGGCCACGTCGGAGAGCGGCGCGGACGACGAGGACGTCGCCATGTCCGTGCGCAAGGCGCTGCTCGCGCCCCCGTGGAAGCTGTCCGAGGCGAAGCTGCTGCCCGCCGGTGCCTCGCGCGTGATGAGCCTGGTGGTGAAGCAGCCCCGGCCCCTTGGAGCGGAGGTCCTCTGCGGCACCACGCCGCGCCCCGGCGTGGACGCCGCTGGCACCTGCGCCTTCGCGCTCCGCGTGGACGGCCGCGTGGTGCGCGAGCTCCAGGTCGCCGAAGGAGACACGGCCATCCTGGGCACGCGCCTGGACGTCCCCGGCCGCCACCAGGTGGAAGTCGTGATGGCGCGCGCCGACACGCAGCAGACCGGCCTGGTGCGCTTCGTGGAGTCCGAGGAAGCCAACGCCAACGCCCGCGTCGTGGCCGCCCCGCAGCCCCTCTCCCTCCTGCGCAGCCGTCCGGGTGCGCCGGTGGTGATGACCGTGCTGGGCCCCACCGCCCTGCGCGTGCGCGCCACCGCCCTGGCCCCCACCGCGGGCCGCGAGCTGCTCCTGCGCAGCACGCCGCTGCCCTCGGGTGACGGCACGGGCGGCTCCAGCGCGGAGGAAGGTCCGCTCATGCACCTGGGCCTGCCCGAGGACGCCGACCCCGGCCTCCAGGGCGCGTCCCAGCCGCTGGGCCGCATGGGCGAGACATGGCTGCTCCTGCCCTCGCGCGGTCCGCACCGCGTGAGCCTGGAGTCGCCCGCCGGTGAAGCCCTGGTGCAGGTGCAACTGGGTGTCGCCTCGGATCCGAGCGCGCTCGCGGCCCCGTCGTGGGCCCAGGGCACCACCGGCCTGGAGCCGCTGCCCTGGCCCGCGCTGCCGCCTGGCCTGTCGCTCTTGCCGGAGGGCATGCCCCCGGAAGCGCGCACGGGCGGCCTGGGCATGGTGTCCGCGGAGATGGGCTACCGCAGCGAGGACGTGGAGGAAGGCGAGCTGCTCAACCGCCCGCTCCAGACGGGCCTGGAGGTCCGCCTGTCCCTGCGCCGCGAACTGTCCCCGGGCCGCGCGTGGCTGCGCTTCACGCCCGAGGCGCGCTATCCGCTCAACCAGACCGCCGTGCTCGGCGGCACCGTGGCCGCGTACGTGAACCAGCTGCCCGGTGAGCTGCGCCTGTCCATGCAGGGCTCCGTGTTCACGCAGACCCTTGACGGCGCCATGCGCTGGAGCGCGCGAGGCCGCATCGCGGCGGACCGCTACCTGCGCCTGTCCCCGGACGTGGGCCTCATCCCCGGCCTGGGCCTGACGCTGGAGTCCATGCAGGGCGGCAGCGCGGTGGAGGCCAGCCGCTACGACCAGAACGTCTACTGGCTCTACGGCAAGGACCACCCGCGGCGCCTGTCGCCCCGGCTGTCCCTGCGCTGGCAGCCGTTCCAGGACCACGTGGCCACGCTGGGCATGTCCGCGGTGAGCAACGCCAACATCTACACGGTGGACAACGCGGGCGCCTACGCGAGCTGGGCGGCGCACCTGGGCGGCAAGCTCCAGGGCACGCGCGTGGAACTGGGCTACGGCGCGTCGCAGCGCTTCCAGGATGATCACCGCGCCACGGCGTACCTGCGCCACCGCGTGTCGGGACGCGCGGACTGGAACGTGTGGATGGGCAAGGGCGGCAACCGCCTCATGCTCTTCGCGGAAGACCGCGCGTTCCTCTCCGGCCCGTACGGCACGCAGAACGTCTTTTCACTCGGAGCGCGGTGGGATTGGACGGGTGGACGTGGGTTGCAGGACGTCACGCCCACCGAGGAGGAGTTCGAAGAGCTGCTGGATGAACAACGTTTGCAGCCCTGAGCTGTCCTGATCCGAACGCGTGCCTGGGGGGGCCGGGCAGGTTTCTCAAGCGATGAATAGCTCTGGCCGCGACATGCACCCGGCGAACGAACCTCTCGAGTCCCAGCTTCTGGAAGCCCTGCCCGCGCTGCACCGCCGTGTGCGCGGGGCCTCGGTCGAAGTCCTGGCCCAGCGGCTGGTGGAGACGTGCCCCCGCCCCGCCGGCCTGGAAGGCCTGGCCCCGTGGCTGGGCGTGGCGCTGGAGGCCCTGGAGACGGAGCTGTCCGCGATCCACGCGGAGATCGTCCAGTTCACCCGCCAGCACAACGAGGCGGTGGATGACGCCGCCCGCCGTCAGGTGCTGGTGGAGCACATCAAGGCCACGGTGAAGGACCGCAAGGACCGCAAGGAGGACCTGCGCGCCCTGGACCGGTGGATGGGCTTCGACGCCCTGCGCGAGCGGCAGGAGAAGCGCCGCCACCAGCTGCTGATCGAAGAAGAGACCGCGCTCCGCGCGCTGACGGGCGTGCTGACCACGGCCCCCGCGCAG
This sequence comes from Corallococcus carmarthensis, assembly GCF_003611695.1. GTDB lineage: Bacteria > Myxococcota > Myxococcia > Myxococcales > Myxococcaceae > Corallococcus > Corallococcus carmarthensis. The sequence goes on along the minus strand of NZ_RAWE01000120.1, from coordinate 6,547 downwards.
GAGCTCCAGCCCGCCGCCGTGCCGCTGGCGAGGCAGCTGTTGGACCGCGCCGTGGACGCGCCCCGCGCACAGAACCGCTTCGCCGCGCTGGAGGCCTTCCGGCAGCTCGCGCAGACCGTGCCGGGCGTCGCCGCGTCGCTGCCCGAAGTGGGCCCCACGCTGACGAGCCTCGCGGGCCAGGAGGACGTGAGCCCGTTCTTCCAGGCCGAGGCCCTGCGCGCACTGCTCACCGTGGACGCACTGACGGGCCTGGCCTTGCTGCGCCAGCGGGTGCGCGCGAACGCCCCGTCGGAGAAGGACTTCCTCTTCCGCCGCCAGGTACTGGAGCAGTGCGCGCCGCTGCTGTCGGAAGAGCACCGCCTGCCGCTGCTCACCGAGGTCGCGCATCACGACCCCAGCGAGTACGTGCGCATGGGCCTGTGCGCCCTCATCGCGCAGCGGCCGGAAGGTCAGCCGCTGCTGCGCCGTCTGGCGGGCCTGGAGCACGTGCCCGCCGTCGCGGGACAGGCGTTGTCGGAGCCGAGCCCGCGCGTGCGCACCGCCGCCGTGCTGGCCGCGGTGGACGCGGCGCTCGCCTCTCCGAAGGTGAAGGGCCCTGCCCTCCAGGTGCTGGTGGATGTGCTCAGCCGTGACACCGCGCCGCTCGTGCTGCGCGTGTCGTGCGAGCGCGCCGCCGCGCTGGCGGAAGCGCTGGGGGCCGCGGGTCTGGGTCCCGCGCACGCGGCGCTGCTGGACGCGGTGGAATCGCTGACGACGCAGCCGGGCGCCACGGGCCCGGTGGTGGAGGCCGCCGCCGCCGCCGCGCAGGTGCTGCGCCGGGTGAAGGATCCCGTGCGCCAGGCATGGACGGCGTTCCTCGCCGGCCGCGTCTCCAAACTCCGCCCGGGCAGCCGCACGCGCCTTCCGCTCCAGCCCGCGCCGGAGAACCTGCCGCCGATGCCGGAGGACCCCGCGTGGCTGGGCGCCATCCTGGCGGACCTGTCGCAGGACGGGCACGGCCTGTACGCGGAGCGCACGGACAAGACGCTGACGCTGTGGCACGGCGACCGGCAGGAGCGCCGCTTGTGGCGCATGTGGCACGAGCTGGGCCGTCCCGCGCCGAACAAGCGCCAGGCGTTCCTGCACACCACCGGCCGGGTGATGTCCGGCACGCTGCGCGCGCACCCGGGCCACCTGGATGAAATCACGGAGACGCTGGTCCCCGGCGAGCGCGTCCACGTGGCGAGCCAGGGCAGCTGGGGCCGTCACCTGCCCACGGTGGACGACCTGCTGGACATGCCGCTGTCGAAGGACGGCAAGGTGCACCTGTTCAGCAGCCACGGCGAGACGGTGCTGGTGCCGCCCACCTCGCGCCTGCGCCGGCTGACGAACCGCCTGCGCGTGACGAAGGACTACCGGCGGCTCGCGACGCTGCGGCTGGACTCGCTGGGAGGCGAAGAGCCCCGCGAGCGCCGCCGCTTCGTGGAGCACGTGGAGCGCGACCTGGGCGTCCAGGTGCGCTTCACGCCGTACGGCCAGAACAAGCAGGTCCCTTCTCCGCTCGCCACGCTCTTCCACGAGCCGGAGGCCGCGCCGAAGCCCCCGTCCACGCTGCACTCGCCCGCGCTCTTGGGCTTGCAGAGCGGATTCCTGGCGCTCCTCACCGAGCGCATCATGGAGAACGAGGGCTACTTCCTGGGCATGGGAGGCAACGGCATCGCGGCGCTGGGCCTCTTCACCGCGGCGCTCTTCTCCATCTTCCTAGGCGACACGTACGTGAAGCGCCAGAGCGTGCGGAAGTCGCGGGAGAAGATTCCACTCGTCATCGGCGGTTGGGGCACGCGCGGCAAGTCCGGCACGGAGCGCCTGAAGGCGGCGCTCTTCTCCGGCATGGGCTTCGAAGTGTTCGCGAAGACGACGGGTTCGGAGGCGATGTTCGTGCACAGCGCCCCGGGCGCCGGGCCGTCCGAGTTCTTCATCTTCCGCCCCTACGACAAGGCCACCATCTGGGAACAGAAGGACATGGTGGAGCTGGGCGCGCGCCTGGGCACGGAGGTGTTCCTCTGGGAGTGCATGGCGCTGCAGCCGAACTTCGTGGAGCTGCTCCAGAACGACTGGATGAAGGACGACTTCGCCACGCTGACCAACGCCTATCCGGACCATGAGGACATCCAGGGTCCGGCGGGCATCAACGTCGCGTCGGTCATCACCAACTTCATGCCCAAGGGCGGCCGGGTGGTGACGACGGAGGACCACTTCCTGCCGCTCTTCAAGCAGGCGGCGAAGGAGAAGGACACGACGTTGCTGCACAGCGCGTGGTGGGAGGCGGAGCTGATTCCCGAGGAGTTCCTCGCGCTGTTCCCCTACCGCGAGCACCCGCGCAACATGGCGCTGGTGGCGACGCTGGCCGAGCAGCTCGGCGTGTCGCGGCCGTACGCGCTGGCGCTGATGGCCGAGCACGTGCAACCGGAGATTGGCGTGTTGAAGATCTTCCCGCCCGCGCGGGTGCGCGGGCGGCAGCTCCAGTTCATCAACGGGCACTCGGCGAACGAGCGCACGGGCTTCATGAACAACTGGACCCGCACGGGCCTGGGGGACGTGGATCCGGACGCGCACCCGGAGCGCGCGGTCATCACGGTCATCAACAACCGCTGGGACCGCGTGTCGCGCTCGGAGGTCTTCGCGCGCATCATGGTGGAGGACGCGCCCGCGGACCGGCACGTGCTCATCGGCACGAACCTGGAAGGCCTCCAGAAGTACGTGCGCAGCGCCTTGGACCGGCACCTGTTGAGCACGGAGGTCGTCGCGGCGGAGGAGGTCGCGAGCCCCGAGGGTCAGGCCCGGGCGGAAGCGCGGCTCGCGAAGGAGCTGGCGAGGCTGAAGGTGCCGCGTCCCACGACGGCGACGTTCATGGACCGGCTGGAGCGGTACGCGGCCGGCGCGGGGCTTCAGTCGACGGCCACGCTGCCGCTGACGGCGGCGGTCGGGAAGGCGCTGGAGGGCGGAGACGACGACGTGGGCGTGGAGAAGGTGCGCCGCGCGCTGGAGCGCGAGGTGGGCCCGCTCATCAACGAGGCGCTGTCGCCGGTGTCGCGCGCCCAGCCGCAGCCGTTGCCGGAGGTGCTGACGGCCGCGACGAAGGACGAGGTGCGCGAGCACGCGCTGTACCTGCTGGCGCGCATGGCGGTGCACGCGCGGCTGAAGGCGCTGCTGCCCCGGGGCGAAGCGGACGCCCAGGGACGCGTGAAGGCGTTCCACGCGAAGTTCCGTGAGGCCTACAAGGCGATGATGCTGGAGCAGCTGGTGCCGGTGTCGGATTCGCAGGCGACAGGCGACCAGGTGGTGGACGCGTGCGCCCGCGCGGTGGCGCCCGGGATGCAGGTGAGCATCATGGGCGCGCAGAACATCAAGGGCACGGGACTGGACTGGGTGTACCGCTGGATGGCGCTGGACCGTGTGACGACGGCGCTGAAGGCGCTGGAGGGCACGTCGGTGGAGGCGCGGCGGCGGGCGCTGGAGTCGCTGGAGACGTTCGACGACTCGGGCTTCGTGGACGCGGGCCTGGCGCGCACGGTGCTGCCGGGGCTGGTGAGCAAGGCCGCGTCGCCGGAGGAAGCGGACCGGCTGCGCAAGCTGGCGGAGCGCGCACGGGCGCGGCACGAGCTGAAGATTTCGGCGCTGACGCACACGTCGGAGGGCGGCGCGACGCAGGTGGTGGTGCGCAAGCTGGAGAAGGTGTTCGACTACCTGGACAGCGTGACGCGCCGCCGGCTGAGCGAGATGTTGCTGGAGGACCTGGAGTCAGGCCGCGTGTCGCACGCGCGGGCGTCGGTGGAGACGCGCAAGCTGTACGAGCGCCAGAAGGGCGGCTGGCTCTTCCGCGGCCTCAAGAAGCAGCCGAAGCGGCTGGCGCCGGTGTCCGTGGAGGCACCCGTGCCCGTCGTGGAAGAGGCGCCCGCGGAGGCGATGTTCAAGACAGGCGTGGAGCATCCCAGCACCCGGGTTCCGGTGCCGGTGCGCCAGGGTCCTTCGGACATCAACGCAATGACGAAGGGCGAGGGACCGGTGCGGCTGCGTGACGAGCCGCTGAAGAAGCAGGGCCCGGAAGTCCCCGCCCCCGAAGCGGTGGATGACGCAGGCGAGCCCCTGTCCTGAGTCCCCCCGAGCGCGAGACCCGAGGAGACACGGTCATGGAGGAGATTCCCATCACGGACGCGATGCTCGGGGAGCGCGTCCCTTCCCTGCCCCGCCCGAACACGGTGGAGCTCGCGCCGCACGGGCGCGTGGAGCCCCTGCGCGTGGAGGAGGTCCGCGACCTCGCGGCCTTCGACGCGCTGGAGGCGGAGTGGAACGCGCTGGTGAAGCGCGTGGATGATCAGGTGTTCTACCGGCACGAGTTCGTGCGCTGCTGGCTGGAGCACTTCGCGCCAGGAGCGGCCCTGCGGATCCTCGCGGCGAGGAACGCGGCGGGCGGACTGGCGGCGGTGCTGGGGCTCCAGGAGGAGCAGGGCCACCAGTACGGAGTGCCGGTGCGGCAGCTGTCGTCGCTGACGAACAAGCACTCCTGCCGCTTCGACCTGGTGGCGGAGGAGCCCAAGCGGGCCGCGGTGGCCTTCCTGTCGCACCTGATGGGCGACCCCAGCTGGGAAGTGCTCCGGCTGTCGGACGTGCCCGAAGGCGGCGCGGCGTGGGAGCTGCTCAACGCGGCCAGGGGCGCGGGGATGCCCTGGGGCGCGTGGCCGAGCGCGCGCTCGCCGTATCTGGTGTTGCCCGCCACGGTGGCGGCGTGGACGAAGGGCCGGAGCAACGCGAAGCCCTTGCGGCGAAGGCGCAGGCGCCTGGAGGAAAAGGGCCGCGTGGAGATAGAGCGCGTGGCCGGAGTCGAAGGCCTGGGGTCGAAGCTGGAGGAGGCCTTCGCGTTGGAGCAGAGCGGCTGGAAGGCACAGGAGGGCACGGCGATCGCGCAGGCCGAACACCGGCGGGGCTTCTACACGGGGCTGGCGCGGACGGCGGCGGAGCGCGGCTGGCTGGGATTGTATTTCCTGCGATTGGACGCGCGGCCCATCGCCTTCCAATACGGGCTTGAGTACGGCGGTCGTTACCTGGCGATGAAGCCGGGCTATGACGAAGCCTTGTCGGAAGTGAGTCCGAGCCACCTGCTGACGGAGAGCCTGGTCCAGGACTTCATCGGAAGGGGTTTGAGCGAGCTGGACTTGTTGGGGGACGATGCCCCCTACAAGCGCGAGTGGACGGAGCAGGTGCGGCAGCACCACTGGCTGTTCATCTACCGGGACACCTGGATGGGACAGACGTTGCAGCGGTCGAAGTTCCGCTGGGCGCCGGTAGCGAAAAGGATGGTGGGCAGATGGGTCCGACGGCGCTGACGTTCTATAGGGCCGCGAAGCGGCTCCAGGCGCTCCAGGTGCCAAGGCTCGCCAAGATGGTGGCCACGGTGGGCGACCGCCTCCACAACAGCCACGTGGACACCCAGGCCGCGCTGCACCCCACGGTGGAGCTGGGGTACGGAGGCATTGGCGTCATCATCGCGCCGGGCGTGGAGATTGGAGAGAGGAGCTTCATCTCCCAGAACGTGAGCCTGGAACCCCTGCCCGGAATCCCGGGCGTGCCCCGAGTCGGCCGGGACGTCTACATCGGCGTGGGCGCGCAGATATTGGGCCCGGTGACGATTGGAGACGGAGCGAAGGTTGGCGCCAACGCCATCGTGATGGATGACGTGGCGCCGGGTGCCACCGTGGCTGGGATTCCGGCGAAGGAGCTGAAGCGTCAGGCGCCGCCTACGGGGACGTGAGCGGTCCTGCACTCAAGCAGGCCATTGCACTCAAGGGCAGTGGCAAACAACCTGAGCCTCCGCCGATAGCCGCACCCGTTCTCCACACGCCATCTTGTATCTGCCGTCGCTTTGGCCAAAGTGGCGGTCTAGATAAATCTCACCAGTGCCCATGTAACCGGCGCAGCCCTTTGCCGAGTCGGCTTCCAGCACCATCACTGTTTCAAAGCGAAACAGCCGATAGCCCACTGTCCGGCCGACAAGAATTCCCAGAAAGAAAATCACCGCCGCCGCAAACACCATCTCCATCCCTGCTCTACGCATTCAGCCACCACGATTCTTGTCACCACCTGCCAGCACTGAGGCCCGCGTGTGTGGAGCAACAGCTCGCTACGGCTCCGTCATCTCCCACGCCTTGCAGATGCTCGGATCACCATGTGCTGAATTAACACATGCAAGGCCCTCAGGGCACAGGATTGGCCTGGGAGAACACAGGAGTTCACAACTCCGATAGGATTTGAAGCGAGCCCAGAAAGGCTGGGCAGGCGCCAATGCCTCTTTGGGCCACCCCATGCAGTACCGGCCGCCGCCGCGGCAATCCTGGTCGTTCTCGCATTCTCCGTATGCGCCTGTGGTCAGCCATGCGCTGAGCGGTATCCGTCCGGCGAGCGACGTGACCGAGCCTATTGCAGAGGGACGGGGACCGTGCTCGGCGGTGGTCGCGAGCCTGTGAGAGAGCGGGCTGACGGGGCGGACCTGAGCAGGGGGGCTCAGGACGAA
>NZ_RAWE01000011.1 GCF_003611695.1 Corallococcus carmarthensis | reverse complement strand
CCCCCTCCAGCGAACGCACCGGCACCTGGCCCCTCGCTTCCAGGATGAGGTCCACGGCGTGCCGCACCCCCGCGTCCCCCTCCTGCCCGGGCAGCCGGCCCAGCAGCAGCCGCTCCAGCAGGGCGAAGCGCGCCGCCGTGCCCTCCACCGCGCCCAGCCGCTCGCGCCACTCGCGCGCCTCGCGCGGCCAGAGGTCCCCCAGCGCCACCTTCGCGTCCGTCAGCTCCAGCAGGGGCAACCGCAGGAACGGCTGCGCGCCGCCGGGCCGGAAGCGCACCGCGACGAAGGCCGCACGCGCGGACAACGGCACCACCTCCGCCGTCCGCATCGCCCCCACCACGTGCAGCCCCACCCCGTCCGTCAGGTCCACCAGGATGTCCAGGCACCCGTCCGGCATCACCCGGTGCACGCCCACCGGCGCCTCCCCCGACAGCTCCAGCGCCCAGTAGCACTGGACGTACGGCGCCAGCGCCGCGCAGGGACTCGCCTCCACGTAGCGCATCAGGCCGCGTCCGCGACGGCCGCGCGCGGCAGCCACACCGTGAAGCAGGTGCCCTGCCCCGGCCCGTCACTCTTCGCGCTGATGCGGCCTCCGTGGCGCTCCACGATTTCGCGGCAGATGGCCAGCCCCAATCCCAGTCCCCCGGCGTAGTGCTCGGCCGCGTTGCGCGCACGGAAGAAGGGCGTGAAGAGCTGCGGCAGGCTGTCCGCCGGAATGCCGATGCCCCGGTCCTCCACCTCCACCCGCACCTGCCCGTCCTCCTCGCGCACCCGCATGACCACCGGTGTCCCCGGCGGTGAATAGCGCAGGGCGTTCTCCACCAGGTTCGTGAGCAGCTGATCCAACCGCTGCTCGTCCCACCGGCCCACCAGCGACTCGGCCGGGGCCTCCAGGGACACCAGGCCCTGGCGCTCCGGCCGCGTGGACTGGATGCGCTCCAGTACCTCGCGCGCCAGCGCCACCAGGTCCATGGGCGCCTCCGTCAACGTGAAGCGCCCGGACTGCAGCCGCGACACGTCCAGCATGTCGCCAATCAGCCGCGTCAGCCGGTCCACCTGCCGGTTCAGCCGCGCGAAGGTCTCCCGCTGCCGCTCCGGGCTCATCCCCTGGGCGGATCCGGACTGGCGGATGAGCAGCTCCAGCGTCGCCTTCAGCGGCGTCAGCGGCGTGCGCAATTCGTGGCTCGCCATGGACAGGAACTGGTCCCGGATGGCGATGGCTTCGCGCAGCTCCTTCTGCGTGCGGTCGATGCGCGCCGCCATGTCGTTGAAGCCCTGCGCCAGATGCGCGACCTCGTCGTCTCCCTGGGCCTGCACGCGCAGCTCCGGCGCGGGCGTGCCCAGCGCGGCGAAGCCGTCCCGCAGCGTCTCCAGCCGCTGCGCCACGTCCCGCCCCACCCACTGCGACAGCACGAGCGCGATGGCCCCCGCCAGCACCGCGATGGCCACCACCCACGCGCCCATGCGCGTCACCGGCGCGAACGCCTCGCGCAGCCGCGCCGTCACCACCACCGTCCAGGGCGTGCCCTCCACCCGCGCGTGCGCCACCAGCAGCCGCCGCCCCGTGTCGTCGAACGTCTCCAGGAGCCCGTCCGGCCGCGTCAGCGCCTCCGCGCCCACCAACTCCAGCACCGGCGCCCGCGTGAGCACGTCCCCCCGCTCCGTCTCGCGCAGGAGGCTGCCATCGCGGCGGTCGAAGATCTCCACGTGGTAGCCGCGCGAGGCGAGCATCGGCTGCAACGCCAACCGCCGCAGGGACAGCCCGCCCACCAGGAAGGCGCGCCGGCCAGCGCCCAGGTCCATGGGCATGGTGAAGACGATGTAGGGCTCGCCCGACCGGGTGACGAAGGGCCGCGACAGCTGCACCTCGGCGCCGCCCTTCAGCGCCTCCTGGAAGTAGGTGCGGTGCGCGAAGTTGCCGTTCGCCCGGTTCAGCCGCACGGAGGGCATCAGCGTGTCGCCGGCCTCATCCAGCAGCCAGGCCGCGTCGAACAGCCCGGACTCGCCCTCCAGCAGCGCCAGCCGCTCCCGCATGCCCTCGCGGTTGCCCGCGCGCACCAGGGAGATGAAGCCCGGCCCCCGGCTGTACACGCGCAGCAGCGAGCGCGCCATGGTGGCCGTCTGCTCCAGCCACGCCGTCTCCGCGGCCACCGCCTGCTGGGCCTTGCCGTGCAGTTCCGCCTCCAGGGCCTTCTGCGCGAGGAACGACGCCACCGCGCCCACGGTCACGATGGGCAGCACCGACGCCAGCGCCATGCCGCGGAACAGCCGCCAGCGCACCCCCGCCAGCACCGGCCACCGGCGCCCCCCCGCCAGCAGCGCGCACGCCAGCGTCAGCACGGCGTACACGCTCATGCCCGACCACGCGCGCCACGACGCCACCCCGGCCGTCATGTTCAGGAACAGGAGGGCCAGGCCTCCCAGGGCCAGCCGGCACAGGAGCGGCTTGCGGCGCCACAGCCCCACGGCGAGCAGCACCCCCATCAGGAAGAAGAGCAGCCCCACCCACCGCGCGTAGGGGCCCAGCGACGCCAGGGCGAAGCGCACGAAGCCCCGGGGCGCCCAGACCAGGAGCGCCCCGAAGCACAGCGCCACGCTGGCCAGGAACACCGCCAGCAGGCCCTGTCCCCGGCGCAGGGTGCGCCGCTCCATGACGAGCAGGACCATCAGGAGCAGGTAGAGGACGGTGCCGGTGAGGCTGACGGGCAGGACGCAGACCACCCACCAGTAGATCGCGACCGCGGCCAGCACGAACACACGCCCCACCCGTCCCACGAAGGCGGGCCAGGCCGGGTACATGAGCGCGACGAGCATCATCCCCGCGCCGGCGAGGAACAGGCTCCCCAGCAGCCGGATGTGCGGATAGATGTATTGAAAGAGGACGGAGCCGAACTCGTAGGGGACGAACACCATCGAGGTGCCCACGACGAGGCCGACCGCCGCCGCCGCCCACTCCACACGTGCCCGCTCCAGGAGTTCCACGGCGGGCACCGTGACACAACCCGCCCGGATGTGCCGGACGGGTGTCTGATGAAAGGACCGTTCGTCCGGTGGCTATCTTCGGCGCCAGGCGTCCAGCAGGTGGCCCACCACCGCGTCCACACCGACATCCCGTGTGACCTGCGTGAAGACGAAGGGCCCCTCGCCGCGCATCTTCCGGGCGTCGCGCTCCATCACGCCCAGGTCCGCTCCCACGTGCGGTGCGAGGTCCGTCTTGTTGATGATCAACAGGTCAGACTGCGTAATCCCGGGCCCGCCCTTGCGAGGCACCTTGTCCCCGCCCGCCACGTCGATGACGTAGACGGTGTAGTCCGCCAGCTCGCGGCTGTACTGCGCGGCCAGGTTGTCGCCGCCGCTCTCCACGATGAGCAGCTCCGGGTGCAGCTCCTCCATCAGCTGCTCCAGCGCGAGCAGGTTGTGGCTGATGTCCTCGCGGATGGCGGCGTGGGGGCAGCCGCCCGTCTCCACCGCCTTGATGCGCTCCGGGGACAGGGCCTGGTTGCGCACCAGGAACTCCGCGTCCTCCTTGGTGAAGATGTCGTTGGTCACCACGCCCAGGCGGTACTGGTCGCGCAGCTTCTTGCACAGGGCCAGCACCAGCGCCGTCTTGCCGCTGCCCACCGGGCCGCCAATGCCAATCGTGAAGGCGCGCCGCGAGTAGTCGCGCCGGTGCGGCTTGTCGCGCGCGTCGAAGTGGCCCGGGTGGTCCCAGTCCTCGTGCGTGTGCTCGTGCCCGTCCTGCCCATGGCCGCGGTGGTCGTCGTCGTGCATGTCGCGTTTCCTTTCGTCTCTTGTTTCAGGACAGGAACAGCCTGGAATACAGCCGGTCGTGCGTGGCACCCACCAGGTCCCAGAACGGCGCGGGCTGCGACAGGTCCTCCACGCCCGATGTCTTGCATTGCGCCAGGACGGCATCCAGCAGCGGCGTGGCCGCGTGCTGCACCTGGTGGGATTCATGCGTGCCGATGACGCCCATGCGCACGCCCGCGGACAGGGCGCCCCGCAGGGTGAGCGACAGGAAGAGCCGCTGCGCGTCCTCCTGCTCCACCTCCAGCGCGCGCAGCACCGCGCCGAACACGGGCGCGTGGTGGAACTTCACGCCGGCCGCGCGGGCCGCCTCGCGCACCGGCCCCACGGCCTCCGGGAAGATGCGCGCGCAGGTGTCCAGGAAGGCCCGCCCCTGCGTGCGGCTGGCCCGGTGGGCGACGTGGTTGGTGAGGAACGCGTCCGCGCGCGCATCCAACGCGGGCAGGGAGCCAGGCTCGCGCCACGCCGCGCCCACCAGCGGCAGCCCGCCCAGGCCCGCCTGCCACACCAGCGCCTCCACGAAGCGCCGCACGTCGGCCGCGCCGCGCACCTCGCCCGCCTGCACCGCGGCCTCCAGCCCCCCCGAGTGCGCGAAGCCCCCGGTGGGAAAGCCCGAGTCCGCCAGCTGCAACACCCTCCAGCTGGAAGCCATGGCGTGCCTCTTCAGAACAGCGAGTAGCGCTGGGCCAGGGGCAGCCAGGTGGCGGGCTCGCAGCGCAAGAGCGCTCCGTCCGCGCGGACCTCGTAGGTCTCCGGATCCACCGTGATGACCGGCAGCGCGTCGTTGAGGCGCATGTCCTTCTTGCCCAGCTTGCGGCAGTTCACCACCGCGGACAGCCGCTTGGTGAGCCCCAGCCCCTGCACGGTGCCTTCCCTGAGCGCGCGCCCGGACACGAACGCGATGCTGGTGGAGCCCCGCGCCCGCCCTCGCGCGCCGAACATGGGGCGCATCATGTACGGCTGCGGCGTGGGGATGGACGCGTTCGCGTCGCCCATCTGCCCCCACGCGATGAAGCCGCCCTTGAGCACCAGCTCCGGCTTCGCGCCGAAGAAGGCGGGCCGCCATAGCACCAGGTCCGCCAGCTTCCCCACCTCCACGGAGCCCACCTCGTGGGACAGCCCGTGGGCGATGGCCGGGTTGATGGTGTACTTCGCCACGTAGCGGCGGATGCGCAGGTTGTCGTTGTCACCCTGCTCGCCGGCGAGCCGCCCGCGCTGCTCGCGCATCTTGTGCGCCGTCTGCCACGTGCGGGTGATGACCTCGCCCACGCGGCCCATGGCCTGGCTGTCGGAGGCCATCATGCTGATGGCGCCCAGGTCGTGGAGGATGTCCTCCGCGGCGATGGTCTCTCCGCGGATGCGGCTCTCCGCGAAGGCCACGTCCTCCGGAATCTCGCGGTCCAGGTGGTGACACACCATGAGCATGTCCAGGTGCTCATCCAGCGTGTTCACCGTGTACGGCCGCGTGGGGTTGGTGGAGCTGGGCAGCACGTTGGGCGCGCCGCACACGCGGATGATGTCCGGCGCGTGGCCGCCGCCCGCCCCTTCCGAGTGGTACGTGTGGATGGTGCGGCCCTTGAACGCCGCCAGCGAATCATCCACGTAGCCGGACTCGTTGAGCGTGTCCGTGTGGATGGTGACCTGCACGTCCTCCGCGTCCGCCAGCGTGAGGCAGGTGTCGATGGCGGCGGGCGTGGTGCCCCAGTCCTCGTGCAGCTTGAGGCCGATGGCGCCCGCGCGGACCTGATCCAACAGGCCTTCCGGCAGGGACGTGTTGCCCTTGCCGGTGAGGCCGATGTTCAGGGGAATCGTGTCCGTGGCCTCCAGCATGCGCGCCAGGTTCCACGCGCCCGGCGTGCAGGTGGTGGCGTTGGTGCCGGTGGCGGGGCCGGTGCCGCCGCCCACCCAGGTGGTGATGCCGCTGGCGATGGCCTCATCCGCCTGCTGCGGGCTGATGAAGTGGATGTGCGTATCCAGGCCGCCCGCGGTGAGGATGAGCCCTTCCCCCGCGATGACCTCCGTGGTGACGCCCACCACCATGCCCGGCGTGACGCCCGCCATGACGTCCGGGTTGCCCGCCTTGCCAATGGCGGCGATGCGCCCCGCCTTGAGGCCCACGTCCGCCTTGAAGATGCCCGTCCAGTCCACCACGAGCGCGTTGGTGATGACGCAGTCGAGCGCGTCCGCGTCGCCCGCGCCCGCGCGCTGGCCCATGCCTTCACGCAGCACCTTGCCGCCGCCGAACTTGCACTCGTCGCCATACACGGTGGCGTCGCGCTCCACCTGGAGCCACAGGCCGGTGTCCCCCAGCCGCACCCGGTCTCCCGTGGTGGGGCCGAACATGTCCGCGTAGTGGCGTCTGTCCATGGTGCGGCTCATGAGCGACCCTCCTCGTCGTTCCCTGCCTCGTGACCGAAGCCCTGCGTGCGCACGGCCTCCAACAAGCGCTCGCGGCCTTCGTCGGACACCTTGCCGCTGCCCAGCGCGTTGCCTCCGCGCACCACCTGTTCCCCCGCGATGGGGACCAGGGACACCGTCTTCACCTCGCCCGGCTCGAAGCGCACCGCCGTGCCCGCGGGGATGTCCAGCCGGTGGCCGTAGGCGCGGCCCCGGTCGAACACCAGCGCGCGGTTTACTTCCGCGAACGCGTAGTGGCTGCCCACCTGCACGGGCCGGTCGCCCTGGTGCGTGACGCGCAGGGTGATGGCCTTGCGGCCCGCGTTGAGTTCCAGCGCACCCTCCGCCGCGCGCACCTGTCCGGGCGGCCCTTCCGGCGACGCGGCGGGCACGGTGAAGCGCTCCAGTGGCGGCACCGGCAGGAAGCTGCCGTAGAGGGCCAGCGACAGGTCTCCGTGCTCCGCCACCACCGGGTGGTGCACGGTGACCAGCTTGGTGCCGTCCGGGAAGGTGCCCTCCACCTGCACCTCCGCCAGCATCTCCGGCACGCCGTCCATCACCTGCGCGCGCCCCAGGAACCGGCGCCCCAGGTCCATCAGCTCCGCCACGCTGCGGCCGTCGCGGATGAACTCCAGCAACTGCGTGGCGATGAGCGCCACCGTCTCCGGGTAGTTGAGGCGCAGGCCTCGCGCCAGCCGCTTCTGGGCGACGACGCCCGCCTGGTGCAGCAGCAGCTTGTCCACGTCACGGGGGGACAGATGCATGGGGTCCGACTCCCTCGGTTCTTCGGGGTGCTGGATGCGCCGACCCGCCGGACCCTAGCGCGACGCGTCAGCCTGGGCCAGGATGGGCGGACGTCCAGCGCTGTCCTCCCCCTCCTGGAGTCCCCCATGAAGAGCTTCAAGGCCGGCTTCCCCAAGACGCCCAAGGCCCCTCCCGCCCCTCCGAAGGCGACGAACACGGTGGCCCAGAACCCGACCTTCTCGAAGCCGGGCACGCCCGCCGCGAAGCCGCCGTCGGCCACCGCGACGCCCACGGCCACGCCTACCGGGACGCCCACGGGCTCGCCGAACGTCTCCCGGCCGACAACTCCCACCGGGACGACGCCCCAGGGCGACGCGTTCAAGCCGACCGGCAGCCCCCAGGCCTCGTCGTCGCGCCCGAACATCGACGCGCACTCGCTCCAGGGCCCGCAGATGCAGTCGCCCAACCGCTCCGAGAGCGATATCGCGGACCTGGCCATGGGCCGCACGCCGGGCAAGGGCAAGGCCATGACGCCGCGCCCTGAAATCCAGAAGATCGTCGAGGAGATGAAGCTGGAGAATCCGGGCGCGGACGTGCTGCGCTACACGGACCAGGGCGGCCACCCGATGCTGAAGCAGCCGGGACTGCCCGCCGGCACGGACGCGGGCGTGTGCAGCGCGATGACCTCCGAGTGGATCCGCACCGGCATCGAGGCGGGCGGTGACCCGATGAAGGGCTCGCAGGCGTTCGGCAAGCTGACGGACAACCACTTCGGCAAGCTCATCGACAAGCAGCACGCCGAGCACCTGCAGAGCGACTCCCTCACGAAGCTGAACGGCGCGCACCTGGACGACATCGGGAAGCTCCAGGGCCGCGTGGAGCAGCTCCAGGGCAAGAGCGCGCAGCGCAAGGAGATCAACGAGCTGCTCACCAACCCGGACCTCACGCCGGAGCAGCGCCAGGGGTTGAAGGCGCAGCGCAGCGAGCTGACCCAGGACATCAAGGCCGGGATGGCCCAGCTCAACCAGGACAAGGACGCCATCGCCCAGAAGCAGGAGTCCATCTCCCATCTGGTGGACGACTTCCGCACGGGCCGTGGCGGCGGACACCCGGGCGTGAAGGTGCAGGACTTCGAGCCCATCACCCCCGACACCTTCGCGCAGAAGCTGTTCGACGGCACGAAGGACAACGGCCACTATCGCATCGGCCTGCGCAAGTCGGGCGAGTCCGCGGAGGGCCACGTGCTGGGCCTGCACAAGACGGACGGCCCGAACCGCCTGCTGGACGCGAACACCGCCGAGTGGAAGACGAACAACCACAAGGACGCGGTCAACCTGACGGCGGATCACGTCGACCAGCTGTACAAGGACTACAGCACGTTCGACATCACCCGCTATTAGTCACACCCGCCGGCCCCACGGTGCGTGGGGCCGGCGGACCAGCGTCACGGCAGCGACACCACCTCGAGCGACGCGAGGCCCTCCGCGCGATTCACCCCCTGGGGTGAATCGCAGACGTTGAGGTCCAGGGTGGGGCTGATCAGCGTGCGGGTGACGAGCGCGCCGGGGAACCGGCCCTCCACCACCTTCCCCTTCACGACCAGGACGAACTGGCCGTTCTGCTTCTCGTTCACCACGGGCTCGGCTTCGGCGGTGCTCGTCGTCCCGTCGCCCCACTGGATGACGAAGCGGGAGCGGACCGGGGAGAAGAGGCTCAGGTCACAGCTCAACGGCGCCTGACCTTCCGTGTGGATGCTCACGGCGGTGGGGAGGAGGAAGGGCACGCCGGTGCACAGCAGGCTGGCATCCCCGGAGAACTTCACCAACTGCTGGGTGTTCTTGAGGCCGGGTTCGTACTTCGTGTCCGTCGTCCCCACGCACGCGACCGCCGCCAGCTCCGCGCGCGCGGCACCGCCCCACAGCATGAGGACCCCGAGGAGCAGGGCCCACGTTCCATTGTTTCGCAGGAGGTTTGTTTTCATGAGCCAGAGGTGGCTCCGCGCCGCGTCGCGCGCGATGGCCCCGGGGAGCCACCGCCCTCACCCTGGCGGCCTGCGTCCCAGGGCTCACACGCGCCGGGCCCACGGATCATCTCCCAGCAGACCCGGCAGGAAGGACAGCCAGTCGCGCGTGGTGGACAGCAGCGTCTCCAGCGACACGGCCGCCACGCGCAGCAGCAGTCCGTCCTCGCCCAGGGGGCTGGCGGAGAGGACCTCCCGGGCTCGCGGCTTCACCGGCAGGGCCGCCATGCGCGCGGCCAGCGCCTCTCGCGCGTCCTTCAGCGCGGGCCCCACCAGCAACACCGACGCCAGCGCGTCGAAGCGGCCCAGCCGCTCCGGCAGCGCGCCATGTGCGGGGTCCAGCACCCAGCGCTCATCCACCAGCGCGCGCCCTTCCCGCGCGACCCGCAGGCGCGAGGCGTAGTGCAGGAAGGCCCAGCGCTCGCCCCGGGCGCTCCGCCCCGCCGTCACCACGTCCGCCAGCACCAGCGACGCCCCCGGCGAAAGCGTCACGTCCAAGGTCTGTGAATAGCGGGCGCCGGTGAAGCAGACGGTGGGGTCCGGCACCCACGCCAGCAGCGCGTCCCGGCCCACGCGCGCCAGCAGGTCGCTGCGGCAGCCATGGGGCGAGCGGTAGACGCGGTTGGCCCCCTGCGTCGCGAGCAGCGCCGTAGCGCCGTCCGCCACGTCCACCTCCAGCCGCAGGTGGTCCCCGTCCACCAGTCCACCCCCAAAGGAGCTGGTATAGGCCCACGCCGCGTGGCCGTGGTTGCGCGGGGTGAGCAGCCGCAAGGGGCTGTGCGCCAGCGCGGTGCGCACCACGGTGCGGGGACCGGAGCGCTCGAACGCGAGCCGCGCGACGCCCGCGCGCTCCGAGCCGGGAAGGGTGGAAATCACCCTCCCCTTCTAACACGGTGTGGCAGGAGGCCCGGACCTCACGAGCCCCCCACCACCGTGAGCATCGCCTCGCCCGCGACGTCGGTCACGCCCTGGGGCGTGGAGCAGGCCAGGAGGTCCGTCTGCAGCAGCGTCAGCGTGCGCTCGATGGCCGCGCCCTTGAACCGGCCTCCGGTGATGTTCCCGGTCAGGACGAGGACCAGCTGCCCCGTGGCCTTCACGTTGACCAGCGTCTGGCCACTGGCCACGCTCTTCGTGCCATCACTCCACGTGATGTCCAGTTGGGACGGGACTCCCAGGTTCAGCGAGCAGCTCAGCGGTGCCTTCACGGTGGTGTGCACCTTCGCGGAGACGATGCCCGGGGTCAGGCTCACGCAGGGCCCCAGCACGGCGTCGGCGGTGACCGTCACCTGCTGGGGGGTGTTGGTGATGCCGGGCGAGTAGTGCGTGGCCTCCGTGCCCAGGGGGCAGGTGATGAGGGTGGACTCCGCTCGCGCGGAGGTGCCCAGCAAGAGGAAGGCCCCCAACAGCAGGGCCCACTTCGCATCGATTCGAGGGATGGGATTTCGCATGCCCTCCAGATGCACCCGGCCCTGACGCACCAGCACTGCCTCCGGGTCGCGGGCGGATCCGCCCTCGGTGCAGGTCCGCGTAGCGCTCCGCGCTACAAGCACCAGAGCGGTTTCCCCGGCACCGCCGTGGCAATGCGTGGCACACAACCTGCTCTTGGGGCGGCCCGCCAATCCTGACATCACGTGTCAGATATGGCGGAACCCTCTTCCCAAGGGACTGCACCATGCACCGTCGTTCTCTTCGAAGCCTGGCCCCCTCCTGGCTTCGCCCCCTGACCCTCTCCTCGTTCGCCCTGGGTGGCCTGCTCGTGGCCACGCCCGCCCACGCCGCGGAAGCGAGCGAGGCGCCCGCCACCCTCCTCGACGTGTCCATGCAGGACGGCGAGCTGACCGCGCGCATCCGCTGGTCCGCCGAGCCGGAGGACCTGCCCGAGGAGGTGGAGGTCCTCTCCTATGACGGCACGGACACGCTCACCGCGGGCGAGCGGGTGACGCCGAAGGCTGGCGAGGAGACAGAGGTGAAGCTGTCCGGCGCGGTGCAGGAGCCGTGGGAGACGGGCTGGGCCCAGCGGCTCGTCGTGCGGGAGGCGAAGGGCCGGGAGCTGACCCGACAGCCCTATGACGTCAGCCTGGCCTGCGAGGATGAGAAGACCTGCGAGCTGACGGCCGCCCCCGGCATCTCCGCCAGCCGGGAGGTCCTGCACGCGAGCAACGCCCTGCAGGAGACCCTCGCCGTCATCGAGAAGGAACAGGACGGCAAGGCGTTCGACCTGGTGCACGAAGTGGCCCGGCGCGATCCCTCGCTGTTCGGCGAGGCACTGACCCACGCCCAGGGCCTGGTCAAGTACGGCGCCGCCGAGGGCTGCGGCTGCACCTGGGAGGCGTCCTATGCGCGCTCCAACACCCAGGGGACGGGCCTGGGCGCGGCGCACGACGTGTTCGCGCGTCCCTTGGCCACCAACCGCCCGTCAAAGACCCGCCTGACCGCGCAGGGCACCAGCCAGATGACCCTCAGCCTGCGCTGCGCGTCGCTGGACTGGCCCCGCCTCCAGCTCGTGGGCATCAAGCAGCCCGGTGGCGTGGTGAAGCCCGTGCTGCTGCCCCAACCCGTCTACAGCACCTGCGCCGGGACGTGCAGCGGCCGGTTCACCCACTTCGCGCGCATCACTGGCGCCGTGTCCGCGGTCAGCACGAACAATCCCTTCCTCGACGGCTCCGCCACGGAGCAGAGCAAGTACCACCTGGGCAATGGCCTGAGCCCGCTCCTGAACTGGACCGAATCCGCCCCCAACGACAACACCTTCATCCAGGCGACCACCGCGTACAACGTGGGCTCCGGCTCCGGCTTCGTCCAGACCTCCGGTGAGGCCTCGTACAACTACAACGGCAACAGCTCCATGGGAGTGCCGCGCGGTCGCGCCCAGGGGGGCTACCTCATGGCCGTCCAGGGGACCGTGGCGTGCCCGGGCGGAGGCCTGTACCCCATCGGCCGCGCCTGGGACATCGCCACCACCATGGGCAACGAAACCTTCCTGAACGACGGCGTCACCCTCTTCTTCGACAGCCTGTAGCCCTCCGCGCTACACCCGGTGGGGTTTCCGTAACGCAAAGGGATACATTCCCAGCGCAAGAAACGATTTCGGAAACATAGTGGAAATCCACGCATTCCCTCCGAAATCCGCATCAATGACAGACATGACGCAATCCCTGGCACGGCCCATGCTCTGACAGGAAACCGCCCTCCGGAGCCCCACGCCGGAGGGCGGACCCCATTCTCCGTAAGGGATTGCCACATGCCCCATCACTCCGCGCGAGGCCTGTCAGGCCTCGTTCCGTCCTGGCTTCGCTCGCTGACCGTCTCCTCCTTCGCGCTCGGAGGCCTGCTGCTGGCCGCGCCGGCCCACGCCGCGGATCCGAAGGAGGAGGAGCACCCGCCCATCGCCACCCTCCTCGACGTGGCGCTGGAGGACGGGGAGCTGACCGCGCGCATCCTGTGGACGGACCGGCAGGAGGACCTGCCCCAGTCCTCGAAGCTCGTCTCCTATGACGGCAAGGACACCGCCACCGCGGGCGCGGAGGTGACGCCGAAGGCGGGCGAAATCTCGCAGGTGAAGGTGTTTGGCGCGCTGGACAAGCCCTGGGACACGGGCTGGGCGCAGAAGCTGGTGCTGGAGGACCCGAAGGGCGAACCGCTGTTCACCCAGCCCTATGACGTGAACCTGGACTGCGCGGACGACAAGGAGTGCAGCCTCACCGTGTCCGCGGGCGTCACGTCGGACAAGGACGTCATCCACGTGAGCGGCCAGCTGGACGCCGTCCTCACGGAGCTCGACGCGAAGTACGGCCAGGGCGAGTACGACCTGGTGCAGGAGGTCACCAAGAACTTCCCGCACCTGCGCGGCGAGGCCCTGGTCTACGTCCAGCAGTGGTACTGGTGGTATCCCATCATCGGTCCCTGCACCTGCGGCTGGACGACCACGACGACGCGCACGCCCACCACCACCCAGTCCATCCTCGTTTCGTACCCGAACCGCAGCCTCTACGGCTGGAACGGGCCGGGCGCGAAGCACACGCTGAGCGCCAACGCGCTCACCACGTACCCGGTGACCCTCAACCGGACCGTCACCGGCACCAGCCAGCTGTCGCTGAACCTGCGGTGCTCGCGCCGGATCTACTACTACTGGTGGGACATCATCATCCACCGGCCGGGCGGGCTGTTCCCGGTGCCCTTCCCCTTCCCCGTCAGCGTGCCCTGCACCTCGCCGTGCCAGGCCCGCTTCGACCACATGGGCCGCGTCACCGGCCGGACGACCATCAGCGGCGTGGCCACCGCGCGTGAGGCGGGCACCTGGCGCGTGAACGGCGGCTCGCCGTACATCAACCAGCTCATCACCCAGAACAACGCCTTCGACACGGGCGCGACCGCCGTCTCCTACTCGAACACCGGCGCCTACAACACGGTCAGCACGTCGGGCCAGGTGACGGTGCCCTCCACGTCCAGCTTCGCGAGCGCCATCACCACCAACGGCTACGCCCAGGCCATCCACGGCCAGCTGACCTGCCCGCAGATTCCCGCGCTGGCTGGCAGGACCGTCTCGGATTACGGCACGACGCAGGGCACGCCCCACCTGTTCAGCCTGTACTGGAGCGTCCTGAGCTTCGCGGCGAGCTTCCCTCCGTAGCGCGCGGCGGATCCCCCGTGAATGACAACACCCCGGAGGCCGGCACCGCGAAGGGTCCGGCGTCCGGGGTGCTTGCGTCTTGCTTCTTCCGCGCGCGGAAGCGGCGGACTACTTGTCGGTCGCGTCCTCGACCTTGTCGCCGGCCTTCTCCACGGCGTCGCCCGTGGCGTCGGCGGCGTCCTCGGCCTTGTCCTTCGCCTTGTCGCCCGCCTCCTCCATGTCGTCCTTGGCGGACTCGCGGGTGTTGCGGTGGCAGCCCGCGCCCACGGACAGGGCGCCCAGCGTCAAGGCCAGCAGCGTCAGTTTCTTCATGCGGTGTGACTCCTTCGCTTGAGGGGGGTGGCGGCATGCGTCCCGCCTTTCCCCGTGCGCGGCGCAAGGTAGGCACTGTCCACCAACTGCCAAGGGGTCAGCCCCCCGGGATGGGCTCGCCTGGGCTTCCGGGCCCCCTGAAGGTGTCGGTGCGCGCTGCTAGGGTGCGCCTTCACCAGGGGGCTTGTGCCCTTCGCCCCCGGAGGCCCACCCATCCATGTCGCTCTCCCGGCCCTCGCGGCCCACCCTGCTGCTCGTCCTGGCGCTGACGGCCCTCTGGGGCTGTAGGTCCGACGACCCGAAGCCCGTCGAACAGCTCTTCTCCGACGTGCAGTTCGACCTCACCGTGCCGCCGGAGACGCCGGTCGGCGCGGAGCTCTTCCTCACCGGCCCCAGCGCCACGTTCGGCGGCACGGACGGGCGCGGCCTGGAGCTGGTCTACCAGGGCGGCCGGGTGTTCAGCCTGAAGGCCCGGCTGCCCAAGGACACCGCCTTCACCTACGCGGTGCGGATGACGGCGCCCACGGCCCAGGTGGCGCTGGACGCCCAGGGGGTACCGGAAGCGGACCACACCGTCACCGTCCATGAGAACGAGGAGAGTGTCGCCCTGACGGTGGAGCGCTTCGGCGCGGAGGGGGGGCAGACAGGCGCGAGGACCGTGTTCATCGTCCAGGTTCCGGACATCACACCGGCGGAAGCCAAGGTGTGGCTGTCCGGCAACCAGCCGGAACTGGGGAACTGGAATGGCGCGGAGGTGGAGCTCTACAAGGCCGTGGACAACACCTACGCGGGCACCGTCACCTTCGCTGCCGCCACGGGCCTGGAGTTCAAGGTGACGCGCGGCTCGTGGGAGACGGTGGAGAAGAGCGACACGGGCGCGGAGGTGGCCAACCACACCTTCACCACGGGCGGCGGCTTCGAGCGCGTGCCCGTGGTGGTGAAGGGCTGGGCGGACCTCACCACGCCCCCGCCGCCTCCGCCGCTCACCGGCGACGTGCGCTACCTGCGCACCGTCACGCCCACGGACTCCACGCTCAAGCCGCGCGACGTCATCATCTGGCTGCCGCCCGGCTATGAAGCGGACACCGCGCGCCGCTACCCGGTGCTCTACATGCACGACGGCCAGAACCTGATGGACGTCAGCACGGCGTTCGCCGGCGAGTGGAACGTGGATGAGACGGCGCAGGCGCTGGTGGAGTCCGGCCAGGTGGAGCCGCTCATCATCGTGGGCATCTACAACACCAGCGACCGCATCGCGGAGTACACGCCCGTGCCCTTCCCGCCGGAGTACCCGAACGCGGGCCGCGCGGACGTGTACGGCCAGTTCCTCATCCAGGAGCTGAAGCCGCGCATCGACGCGGAGTTCCGCACGAAGCCGGGGGCGGAGTTCACGGGGCTCGCGGGCTCGTCGCTGGGTGGGCTGGTGTCCATGTCGCTGGGGCTCAAGCACCCGGACGTCTTCAGCCGCCTGGGCGTGGTGTCCCCATCGGTGTGGTGGGCGGACCGGGAAATCATCTCGGAGGTGAACGCGCTGACCGCGAAGCCCGCGCTGC
Source organism: Corallococcus carmarthensis (assembly GCF_003611695.1). Lineage (GTDB taxonomy): Bacteria > Myxococcota > Myxococcia > Myxococcales > Myxococcaceae > Corallococcus > Corallococcus carmarthensis. The sequence goes on along the minus strand of NZ_RAWE01000011.1, from coordinate 91,341 downwards.
GCATCTGGGAGGACATCGGCACCCACGAGGGCTCCGGCAGCCAGGCGGAGACGGTGGCGGATGCCCAGGCGCTGCGCGACGCGCTGGTGGCCAAGGGCTGGGTGCCGGGCACCGACCTCAAGTACACGGTGGTGGAGGGAGGCCAGCACAACGAGGCCGCGTGGAGCGCGCGCTTCGGGGACATCCTGCGCTTCCTGTACCCCGCGGTGCCGTGACGAAGCCGCCGCCCCCCACCACCCCGGATGGACGCTACCTGGTGGTGGATGGGCGGCTGTGGCGCCGCTCCAACCCGGCGCTCGGGCCCCGGCAGCGGGAGCTGCTGGTGGCCGCGCTGATGCGGGCCCGCGCCGACGTGGGACGGGCGAAGCGCGCGAAGGACGCGGCCCTGGAGCGCCGCGCCCGTCAGCGCGTGCACCGCGCCAAGGTGGGCCTGGGGGAACGCGGCCCGCCCTGGTGGACGGACGGGACGCCGGACCTCAACCGGCGGCGCGTGCACCACACGCCCTACGCCGCCTGGTTCCAGGACCTGCCTCCGGTCCCGTGAACCGGTTGTGACTTGAACGCCTACCTCCGGGTGTGGAACACGCTTCCTGTCTCAAAGCTGTATTCCCCCCAAGACAAGGAAGTGCTTCATGCGTCACGCCTGGAATCGGCTGTGGTGGCTGGTGCCGTCGTTGCTCGTGGCGGCGTGTGGTCCGTCGCAGGAGCCGGTGGCGTCCCCGGAGGCTCCCGGTGAGGTCGGTGAGAGCACTCGGTCCGTGCTGTATGCGCCGCCCGTGCCCACGAGCGGCGACATTGTGGACAGCACGGCGTACCTGGGCCCGGTGGGGCTGAACGACGCGGTGCAGACGCAGTTCACGACGAACCCGCAGTACCTGTCCTTCAGCTTCACCGTGTCCGCGGGCGCGCAGGTGAGCCTGGAGGTGACGCACCTGGGCAGCAGCATGTACCTGGACACGGGCCTGTTCATCTACGGCCCGAAGAACGCGAACGGCAGCTACGGCACCACGCTGCGCGCGCAGGACGACGACGCGGGCTATGGCCAGCTGTCCAAGGTGGCCAGCCTGACGCTGGCCCAGGGCGGCGAGTACCTGGCGGTGGTGAGCACCGGCACGGGCGCGGGCAAGAAGTTCCGCCTGGCGTTGGGCTGTCTCAACGGCGCCTGTGCGCAGGATGACTTGTTCACCGCGTGCGACCTGGACGTGGCCACGCGCATCGAGGTGTGTGACGAGAGCGTGGTGGAGACGCAGCATGTGACGCCCGCGCAGGCGCTGCCCCAGTGCACGGACGCGCAGGACGCGCACGACGCCTGGGTGTCGCAGTGCGTGGTGTCCTCCGGCCAGAAGCCCTGGTGCGCCAACGGCGAGGCGGCCTTCACGTCGCGGATGTGGCCGGTGTGCAAGGACTTCTACCAGCGCTACTACGGCGCGGGCCCGCTGCCCCTCACGGAGCTGGAGGACAACGACGCCATCAACGAGGCCCGGGCCACGGGCCACACGTGGTGCAAGACAGGCGAGAACTACTGCGACGAGTCCCTCTGGACGTTCAACGTGCCCTCCGTGGCGGACACACAGGCCACGCAGCTGGACTGGGTGGTGGAGGGCGCCTTCGCCGCGCTGCCGGAGCTGTCCTCGAACCCGCGCGTGCAGTTCGCGCGGCAGCCGAACCTGACGTACGCGGACTTCGCGGGCCGCATCGGCTGGGCCTTCCCGGACCTGGCGCAGGTGCTGCCCCAGGAGCTGGGCAACGGCACGGAGGTGCCGCAGGTGGCGCACTTCTATGACAACCCGGTGGTGGCCCCGGGCGCGCACGACTTCCACAACCTCTACATCGTCTACTTCCCCGTGTCGCACCGCACGGCGGTGTTCTGGCTCATCCAGCACGAGTACTGAGCCTGAGCCGGGCCGCGCGCCGCCAGCGGCAGCACGTCCTGCACCAGGTGGAGGAGCACGCGTCCGGGCTCCTCCACCATCATCATGTGGGCGGAGTGCTCGAACCAGACGAGCTGCTTGCTCGGAGCACTCACCCGCTGAAGCCAGCCGGCCGCGACCTGCGAAGGCGTGGTCGTGTCGTGCCGCCCCGCGAAGAGGATGACCGGGCAGCCGAAGTCCGTGACCTGCATGAAGTCGAACCGCGCCAGGTCCGGCAGCAGGTGCGGCAACGACAGCTGGGAGCCCAGGTCCATCGCCTCCACGTCCTTGGCGGTGTAGTCGGGGGAGAGCTCGGCCAGATTCAAGTAGTGACCGATGCCGTCGCGGCCATGCACCAGGCCTCCGAACGCGTTGGACCACTTGCGCTCGATGCCGAGCTTCTGGATTGGGAGCGACCCATCCTGCTCCGGATAGGGCGCGATGGCCTTCAACTCCTGGAGGGCCTCCGCGTTGTGCGCGGCCTCCGCCGCGGCGAGCGTGAGGGCATAGCCGACGCGCTCGTTCTCCTGGCCGCTGATGACCTGACCCATCCCCACGTAGGCGAACAGCAGCTCGGGATGGCGGTGGGCGAGCCCCAGACCGACGAGGCTCCCCCAGGAGTGCCCCAGGACGAAGACCTTCTCCTTGCCATAGCGGCCGCGGAGGTACTGGACGACCTCCCCGGAGTCCTCGGTGATGCGGTCGAGCGACAACGTGGGCCCGATGCGGGCGGGGTCGTTCGCGTTGTACGTCTTGCCACTGCCGCGTTGGTCCCACTGCACCACGGTGAAGAAGTCCTCCCAACCCCCCTGGAAGGCCCAGCTCGTCGGCAGCTCCGGTGAGGCAGGCCCGCCGTGGATCATCAGCAGGATGGGATTGTTCCGGTCGCGTCCCCGGACGGAGATCCACTGCTCCGTCCCGCCCACCGGAATCTTGAGCAGCTCCTCCACGCCCTCACGCGTCGCGATCTTCCGTGCGTCCGCGATGATGGCCCGCGCGTCCACGACGGGCTTGGGCGGATTGGATGCGCACGCCACCCCCAGCGTGAGGCCACAGACCGCGAGGCACCGCGTGAGCACGGAGAGGCAGCGGCGCAAGGGCGAAGGGAGCGGCATTCCGGGCGGTCCTCCGTGAGAAGCATCGGACAGATAGGGCCGCATCGACTCGATGGGAAGCCTCCTGAGTCGCCGCGAGCCCACCGTGGTGGACGGACGGGACGCCGGACCTCAACCGGCGGCCCGAACCACTTGGAGTGAATATCGAAATGGCTCGTCGTAACACCCAGGCCTCGTCACCCTTGCGCCGAGGTCTGGAGATGCCCGTGGTTCCTGGAGCTAGACGGCTCGCGGTGTGCCTGCTCACGTTCGTCCTCGCCTGCGGCTCCACCACCGAACCCGACCCGTCCCCGGGAGGGGGCGGCGACAACGGCAAGGCCGCCGCCCTCACCCTCTCACCGGATGGGGCGACGCTGCTGGTGGGCGAATCACTGACCCTGGCCGCCCTGGCGGTCGACGACGCTGGCGAGGTGCTCGAGGACGTCCAGGTGGACTGGTCCGCCTCTCCGCCCGGCGCCGTCACGGTGACCGGCGGCCGGATCGAGGGCATGGCCGTTGGCTTCTCGGTCATCACCGCCAGGGTCGGCAGCGCGAGCGCGACCCTGAACGTGCTCGTGATGCCCTCCGACGAATCCAGTCCGTCCAGCGCGGAGGTGCTGACGTCCGCGCATGAGGCCGGGCTCATCAACGACGAGGAGCTGCTGGCCTACCGGGTGTATGCGGCGTTCGGCGATCCCCGGCTGCCCCTCCAGTACAAGGCCCGGGTCGACCCCGGGTTCGACGCCACCTCGCTCGAAGACCTGCGTCAGCGCTTCAACGACCTCTCCGCGCCCATGCAGGCGGCGCTCGGGATGTACCTGCTGCGCCCGGCGGACCCGGGGAGCTGGCTCAACGCGCCCACGCCCGATGCCCGGTTGAGCAGCATGGAGGAGCCGCGCTGCCGCCCCTTCTCCGGCGGCTGGAGCTACGTCAAGGATCCCGCCTCCTCGAAGGTCCGCGTCTGGTACCAGGTCAACGTCCCGGGCCAGCGCGACCGGGCCTTGAAGCTCGACGAGGCGATCGCGAAGGACATCTGGCCCAAGCTGATGGCGCTGGGGCTCAAGGAGCCGCTCACCGACGAGGCCGCTCCCTGCAACGGGGGAAGCTCCCAGCTCGACCTCTACCTGGTCCGCAACATGGCCGACCGTGGACTGACGGTCCCGGAAGGCTGGGACCGCACGCAAGCCGCCACCTACATCCTGCTGCCGGACAATGCCGACGAGAACGCCCTCAAGGGGGCGGCGACTCACGAACTGATGCACGCCATCCAGTGGTCCTACAAGACGAGGGGACGACAGGCCGACTACGGGTGGATCCGCGACGCGACCGCGAACTGGGCCATCGACCATGTGTATGGAACGCTCCTGGTCGGACCGAACCAGCAGCAGCAGTTCGAACACATGTTCGCCGGTTGTTTCATGAACTCCCCGGACCTGCCGCTGGAGAGCCAGAACACGGGCTACTGCACAAGCAGCGGGGCCAAAGAGGCCGGGCGCGATTACGGCGCCTACCTGTTCTTCCAATTCCTGGCGAAGAAGTACGGCCCGTCGGTCGTGGTGGCCGCGCTGGCGAAGCTGACCACGGAGACCTCCAGCCTCACCGCGGTGGACTCCGTCGTCCCGGGCAACCTGGAGAAGGTCTGGCCGGAGTTCTCGAAGGTCCTCTGGAACGGGACGCCCATCAGCACCCGGGCGGAGTCCTTCAAGGCGTGGGACAACCTCAAGGAGGTCTCGCGGCACAGCGACCTCAACGCCGACCTGTCGGGCTGGCCTGAAGCCTCGGACGAGCTTCACGACGAGCTGTACAACCTGTCCAACCGCTACTACCTCATCCGGTTCAGCGACCCGGGCACACGCTCCGTGCTCTTCCATAACGGGTGGTTCAAGAACATCACCGAGTCGAAGGACCCCGTGAAGGTGTTCGCGTTCTGGAAGGACGAGGCGGGGGCCTGGCACGACGAGGACTGGAGCGAATACGAGTACGTGGGCTTCTGCCGTGACATGCAGGCCCAGCGGGCCCAGGACGTCGTCGTCGTGGTCAGCAACGCGAAGTTCGCGCCCGGCGGCGGCGGGACCTTGAAGGCGGCGGAGACGCCCTCCCTCAAGCGCAGCAACGTGGGCTGCTGGAAGTACAAGGGCACGACGCGGTCCGTCCTGAAGGGGACGGGCTGGTCGGGCCGGGGGAAGACCCTCGACGCGAACGTGGAGTTCACGGTGCCGGGCGGCTTCGCGATCCCGGACTACGACGACCCGAGCTTCCCCCACACGAAGCGGGTGGGAGGCTTCATGCTCATGCCGCCCAAGGGCGACTTCACGCTCGACATCGACTACGGGTCCGGAGGGTGCAGGTACACGCACGGGCCCGCGACGTACCCGCTGGTGGACGCGGGAGGGATGCTGTTGATGAACCCCTTCAATGAATTGCAGTCACCGGATCCAGACATCCAGGACTGGCTGTCCCATCCCTCGCGCGCGTACACGGCGGCGCTCGGCGATGCGCGCCTCGTGAGCGTCAGCGTCACCGGTGGCCCCGACTGCCGTGGCCCCGAGCTGGACGTGCCCGGGAACATCCTCTTGACGGATGACGGAGGGACCAAGCCGGTCGTGTCGCCCACGGGAGAGCTGTCCGGGCAGTTCGTGCACGAGGGCATCAACTTCTCCTGGACGTTGCAGCCGCAGCGCGAACCCTTGAACCCGGTGCGGTAGCGCACGAGTACTGAGCCGCGGGGGTTGGCGGCGCGCCGCGCCTCGCGCGCCGTCACTCCGGGGTGATACCTTCCCACGCTGCTCCATGACGCGCCCCGAACTCCGGGCCCACGCGTCGCTCCCACCCTGACGCGGCCTCGTCCTCGAACGCGGCCCTGGCGGTCACCACGACCATGAGCGGCTACCAATGCCGGAGATGCGGGCTCAATAACGGCAGGGACAACCCGATCCACAACTGCCCAATGTGCCGCGAACCCCTGTCGGCGTATTGCTCGAAGTGCGAAACCTCCTATACCCAGAGCAACGCGGGGACGAAGTGCTGGTGCGGCCATCCCCTCGAGGACGACCGGGACTACGTGGAGCGCATCGATGCGGAGCTCCAGCGCCTTGATGGAGCCAGGGCCCCACGGCCCCCCGTCGTGTACCGGCCCCCGAGTCCACCACCGCCGAGCGCACGGCACTCGCCGCCTCCCGGCCCGCCCTCGCGGCCTTCGGGCCCGCCTCCACTGCCTTCGGGTCCACCCACCGCGTCGGCCAGGCCTGGCCGCATCCCCAAGATCATCCATGGCACCTGGGCCGGTGGGGGTTCCATCGCGGCCGTCAAGACGCTGCAGGGCATCACCAGCTGGCTTGAAAAGACGGAAGGCACTTCGGACTACGAGGTGTGGATCTGGTGGGACGACGCGCACCTCTACAACATGCACGTGCGCAAGGTCCTCAGCACCTTCCCCAAGACGCGTGCGCAATACGACCTCAGCGCCAACGGCGACGACCATGGCGTCCGCCAGACCGTGAAGCCAGGACGCGACCTTCACAACCTGCGGGTCCTCACGCAGGGCATGAGCCCGGATGAGAAGCTCGCGGTCAGCAAGGCGCTCATCCACGAGTCCTTCTCCGACCTGCAGCCCCTGCGGGCGCTGGCGGCGGCGTCCAACGGGCGCCTCAAGCTCTGCAACCTCCGCTCGCACGAGATGCTGACGGGGATGCACTTCCTCAACATGGAGGCCTACGACCAGGAGTTGACCCTGCGCGGGATGTTCGCCGCCGCCGCCTCCGACATCCTCCGCTACGAGGTGCTCTACAACTTTGGCGGCGTCTACATGGACGTGGACATCGACCTGCTCACCGACCTGGGCGACCTCACGGTCGACAGCCAGGGCGCGCTCGTGGGCATCACCCCCGACCGCAAGGGAGCCGCCTCCGCGGCGGACTACCCCGGGCGCAAGCACATCGCCTGCACGCCGGACTACGCGAACAAGAGCCTGTATCTCAGCAACTGCATCGTGGCCGCGGCGCCTCACAGCCCGGTCATCGACGCGCTGAGGCAGACCATCCATCTGGCCTACCAGCTCATCGGGTGGCGCGCCCCCAAGGCCACGTTCGAGCTGGATCCCCAGCGCAAGCTGGAAGCCTACTGGACGAACAACATCACGCGCGCGACGCTCGACCTGACCGGCCCCAACCTGCTGCGCGACATCCTCTGGATGGCCTACGACAACACGCCCTGGCAGCAGATGCCGGCCGCGTGCATCGGCCGCCTGTGCAAGTCCCTCACGCCCGCACCGGCGGCGTCAGCCAGCGCCGCGTCCAGCCCGGCCTTCGACCGCGTCGCGCCGGTGTGGCGGGATGACCTGGACGCGCACGTTCCATTCTGGAAGTGGGTCGCGGCGCACGCGACCTTCCCCATGGTTCACGTCCGGTGCGACACCGCCGCGGCGGCCGCGAGTGATTGCCTGGCGGCCAACCTCCAGACGGCCCCCAAGAAGAAGGGCAAACCCCCGGAACAGGAGCCCTTCCACTTCGCCCGCTTCCCCGGGGTTCCCCGGGGAGGCCAGCTCAAGGGCATGCTCGACGACCTGCACACGAACCAGGGCGTGAAGACCCCGCTGCCGGACGACATCGGCCAGGGCGACATCTTCATGTGGGCTTCCGTCCGGTGGCGGGTCGTGGAGCTGGGCAAGCAGAAGGGGCTCATCAAGAACCGCAAGCCCATCATCCTGGAGCGGCTCTGACTCCCGGGGCCTAGAAGGCGTACCGGACGCGGCAGTACGGCAGGTGCTCCGCGAGCAGGGCCTGGAACTCCGCCACGTGGCGCCCCTTGAACCCGGTGCGGTAGCGCACGTTGACGCCGCCGCCCTGGGACACCTTCGTCTCCTGGATTTCAGGCCGCCACAGCAGCTCCTCCGCCTTCGGGTGCCAGCCCAGGTTCACCTCGTGCAGGCCCGCGTTGTGCGTGAGGAAGATGATTTCGCACGCGAGCTGCGCCTTCGCCCGTTCGCCGATGCCGGCGTCCACCTGCTGGAACAGCTCCACGTAGGCGTCCTGCCAGCCCTCGTGGAGGATGACGGGGGAGAAGTTGAGGTGCACCTCGTAGCCCGCGGCCACGAAGTCGTCGATGGCGGCGATGCGCTCCGCGATGGGGCTGGTGCGCACGTCCAGCAGCTTCGCCGGCGCGTGCGGCATCAGGCTGAAGCGGATGCGCGTCCGGCCCTTGGGCTCGTAGGTGAGCAGCTCGCGGTTGACGAGCTTCGTAGCGAAGCTGGCCTTCGCGTGGGGCAGCGAGGTGAACAGCCGCACCAGGTCCCGCACGTTGTCGCTGATGGCCGCGTCCGCCGCGCAGTCGCTGTTGCACCCGATGTCGTAGACCCACGCATGCGGGTCCACGGTGTTGGGCTCCAGCTTGGGCCCGCGCTTGTGCGCGTGCCTGCGCACGGCCTCCTGGATGCGGTCGATGTTCACGAACACCGTCACGGGGTTCGCATAGCCCTTGTTGCGCGGGACGTAGCAGTACGCGCACGCCATCACGCAGCCGTTCGCCGTGGAGGGCGCGATGAAGTCCGAGCTTCTGTCATTGGCGATGAAGGACAGCGTCTTCTTCACGCCCAGCACCAGGGTGCTGCCCTTGATGCGGTTCCAGGCCTCCACATTGCCTTCGTTGCCGAAGAGGCCGGGGATGCGCTGGTGCGAGGCCACCTCCACCCGCTCCGCGTCCGGATATCGCGCCAATATCTCCCTCCCACGCGCGTGCTCCCGCACGGCGGGCTCCAGGTAGATGCGCGACACCTTCAGCAGCCGGTCGAGCGGGCCAGGGCCTGACGGGACGGCGGGCGGGCGCGGGGCGGGTTCCGGGAGGAAGAGGTCCAGGTTCGTCACCCGGCGGATGTAACCGCGTTCCGCCTCTCATGCACCCGCGGCGGCCCACCCTGACGACAGGCGGGCCACCGGGCAGGGGCCGGGTGTCAGCGCTCGGACGGAACGACGGGACCGTGGGAGACGCGCTCCGGGGTGTCCAGCTCCCGCCACAGGGCTTCAGGCAAGGGGGCCGGGGTGTCCAGCGCGGCCGCCACGCTCGCGGTGGGTGCGTAGACGCGGTGGTTGTTCACCCGGAAGTCGCTGTCCTCCACGGTGGCGATGACCGCGACGCGGCCCAGGTCGTTGATGGGTGGCCCGTCCGAGCGGAACGCGACGCGGTCCACGAGCAGCAGCTCCGCGGAGCCGGGCGGCGTCACCCAGACGGTGTAGCGCTGGGCGAGCAGGTCCACGTTCATGCGGAAGTGGTACGTCTGGCCGCGCACGTACGGCACCCGGCGGATCCACGAGTAGCCCGCGCCGTTGCGCACCTGGAAGATGCCGTCCTCGCTCATGCGCAGCAACATGTTCAGCCGGTTGAAGGCCGTCACCTCCGTGGAGCTGTCCGTCCAGCCCACCACGCCGCCGCCCAGGTTGTCCCGGAGCGGCGTGAGGTCGAACTCGACGATGCGCGTGCCCGTGTTGCTGGTGCCCAGCAGGTGCTGGCCGCGCGGGAGGGTCAGCTTCGAGTACCAGGGGTAGTTGGGGCGCGGGTTGAAGCGCAGCAGCGCCTCGATGAAGTAGTAGTCGCCGTAGATGAGGCTGACGTTGATCTCCTGGCCCGCCGGGTAGTTGCCCACGCCGTGCAGCAGCAGGCCCGGGCTGTTGGTGCCCTGCGCCAGGTACGCGGGCGACGCCAGCGAGTCGAGCATGGCCAGCGCGGCGTTGCGGTAGGTGGTGCGCCGGGTGGCGTCCGTCTCCAGGGTGCTCAACTCCAGCAGGGCGGACGCGACAACGGCCGCGGCGGAGGAGTCCTTGGACTGGCTGGGGGCGTTGAAGTCCCAGTTGGGCACGCGGTCCGCGGGCAGGTTCGCCAGGTAGTAGTCCGTCACCCGGCGCGCCGCGGTGAGGAAGCGCGCGTCCTGCGTGTAGCGGTACACCATGGTGTAGCCGTAGATGAGCCACGCCTGTCCGCGCGCCCAGGTGGAGCTGGCGGAGTAGCCCTGGAAGGTGCCTCGGGACCGGATGGTGCCGTTGTTGTTGTAGTCCACGTAGTGGAACGAGCTGCCATTGGCGCGCACCGCGTCCTGGAGCGTGCGCAGCGCATGGTTCACCGCCATGGTGCGCCACACCGCGGGGCCGCCGTTCTGGGCGCCCCAGAGCAGCAGCTCGATGTCCATCATCGTGTCGGTGACGAGCGGGATGTTCCAGTTCGGGTTCCAATCACAACAGTCGATGATGCCGACGGTGCTGTTGTAGCGCGTGGCCAGCGACGCGGCGGAGGTGAGCAGCACGTCGCGGTAGTAGGGGTCGCCGGTGAGCCGCCAGGCATTGCCGTAGCTGTTGTACATCTTGAAGCCCAGGTCGTGCGTCTCCGTGTTGGTCTTCTGGACCTCCAGGGGACGCGTCCACATGTCCGCGCGGTCGCGCCAGTAGGGCTCGTTGGCGACCTGGAACATGTACCACATGCTCCCGGGGAAGAAGCCCTGGGTCCACGCGACGCGGTCCGTGTTGGCCACCGTGGTCCACGTCCCGTTGGACTGGGACGCCTTGGGCGACCGGTTCACGCTGGGCAACTCCAGAATCGTGTCAGCCAGCTGCGAGCGGGCGAACGTGAAGACCCGCACCGCGTCCGAATCCGTGAAGGCATTCGCTACTGGCGCCACCAGCAGCGCCAACATCCACCACAGCTTTACTCCCGGCTTGGACAATCCCATACACCCTCCCCTGTCTGACAAGCGCGGAAGGTGCCGGTGTGCCACCCCGGGGACCAGCGGCCCCGGGGTCGCAAGCGGGCCGTCCCCCCCACCCTCGCGGAGGGACGGGATGTGCCCTACCCGACCCGGGGTGCGCTTCCGGTGAACACGGGCTGCGTGTAGCCGGCGGGCTTGTCACCCACGGCGGCGTTGCCGTGCAGGTTCAGCTGATAGGGATTGGAGAACATGCCGTGGGGGAAGGGCACGGGCGGAGCGCTGGCCTCGTCCAGCTGGCGGCGCAGCCCGTCCGGAATCGTGAAGTCCAGCGCGGCGAGGTTGCCGTCCAGTTGCTTGGGATTCGTGGCGCCGATGATGACCGACCCCACCCCGGGCTGCGTGGCCACCCAGTTCAGCGCCACCTGGGACATGTCGCGGCCCAGCTCCCTGGACACCTGCTCCAGCGTGGCGACGATGCGCCAGTTGCGCTCCGTGAACATGCCCAGCTGGTGGCCGCCCACAGCGGAGTTGAGACGGCCGTCACCGTGGGCACCGGCTTCGCTCGGCCGGTACTTGCCGGAGAGCAGTCCCATGCCCAGCGGGCTCCAGGTGGTGATGCCCAGGCCCAGCGTCTGCGCCAGCGGCACGTATTCGTGCTCCAGGCTGCGCTCCACCAGCGAGTACTGGAGCTGCAGGTTGATGAGCGGCGTGAGCGCGTGCGCCTCCGCCCAGGTCTGCGCGCGTGCCGCGTACCAGGACGGCACGTCGGACAGGCCCGCGTAGCGGATCTTCCCCGCGCGCACGAGGTCGTCGAACGTGCGGACCACCTCCTCCGCCGGAGTGAGGCGGTCCCAGGTGTGCAGCAGGTACAGGTCGATGTAGTCCGTGCGCAGCCGCTTCAGTGACGCCTCCACCGCGCGCAGCATGTTCTTGCGGCTGTTGCCGCCCGCGTTCGGGTCCCCCGGGCGGGTGGCGTTGTAGGTGTACTTGGTGGCGAGGACGACGCGGTCCCGGTCGCCGCGCTCCTCCAGGAACTTCCCGATGAGCGTCTCGCTGGTGCCGTGGGTGTAGAGGTCGGCGGTGTCCACGAAGTTGCCGCCCGCGTCCAGGTAGCGGTTGAACAGCGTCCGGGACACGTCCTCCGTGGAGCCCCAGGGGCCGCCGTACGTCCCCTCCTTCCCGAACGTCATCGTGCCCAAGGACAGCGGGCTGACGCGCAGCCCCGAACGGCCCAGCAGGTAGTAGCGATCCATCGACATGGTGTGCTTCCCTTCCAGTGGCTTATTTGGACTGAACAATCCAGATACAGGCGTGCGAAGACGGCGCGAGGTGCCTCCCGCGGCAAGGGGGGCGTTACTGGGCCTTGAGGCCCGCGAGGGCGAAGTCCACGACGTCGCGCAGGGCTTCGGGCGGGGTGCCGGCCTTGGCGCTCAGGCGCAGCCCGCCGATGGTGGACAGGAGGAAGCCAGCGGCGACGCGGGCGTCCAGCTTCGGGTTGAGCTCGCCCTTGCGCTGGGCCTCCTTCACGACGCGCTCCAGCGCCCCATGGCCCACCGCGCCGCCGGTCTTGAGCAGCGTGGCGACCTCCGCATCCGCGTGCGCCAGCTCCGTGGTGGCGTTCACGGAGAGGCAGCCCCGGGCACGGGCCTTCTGGGTGCCATTGGGGATGGAGAGGAGGAACTCGCGGATGGCGCCCAGGGGGGACGGGTGCGAGCGCAGGCACTCCATCAGGTTGGCGCTGTACTCCGCCTGGTAGGCACGCAGGGCCTCCAGGTAGAGGCCGTGCTTGTCCCCGAAGGTGTCGTACATGCTCTGCCGCCCGATGCCCATGGCGCGCAGCAGGTCGTCCGTGGAGGTGGCTTCATAGCCCTGCTCCCAGAAGACCTGCATCGCCCGGCGCACCGCCTCGTCGCGGTCGAACTCCTTCGTGCGTGCCATGCCCCCTACGTAATGATTCTGGACTGACCTGTCAAAACAATCGGTCCGGGGCTTTCTGGCGGCTAGAAGCCGGGCGGGCGCTCCCCGGCGACGCCGGAGGCCCGCTCCAGGGCGATGCCCACGCGGCCCAGGGTGCCTTCGTCGAAGAGCTGTCCGATGAGCGTCACGCCGTGGGGGACGCGGCGCGGGGTGGCGAAGGTGGGCACGGGGCGCTTGGGGTCCGGGGCCCAGTCGCTGCGGGCCTTGGACACCTCCACGAAGCCGGTGCGCAGCGTGAGGGACGGGTGGCCCGTGTGGTTGGTGATGGTGAGGGCTTCGTCGCGCAGCGAGGGCACGAGCAGCACGTCCACCTGGGACATGATGCGCGCCATCTCCTGGGCCACCTTGCGGCGCAGCCGGTCCGCCTGGACGAAGTCCACCGCGGACAGGAAGCGGGACTGGCGGAAGAGGTTGGGCCACGCGTCGGGCGTCTGCATCTTCAGCGCGTCCACGCCGTGGCTGAGCGTGAGCTCCTCGAAGGCGGCGGCGGCCTCCGCGAAGAGGATGACGTTGAGGGCGGAGTACGGCCAGTCGGGGAACTGGACCTCCACCGGCCTCAGGCCCAGCTTCTTGAGCATCTCCAGCGCCGCGCGGTCCACGTCCGTGGCGGGGCTCTCCTTCATCCACGCGGGCACGTAGCCCACGCGCAGGCCCTTCACGCTCGCGTTCGCGTCGAAGTCCAGCTTCGCGGGCACGCTGGCCACGTCGCCCGCGTCCGGTCCATTGAGCGCGGCCAGCACCAGCAGCGAGTCCTCCACCCCGCGCGTCATGGGCCCCAGCTTGTCCAGCGACCAGCACAGCGTCATCGCGCCCGTGCGCGGCACGCGGCCGTAGGTGGGGCGCAGGCCGGTGATGCCGCAGCGCATGGACGGCGACACGATGCTGCCACCCGTCTCGCTGCCCAGGGAGAAGCCCACCAGCCCCGCCGCTGTCGCCGCGCCCGGTCCCGCGCTGCTTCCGGAGGAGCCCTCTTCCGGAAGCCACGGGTTCTTCGTCTCGCCGCCAAACCAGATGTCGTTGAGCGCGAGCGCGCCCAGGCTGAGCTTGGCCACCAACACCGCGCCAGCGCGGTGCAGCCTGTCCACCGCGGTGGCGTCCGCGGTGGGGACGCGGTCGCGGAACGGCTCGGCGCCGTAGGTGGTGCGGATGCCCGCGGTGTCCACCAGGTCCTTCGCTCCCCAGGGGATGCCGTGCAGCGGCCCCTTGTAGCGGCCCGAGGCGATGTCCCGGTCCGCCTGGCGGGCCTGCTGGAGCGCCAGCTCCGGCGTCAGGGTGATGACGCACTGGAGCTTCGGGTCATGCCGCCTCAGCCGCTCCAGGTAGAGCTGCGTGAGCCGCTCCGACGTGATGGCGCGCGACTCCACCCAACGCGACAGCTGCGTGAGCGGCGCGAAGGCGATGTCCTCCTCCTTCGCGGGCAGGGGCGTCTTCGTATCGCGGCTGCGCACGAAGCGGTCCTTCGCGGGGGCGGTGGGCTTGAGGCCCGGCAGCGACGGGTTCCACTGCGAGGCGGGCGACAGCGTGGGCTCCAGCGCGAGCTTGCGCGGACCGGTGCGGCGCTCGTGCAGCGGGGCCAGGGACACGCGCCAGTTGCTGGCGGCCTGGGTGCGCTCGGCGGGCGTGAGCCGCACCTGCATCAGCTTTTCGGCCTCCGCGAAGGTGGTGGGGCTGACCTCCGGTCCCACCGTGGGGCCCGCGCCGAAGGTGGGCGGCGCTCCCGCGGGCGGTGCGGACGTGCCCGCGTCCGGCGCCGCGGAGACAGCGGTGCTCGCGAGTCCAATCACGGTGTGGGTCAGGAACTGCCGACGCGAGCTGGCCATGGCGTGAACCTCACGGATGAAGCGAAGGGGCGCCAGTGTGCCACCTCCTATGAGCGGTGCACGTCGCGGAAGGCGAGCATGGCGCCCAGCCGTTGTTCCCGCGCGTCATCGAAGCCACACGTGGCATCCCAGGTGGCGGGGTTTTCGTAGGTGCCGAACACCATGTCCCAGATGGGAAGGTCGCCGTAGTTGTTCTTGTGCTTGCCGTGCTCGTGATGGATGCGGTGCATCTCCGGCCGCTGGAAGAACCAGCCCACCCAGCGCGGGGTGCGGATGTTGGTGTGGTAGAAGTATTCGCCCAGCGCGCAGCAGGCCGTGTAGATGGCGCCCGCCGCCGGACTCAACCCCAGCACCGTGTAGACGAGCAGCCCGCCAATGAGGCTGTTGGCCGTCATCTCCAGCGGGTGCTTGTAGAAGCTGGTGATGACCTCCAGCCGCCGCGGGCTGTGATGGATTTGATGGAACAGCCGCCAGAGCACGTCGCTCTCGTGCCGGGCGCGGTGCCACCAATAGAAGACGAACGTGGCGATGAGGTAGGCCACCACCCCGCCCACCACCGGGCCCACATGCCGGGACAGGTGGAAGAGCGAGTACGCGGAGAACCACCGGTCCCAGGTGTACCCGCCCAGCACCACCACGCCCACCTGCGCCAGGTTGATGAGCACCACGCGCACGTGCCAGCCGCGCACCCGGGGCAGCTTCCACCCCAGGGACAGCCGCTCGATGAGACAACAGACACCCGCGATGAGGACGAGCCAGGGCAGCATGGAAATCCTTCCGTGAATGCAGACTGGCCCTTCTACGAATGACTTGCCCGCCGATGTCTTTTCGTCCGGGCGGACACTGTCACCTGGGAGGAATGGGACGGGATGGGCGGGGGCTGGCATTCTCGCGGGCATGGCTCGGAACAGCACCCTGACGGCGCGGTTGGGTTACATCGACACGCAGGCCACCTTCGTGCAGGCGGCCCTGCTCGCGGCACACGGGGCGGGCGCTCGCGCGGGCGGCTTCCGCGTGTCGGACGTGCGCTTCTTCTTCCTGCTGTTCACCAATTGGGTGGAGCACGACGTCACCCGGCCCTCGCAGGACATCGACCTGACGCAGGTACGGCGGACGCTGGAGCGGCTGGTGCGTGCGGGCCACGCGGAGGCGAGCACCGGCGCGGCGACGAAGGGGCTGCCCCGGGGCCGCCGGTACGTGCTCACCGGCGAGGGGCTGTGCTCGCTGGCGGAAGGCCTGGCCGCGCGGGAGCGGGCACCGCTGGAGGAGGCATTGTTCGCGGTCTGCTTCGCGGCCAGCTACCGGGACGCGGTGCTGTCGCGCGTGGAGGGGCGGGCGCGCGCGCTGTCCCCGGCGGTGCGCAGGCGGGTGGAGCGGGCGTTGGATCCGCTGCGGCTCGTGAAGGAGGCGCAGCGCACGTCGGCGGCGGTGCTCGCGGACCTGGAGGAGCGGGTGGAGGCGGGCTTGCGGTACGAGGAACAGTCGCGCAAGGCGCTGGCCCGCGCGGAGCCCGAGGCGGACGTGGTGCGCGCGCTGGAGGCGGCGGGGTCGTACCAGCTGCACCGGGTGCGGCCCCTGGGCGAGGTGCTGCTCGCGCTGCCGGAGGACCTGCGCCAGTTCGAATTGACGGAAGGCATGGGCCTGCGCTCGCGGCTGCTCTTCGCGCCCCTGGCGGAGCGGGCGCGGGCGGAGCATGCGGTGCTGACGCGGCTGGAGGCGCGGCTCACCGCCGGCAAGACGCCGGGGTGAGCCGCCGCACGAGGCCTACCGCAGCGCCCGGGTGAGGCGTGCGCCCAGGAACAGCGCGGCGCCGTCCTCGATGAGGCCGGCGGCCAGGTCGGGCACGCGCAGCCGGTGCGTGACGAAGCGGCGGATGCCGTAGAAGGCGTAGCTGGAGGCGATGGCGGCGGCGGCGCCAATGAGGGCGAAGCCCAGCTTCGCGCCCTTGCGGTCGCGCGACACGGCGGCGCCGGTGATGGCCCCGGAGAGGATGCGGCCGGTCAGGGGCGGGAGCTTGATGCGCGGCGGGGTCGTGGGCGCCTTGTCCCCCACCAGCTCACCGAGTGCCAGGAGGCCCAGGCGCTGTGACACCTTCTTCGACGTGAGGCCTGGCAGGGCCCGCTTCAACGCGCGCGTCGGCTTGCGCGACAGCTCCCGCGTGAGGAACGCGGGCGCCGTCATGCTCCGCATCCCGGCGAGGACGCCGAAGCCCGCCGCCGTCCAGAGATCATTGTTCGTTCGCATGGATCCCATCCCCCCAATCCGGGTGGTGAAAACTGGAGGGTGGGGACGCGGCGCCCGTCGGACCACCGCCGGGCGAGCGGGCGCTCAGGCGGCCGGGGGGACGGACGGCGCGGCCTTGGGCACGCGGAGCAGCAGGCCCGCGAACAGCGCGCCCACCGCGGCGGCCAGTGTCCCCCAGTGCTTGTACTCGTGCGTGGGGAGCAGGCCCGCCACGAGGCCCACGGCGCCCAGCGTCAGGAAGGCGCGGCGGGACAGGGTGCGCTCCCACGCCGTCGTCGCGAGGGCCGTGGAGAAGTAATAGAGGACCGTGGCGATAACGACCTGCCCCCAGGGCACCAGGGGCCGCAGGGACCACCACACCTCCTTCACCAGCGGGGGCAAGTAGGAGCCCGAAGGCGGGGGTTGCAGGGGGGCTTCTCCCGCCAGCACGTCGGCGGAGAGTCCATGGAACAAGTGCGGCACTTCGTCCGCCAGGACGAAGCAGATGGCCTGGACCACGGTCGCGATGATCAGCCCCGTGAGCATCCACCCCTTGGGCGCGGGGGGCACGGAGGGCTCGGATTGCTTGCGCAGGGCCTCCAGGTGCTCTGGGAGGACTTCCAGCGGGTGCGGATAGGACAGGCTCACCAGTGCCCGGGTCGCGGCGACGCTGACCGGAGTGCCCTGTTCATCCACCAATTGCTTCGCGCCCTCCATCGCCATCAAGGCCTGCAACGAGGGCGCGAGCATCCCGGGGTCTTCCGTCTTGGCGAGCCGCGCGATGACAGCGTTGAGGTACCCGGCCTTCAGGGCGCGCGAGGAGCTCTTCGTCCTCAATGCCTCCTCGAACAGCGGCACCAGCTCATCGACAGACGGCGTGACGAGAGACGGCTGTAGCTGCGTGCTCATGCCGCGAGTCTATGCCGGGCGGGTGACTTCCGTGTCCAGCCGCTGCTTCAAGTCGCGCAGCCGTCCCCGGACCTCGCGGACCAGGACCCGCTTCATGAGCGGCGTGAGCCAGCCGAAGGGACGGCGCAACTCAAAGGCATACGTGAAGGTGACGAGCGTCCCACCGGGGGCGTCCTCGTCGAACCGCCATGAGCCCGCGAAGCTTTCGAACAGGCGCGGGCCCCGCGTCATCTTCACCGCCGTGACGGCGGGCGGCTGGAAGGACACGTACTGCGTCTCCATCCCCAGCCCGTGCCATGACACGCACCAGGCCTTCACGCCCGGCCCGGCCTCGGTCGCGCCGTCCATCAACACCGCCTCGCGCAGGAACGTGTCCCAGACGAGCCGCTGCCCGTAGTCCTGCGTGTACGCGAAGACGCGCTCGCGCGGACAGGTGATGCGAATGGACTCGGTGAACCTCATCCTTCCGTGTTGCGGAGGAAGTCCGCCACCTGGGCGAAGCGGTCGTTCAAGAAGCCGCGCAGGCCACCGGTGATGCCTTGCTTGTCCATGGCCTTCTGCATGCAGCGCAGCCACGCGTCCCGCATCGACGTGTCCACCGGCAGGTGTCCGTGGCGCATGCGCAGCCGGGGGTGGCCGTGCGTCGCGCTGTAGTGCTGCGGCCCGCCCAGCCAGCCCACCAGGAACATGCCGAAGCGCTGGCGCGTGCCCCGGTTCACCTTCCCCTCGGCGTCCAGTTCGTGGATGGCGGCGAGCGCGGGCTCCTCCGCGTCCATCACGTCGTAGAAGGCCTCCGCCAGCGCGTGGACGGGCGCCTCGCCGCCCATGCGGGTGAAGGGGGTGTCGTCCAGCGTGGGGACCCAGCCGTCCGACGGTGGGGGCTTCAATTCCATGCTCATGACTTCCTCATGATGCCGCCCAGCGCTTCGGCCGGCGCTGGAGGCTTTTCAATCCCAATCCTTCACAGAACGCCTTGAAGCGCGCTTCCGGCACGCCCTTCCACTCCAGGTCGGCGAGCGACGCCGTGCCCGGCAGCGGCGCGTCCTCCACCAACGTGGCCAGCGTGCGGTACAGCCGCGCGTCGTCACGGTGGGCCTTCAATGTCGCCGCCAGCTTGTCCGCGCCCCGCACCTTCACCGTCCACTCCGCCGCGCTGTCCGGGATGGCTTCCAGGTGCCCATACGCCTGGAGCACCGCGGAAGCGCCCTTCGCTCCGAAGCCCGCCAGCCCGGGGATGCCGTCCGCGTCGTCGCCCATCAGCGCCAGCAGGTCCGGCACGCTCTGGGGTTCCACGCCCAGCTTCGCCTTCACGCCTTCCGCGTCCATCACCTTCTGCTGCCGCCGGTCCACCTGCACCACGCGCTGGCCGCGCACGCACTGGCCCAGGTCCTTGTCCGGCGTGAGCAGCCGCACCTGCTCCACCTCGCCCGCCCAGCGCGCCGCCGCCGTGGCCAGCGCATCGTCCGCCTCCTGGTCCTTCATGGACCAGACGCGCACGCCCAGCGCCGCCACCGCCTCTTCCACCAGGTCGAACTGCGCGCGCAGCTCCGGCGGCACGCCCTCGTCTCCCTTGTAACCAGCGAACAGCGCGTTGCGGAACGAGCGGATGGGGTTGTCGAAC
Source organism: Corallococcus carmarthensis (assembly GCF_003611695.1). Lineage (GTDB taxonomy): Bacteria > Myxococcota > Myxococcia > Myxococcales > Myxococcaceae > Corallococcus > Corallococcus carmarthensis. Next base: position 72,100 of record NZ_RAWE01000011.1, on the reverse strand, counting down.
GCCACCGCCACGTGCGTCACGGCCTCTTGCTCGTCGTGCAGGAGGGCGAGCAGGGAATCCATCACGCCCGCCGTGGCCTTCACGTCCCGCCCGTCTGGCGCGGTGGTGCCCGGCCGGGGCGAGTAGTGGGCCCGGTACAGCTCATACGTGCCGTCCACGAGGTGCAGGCGCATGTTCCCCCTCTAGCGTCCCTCCCGCCGTACGGCCAGCAGCCTGTGCGCGGGCGGGGCCGGGAGCAGGCCTGCGCGGCATCTCCCGCCTGTGCGCCTCGTTCCCTACACGATGCCTGTCAACCCCCTTGGCCAGCGTGCATGGCGGAGACAGCTCGCCGATGCCGACTGGAGGCACACCGCCCATTTTCTGACCGACTCCCCCTGGGCCGCGCCGGAGCGTCCCAGCATTTCCACCGGCATGAGGTGATCCATGCGCCCGAAGCTGTTCGCCGCCGCCCTGCTGTCCGTCGCGGCCCTTGGCTGTGCCAGCAAGCAGGTGATTCCCACGTCCACCCATCAGCAGCGCGTCCAGGCGGAGGCGGCGCTCCGCTCGGCGGAGAACTCGCAGGCGCCGAACGTACCCGAGGCCGCCCGGCATCTGGCGTTCGCGCGGCAGCAGATCGCCGACGGTGAGCGGCTGATTGAAGAGGGAGAACAGGAGGCCGCGGAGCTGCGGTTCCGCCAGGCGGCCGCGGACGCGGATCTCGCGTCGGCGTTGGCTCGCGCGGTGCCGTTGAAGAACGAGGCGCGGCGGGCTTCCGAGCAGGCCGAGTCCATCCGCAACGGTCAGTGAGTCCCCCACCTCTAGCCTTGTGAGGAGCGTGTCATGCAGCGTTGGAAACTTGGATGGTTGGCGGTCGCGGGAGCCTCGGCGCTCTCGGTGGGGTGTGCCCACGGTCCTCCGCCCAGTGAATTGACGGCGGCGCGTCAGGCCTACCACGAGGTGTCCACGAGCCCCGTGGGCCGCGAGCGCCCCGCGGACGTGGCGGCGGCCCGGGCGGCCTTGCAGGAAGCGGAGAACGAGTACGTGGAGAGCAAGGGCTCGGTGAAGACGCGCTCGCTGGCGTACGTGGCCCTGCGCAAGGCGGAGATCGCCGAAGCGCGCGGCGAGGCGGACCTGGCGGCGCAGCAGCGGGCCCAGGCGGAAGCGTCCCTGCGTCAGCAGCAGGAGGCGCGCGCGCAGACGCTCACGCGTCAGCAGGAGGAGGAGCGCGCGAGGTACGAGCAGCAGCGTCAGCTGTATGAGCAGCAGCGCCAGCAGTACGACGCCCAGCGCGCGCAGGAGGCCGAGCGTCTGCGCACGGCGGATGCGCAGCAGCGTCAGCAGTTGGAAGCGGAGATGCAGCGGCGCCAGGCGCAGCAGCAGGCCGAGGCGCAGCGGCTGGCGGAGCTCAACCAGCAGCTCCAGCAGCGCACGCAGGAGCTGGAGCAGGAGCGTCAGGCGCGGCTCCAGGCGGAGCAGCGCGCGTCGCAGGCGCTGACGCGGTTGCAGGACGAGAACGTGAAGGTGCGCGAGGAGGCGCGCGGCACGGTGGTGACGTTGTCGGGCAGCGTGCTCTTCGCGACGAACGCGACGGAGCTGTTGCCGGCGGCGCGCGACCGGCTGTCGGAAGTGGCCACGGCGTTGAAGGAGGCGAAGAACCCGCTCCTCATCGAGGGCCACACGGACTCGCGAGGCACGGAGGGCTACAACGAGCAGCTGTCGGAGCGCCGTGCGGAGAGCGTGCGGAACTTCCTGGTGAACCAGGGCGTGCCGGCGGAGCGCATCCAGATCCGCGGCCTGGGTGAGGAGCGCCCGGTGGCGTCGAACGGCACGGCGGAGGGCCGCGCGAACAACCGCCGCGTGGAGATCGTGGTGGAGCGCAACGTGGCCGGAGCGCAGCCGTCGCGCAGCGGCGGCGTGGGAGGCAGCGGAGCGGAGCAGCAGCCTCCCCAGGGCAACCATGAACAGGGCCAGAACGCGCAGCCGGGTGGCACTGGCAGCGGCGCGGCGCCCGAGCCGCACGGCGCGGGCATCGACCATCAGAGCCCGCAGCCGGATCAGGGTACGGGTGGCAGCGGAGCGCAGCAACAGGTGCCGCAGCAGCCCATGGACCACGGGCAGTAAACGCACGCGCGCGACCCCGGCGCATGAAGGTCCTCACTCCATGCGGGTGAGGACCTTTTTCTTCATCCGCGCTTCATGCGCGCACGTCCCATGGGAGCGCGTTACCCTTGAAGTCCGGCTCCGCCATGACCGACAAGTCGCCCGTCCTGCTCACCACCGAGCGCCTGCACCTGATGCTGCTGCCGCCCGACTCGGCGGAGCGGGTGCTCGCGTACCACGTGGCCAACAAGGACCACCTGGGCCCGGTGTCACCGGCCCGCCCGGCGACCTTCTTCTCCACCGCCTACTGGCGCACACGGCTCGCCCAGGACCGCGAGGACTTCCGCTACGACGTGTCCCTGCGCGTGTTCCTCCTCCTCAAGGGCCAGCCCCTCGCGCTCGCGCCCGTCATCGGCAACGCCACGCTCGCCCACATCCGCCGGGGGCCGCTCCAGGCCGCGGACCTGGGCTATGGCCTGGACCACCGCCACGAAGGCAAGGGCCTCATGACCGAGGCCCTCCGCGCCTTCTGTGACTTCGCCTTCGGCGCCATGGGCCTGCACCGGCTCCAGGCCAACCACCTGCCGGAGAACCTGCGCAGCGCCGCCGTCCTCCGCCGCCTGGGCTTCATCCCCGAGGGTTACGCGCGCGACTTCCTCCTCATCAACGGCCAGTGGCGCGACCACGTGCTCACCTCGCTCGTGGCCCCCGCCGAACCCGGCATCCGCGGCGGCCACTGACGCGTCCGCAGGTATCCAGGGCTTCTATCAATTTTGTCGATATCGGCCGATATGTGGCTTTAGATGCACCACGTTCGGGGTTTGAGCCCCAATATCGACAAAATTTAATGAGACCCGGGCTTTCCCACTTCCGTGACGAGTTCTGGCGGAATCCGCCGCCGCTCCCGCGTGGCGTCAAGCTGGTGCACCAGGAAGCAGTCGTGGTGTCCCGGGTGGGCCCCGGGGGGGAATCCCTCTACGACCTCGCGGAGGTCCAGCTCCCGGAGGTTCGTGTCCCTGTGTTGGTGGGGTATCGCGCCCCCTGTTCCCAGCGGATGTGCTGAACCAACGCGAAAAGCTACTCAGCTTGCGCGAGCAGCTTCAGCGCAGGGACGCGGAGCCGCGATCGCTGCCCGCCCTCCGACTTCCGATGCTCGTCACGGACTCGGCCTCCGCCAACGTCATCGACCTCTGCGAGCGTGAAGAGTTGGGTCTGATCGACATGCGAGGAACGTTCTTCCTGCGCACGGGCAGCACCTTCATCCGGGTGCAAGGGCATCGGCCCCTGGAGCGAACTCCTCGCGAGCCCCTGTTCCATGGCAAGGGATGCCGGCTCGTGCGCGTCCTGCTCCAGTCCCCCGACCAACGCTGGACCATTCGCGCGCTCTCCGAGCAGACCCAGACGAGCTACTCCTATGCACATGGGGTCACGACGAGACTCCTGAAGGAAGGCTTCGTCGAAGGAGGCCGCAGCGTCGGCTTCCGGCTTCGGGATCCGGTGGCACTGCTGAGGGCATGGCTGACGAGCGACAAGCCGACGGCCGTCACCCGGGAAGGGTTCAACGCTCCCTCCACGACGCCGGACCTGCTCCACAAGGCCCATGGCTTGCTGACCTCCCAGGGCATCCGCTCCACCTTCACGTTGGCGAGCGCCCTGCGACCCGACGAACGCTCCGTCTCCGGAATCCCCCACGGCATCTACTTGTCGGGATCGCTGGAAGCAGCCCTCACGGCCTTCGGACTGCGCCGGATGACCCCGCACAACTTCTTCGTGCTTCGTCCGGAGCCTGCCGCCGAAACCGAAGCGGGTGGCGTGTACCACGCACAGAGACTGCTACCGCACGGTCCTGGAGTCGCGCTGCCCCAGCTGGCCGTGGACTTCCACCAGAGTGGCGGCAGGGGAACCGAACAGGCGGAGGAACTGGTGCGGCGCTTCGCGCGGACCCTTCCTCTTTCGGATGAGCCTCGATGACGGACGAAGAGCGCTTCGACGAGATCCTCGGTGAGTTGGGAGAGCTGATGCTCGACCTGGGGGACCTTTCCAGCCGCATCATGCTCATTGGCGGGCAGGTCCTCGCGTTGGAGTCCAGGCAGCGGGGTGGAACCGGGGTCATCGCCATCGAGACCGATACCGGCATCGTGGTCGAGCGAGGCTTCTCATTCGAGCCCGACCTGCTGTTCGACCTGGACGGCGCGGACTTCATGGCCGAGCGCCTTCCCGAGGTTCTCAGGCAGAGGGCTATGCGAAGACCCGGGAGTTCCGCTGGTCCAAGACCTTGCCGGGTGGGCAGATGGACGTGGACCTCTTCGCCCCCAAGGACGTCGATCCCGACGAGCTGCCCACCCGCATGACGCCGCTGCCGGATGCACGGCTGGCGCTCCGCCGAAGTCACGCCGTGGTCCTTGTCGAAGGAAAGCCTCTTCGGATCCTCCTGCCGGCTGCCATGGGTTTCCTGACGATGAAGGAACGCGCCAGGCGTGAGGTGCGGCCTGACAAGACCAAGGACAGCTTCGACATGTTCGCCTACGTCAAGCTGGTGGGCCCCCAGGCCGTGCGTGCTTCGCTACAGCAGGCAGGAGAGGAAGGGCGGGCGCTCCGAGACAGGTTGCTCAATCTCTTCTGGAACACGGATGCGCCAGGACCCCGCGACGTCATCCGCTACGCAGCGAGCCTTGATCCAGACGAGCAGGCCCTTCTGGCCCAGGCGGCGGTCGACCTGTTCGCTGAACTCTGAACCCCGCAACAACCTCAGCGCGCGGGCGCCCGCACCTTCGGCTTCGACTCCGGCACCGCCGGCAGGTTCGCGTCGAACCAGTCCAGCGTGCGCAAGAGCCGGTCCTTCACGTGCTCCGGCTTGCGCAGGCTGTGGCCTTCATCCGCGTAGATGACCAGCTGGGTCTTCACCCCCAGCGTCTTCAGCGCCTTGTGGAATTCGTAGCCCTGCGACGCGGGCACTTCCATGTCCCGCTCGCCGTGCAGCACCAGCGTGGGCGCGCGCACCTGCTTCACCCCGTTGATGGGCGAGGAGCGCGTGTACACCTCCGGCTCGTCGTACACCGACGCTCCGAAGTACGGCAGCATCCAGGAATCGATGTGGTTCGTGCCGTAGTAGCTCTGCCAGTTCGCGATGCCCGCGCCCGCCACCGCCGCCTGGAAGCGCTGCGTCCGCGTCACCGCCCACATCGTCAGGAAGCCGCCGTAGCTCCACCCCGTGATGCCCTGCCGCGCCGGATCCACCGGCGCCGACGCCAGCACCGCGTCCAGCCCCGCCAGCACATCGTTGAAGTCCCCGAAGCCGAAGTCGCGGCGGTTCGCCTGCACGAACGCCTCGCCCTGGCCGTAGCTGCCGCGCGGGTTGGGCATGAACACCGCGTAGCCCCTCGCCACCAACAGCACCGTCTGCGCGCTGAACGCCGGCAACACGCCCGCCGCGGGGCCCCCGTGCACCACCGTCACCATGGGCGCCTTGCGTCCAGACGCGTCCGGCACCGGCAGCACCAGCCAGCCCTGCACGGACTGCCCGTCGCTCGTCCACGTCACGCTGCGCACGTCGCCCACCGCCACGCGCACATCCGCGTTGAGGCGCGTCACCTGCTTCCACTTCCCCAACGGCCCCGTCCACACCTCCGGCGCCTGGGTGACGGAGTCGCGCACCACCGCGCTCGTCACGCCGTCCCTCCCCAGCGACACCATCACGTGCTCCGGTCCCCGCCACAGCGTCGCCACCTCCCCGCCGCCCGGCGCCACCGCCATCACCGCGGCCTCGCCCTGCGCCTGCGCCACGAACACCAGCCGCTCCGCCTGGGGCCAGAAGAGGTCCGTGGCCGTCGCCTTCAACCCCTCCGTCACATCGAGCGCGGGCGGCACCTTTGCAGGCAGCACCGCCTTCTCCCCGAACCGCACCTTGGCCGCCAGCCGCTCCGGCACCGACACCACGAGCACGTCTCCGCCCGTGTTGCCCTCGTCGCTCATCAGGCCCTCGATGAACGCGAGCTGCCGGCCATCCGGACTCCACGCGGGCTCCGCCACCTGCCACCGGGGCGCGTGCAACAGCGACGTCTCCCCCGTCCCCGCCTCCACCGCGTACACCCGCGCGTTCCACCAGTTCGCATCCCCCGGCGGCGGCGAGGCCGTCACCGCCACGCGCGCGCCATCCGGACTCCACGCGTACTCATGGATGAACAGCCCCGCGGGCGACACGAGCCGCAGCCGCGCGTCCTCCACCGTCACCACCGCGAAGCGCTTCACCGGCGAGGACGTCTGCACCACGCCCGTCTCCCGCGCCGCCGGCCCGCGGGGCCCCAGCGCGTCCTCCGAGCCCTCGATGACCAGCAGCCCCACGGCCTTCCCGTCCGGTGACCACTTCGGCGCCGCCAGCACGCCCTTCACCGTGGTGAGCCTGCGCGCGGGTCCACCCGCCCCCGACGCATCCGCCACGTAGAGCTGCCGCGAGCGGCCCTCCCCCGCCGTGGAGAGGAACGCGAGCTGACGGCCGTCCAGGCTCCACGCCAGCGACCCTTCCGCGCACGGCGCGCCGTCCTTCGACGCGGTGATGCGCACCGGCGCCCGCTCCGGATGCGCGAGCTCCCGCACCTGGAGCCGCACGGCCTCCGCGGTCCCCGGCACCGACTCCGCCCAGGCCACGCGCGTGCCATCCGGCGACAGCGACACCTCCCGGATGCGCACCATGCGCTGGAGCGCGTCGTACGCCGCGCTCGCATCCAGACGCACCGGCGCCGGCGCGGGCACCGCCCCGGACGCCAGCGCGCCCCACACCCAACAACCCACCGCCACAGCCAGGCTTGCCGCTCGCATCCGCCGCCTCCCGAAAAACACAGGAGGCGGAGTCTAGCGGACCTCCCGCTCAGTGCAGCTGCGCGGGCAACATGGGCAGGCCGTGGAAGAAGCGCCGCCCGCTCTCGAAGCGGTGGTGGAAGGTGACGCGCTGATGCTGGTACAGCCGCGCCATCTCCTCTTCTCCGTACGCGCGGAAGAACGCGGCGCGCGCCTCGTCACACGCCCGCTCGTACTCCACGCACAGCGCCTCCCATTCCTCCGGCGGAAGGTCCCCCTCCGGCCAGCCCTCGCCGGTGAGGCCGTAGTCGCGCTCCATCGCGTCCAGCTCGCTGGCCCGCATCCGCACGCGCGGATCCTCCGCGATGGCCTCGTCCGCCATCGCCGTCAGGATGTGCGCGACGAGGAAGAAGCCCGCGTCCGGCGGCACCGCGCCCGCGTCCCGCGCGCTCCGGAACGTCACCAACAGCTGCGCGTCCATCTCCTCGCCGCCCAGCTCCGCCAGCTTCGCCGCCAGCCCGCGCCACCGGGCCTCCGTCTCCAGGGCTTCCCGCCGCACCCCGTCCAGCTCCTGCTCACCCATCTTTTTCATGGTGTCCTCTCCCGGCCCGCGAAAAGGCCCCTTCCCACGAAGGTTCCCATCCCCGTCTGACGCGCGGGCCCGGCAAACCGTGCTGTCCCCTTTTTCCGCGACGTCCTGGCGCGTCAGGTGCTGGACGCCCCAGCGCGGCGCCGTCGCGTTGCGGACGCGCATTGGCCTTGGGGGGACGGACGGGCCAGCGGCCAGGCCGGGCATTTTGCGGCTGTCCGGGTGACGAACCACACGGCCGGTGATTGCGTCCGGCGGCGGGCCTTTCGCGGCGCCGGGTGTCACCCGCAGGACGCTTGGGTGGAGCCCGGCTCCGGTGCGCACACTTGGAGGACGACGGTGGTTGCCGCCGGGCGCGGGATGTCGCATCCGCAGGGCATGGGGCCCGAAGCCGGTGGCCCGCCCCGGGGAGCTCCACTGGTGCCCGAGCCCGAAGTCCGTCCACAGCCGAAGTCCCAGGTGTCGCCCCGCACGGTGTTCACCGTGTGCTTCGGGGTCCTGGCCGTGATGGTGCTGGTGATCCTCGTCGCCAAGACGCGCGTGGCGCTCACGCTCACCGGCATCGCGGCGCTCATCGCGCTGTCGCTGGAGCACGGCGTGTCGCGGCTGCAGCAGCGCGGCCTGAAGCGCTGGCTGGCCATCACGCTGGTGCTGTTCGCGCTGTTCATCGCCGTCGCGGCGCTGGGCCTGCTGGTGATTCCGGACCTGGTGGCGCAGGTGGACGCGCTGGTGACGCAGTGGCCGCAGCTGTGGAAGCAGATCCGCGCCACCGGCATCCTGCGCGCGCTCAATCAGCGGCTGCACAGCCTGGGCTGGAGCGAGCGGCTGGAGGAGGCCACGCCCGCGCTCGCCGGCCCCCTGCCCGCGCTGCTCATGAGCGCCATTGGCGGCGTGGTGGGCCTCTTGGGCGGCATCCTCACCGTCTTCTTCCTGGTGGTGTTCATGCTGGTGTTCGGCGGCGGCGTGCTCAAGCGCCTGCTGGAACTGTCCGAGCCGGACCACCGCCTGCGCTACGTGCGCGTGCTGCGCAACGTGTACAGCGCGACGGGCGGCTACCTGTCCGGCATCACCCTCATCTGCGCCATCAACGCCACGCTCACCACCACCATGCTGGCCGTGGTGGGCATGCCCTTCTACCTGCCCCTGGGCGTGGCCAGCGGCTTCTCCAGCCTGGTGCCCTACGCGGGCCCCATCATCGCGGGCGGCATCATCACGCTGCTCACGCTGGCCACCGGCGGCCTGTGGAAGGCATTGGCGGTGTTCATCTACTTCCTCCTCTACGGTCAGATGGAGGGCAACGTGATGGCGCCGCTCGTGTTCAAGCGCACCGTGCACGTCAACCCGCTCGTCACCCTGCTCGCCGTCCTCTTCTGCGTGGAGCTGGCGGGCATCGTGGGCGCGGTGGTGGCCGTGCCCGTGGCCGCTACCGTGCAGATCATCGTCCGCGAGGTCCTCCTCTTCCGCCAGGAGCGCCGCGCCGCGGCGGTCCTGCCTGAGTCCTGATGGCCGACTCCCCCCTCCAGCTCCTGCTGACGCACGGCTCCGGCCCGCTCGTCTTCCTCGTGCTCGTGGCGGGTGGGTTGGGGCTGCCGTTCCCGGAGGACATCGTGCAGCTGGCGGCGGGCGTGCTCTCGCACCGGGGAGCGATGCCGTTGCCCGCCGCCATCGCGCTGTGCTTCGCGGGCGTGCTGTGCGGGGACACCGTCCTCTTCCTCACGGCGCGGCGGCTGGGGCAGGCCGTGTACACGCACCGGCGCACCCGCCGCCTGTTCCCGCCCGAGCGCCGCGAGCGCATCCAGGGCCTGTACGCGAAGCACGGCTCCCGGGTCGTCTTCCTCGGCCGGTTCATGTCCGTGCTGCGCGTGCCGGTGTTCGCCATGGCCGCGACAGAGGGCATGCCGCTGCGCCGCTTCCTCCTGTGGGACGGGCTGGCGCTGTGCCTGAGCTCGCCGCTGGTGGTGACGCTGGGCTACCTGGGGTCCGCGAGCGTGGACCGCGTGGCGAAGGGCGTGGGCCGCGTGGAGCACTTCGCCGCGCTGGCCGGGGTGGCCGCGCTGCTCGTCGCGCTCGCGGTGCGGCATGCCCGGGAGCGGCGCCAGCCCCGCCCGTCCGCCTGAAGTCCCTGGGCGGCGGTCCCCGTCACCCCCCCCGGGGGAGAAGCAAGCAACCTCACACTTCCGCGAGGCTTCACGGCACGCGCCGTGCGAATCCGCTATCAACCGGACGGTTCTCTTGAACGAACATCCGAGTCCGCCGGACAGCACGCACCCCTCGCGGTGAAGTCCGGCGCCCCTCCCGAGGCCTCATGAAACACCCCAGTCCTTCCCATGCCACTTCCACGGTGGTGCCCTCCGCGGAAACAGGAATGGACTGGCTGTCCGGCGGCGGGGAGATGGGGCGGTTGATCCGCTCGATGGACTGGTCGAAGACGCCGCTCGGTCCGGTGGAGACGTGGCCGCAGAGCCTGCGCACGACCGTCAGCCTGTGCCTGTCCTCCACCTTCCCCATCCTCATCGCGTGGGGGCCGGAGCGCGTGCAGATCTACAACGACAGCTACCGGCCCATCTGCGGCGCGAAGCACCCGGAGTCCATGGGCCAGCGCTTCCGCGACTGCTGGGCCACGGCGCTGCCGGTGGTGGGCGGCGTGTTCGAGAAGGCGGGCACGGGCATGGGTTCCTACATCGAGAACCAGCGCATGTTCCTGGACCGGTACGGCTACCTGGAGGAGGCCTTCATGACCTTCTCCTTCAGCCCCATCCGCGACGAATCCGGGCGCGTGGGCGGCCTCTTCCACCCCATCACGGAGGTGACGGAGAAGATGCTCAGCGCGCGGCGCACGCAGACCCTGCGCGAGCTGTCCGCCCTGCTGGGCAAGGTGAAGACGGTGGAGGACATTGGCACCGCGCTGACGCAGCTGCAGCCGGACGCCGCGCTCGACGTGCCCTTCCTCCTCTTCTACCGCCGCGACGAATCCGCCCCGCGCGTCCGCTGGGTGGCCGGCATGGGCCTGCCCCCGGGCACCGCATGGAGCCCGGAGGCAGCGGGGCTGGACGGGCCGTGGCCCTTCACCACCGCGGGCGCGGACACCGTGGACGTGCCGCGCGCGCCGCTGGACGCGGGCACGGCGCTGGGGCCGTACGAGGTGCCCCCCGTGCACGCGCGCGTGCTGCCCATCCACCCGGCCGGCATGGCGGAGCCCTTCGGCTACCTGGTGGCCGGCGTGAGTCCCCACCGCGCGCTGGATGACGCCTACCGCAACTTCTACGAGCAGCTCCAGGCCACGGTCACCAACGCCGTGGTCAGTGTGCGCGCCTACGAGGCGGAGGCCCAGCGCGCGGAGGCGCTGGCCGCCATCGACCGGGCGAAGACGGCGTTCTTCTCCAACGTGTCGCACGAGTTCCGCACGCCGCTCACGCTCATCCTGGGCCCGCTGGAGGAGTCGCTCGCGGACACGTCCGCGCCCCTGCCGCCGGCCCAGCGCGCGCGCCAGGAGCTCACCCACCGGAACGCGCTGCGCCTCTTGAAGCTGGTCAACTCGCTCCTGGACTTCTCACGCATCGAAGCGGGCCGCGTGAAGGCGAGCTTCCACCCCACGGACCTGGCGCGGCTCACCGAGGACCTGGCCAGCGTCTTCCGCTCCGCGATGGAGAAGGCGGGGCTCCAGTACACCGTGGAGACGCAGGACCTGGGCGAGCCCATCTACGTGGACCGGGACATGTGGGAGAAGGTTGTCCTCAACCTGCTCTCCAACGCGTTCAAGTTCACGCTCCATGGCAGCGTCGCGGTGCGGCTCACGCGCGAAGGGACGCGGGCGCGGCTCACCGTGCAGGACACCGGCACCGGCATCCCGGAGGCGGAGCTGCCGCGCGTGTTCGAGCGCTTCCACCGCGTGGAGACCTCGCACGGACGCACGCATGAAGGCACCGGCATCGGGCTGGCGCTCATCCAGGAGCTGGTGAAGCTGCACGGCGGCACCCTGGGCGCCCGGAGCGTGGAGGGCGAGGGCAGCACCTTCACCGTGGAGCTGCCGCTGGGCAGCGCGCACCTGCCCGCCGAGCAGGTCCAGCAGGACGAAGGATCGGCGCACGCGGGCAAGCTGGGGTCCGCCTTCAGTGAGGAGGCGCTGCGCTGGCTGCCAGACACGCCCGAGTCCGTTCCGCTGTCGGTGCCGGAGCCGGTGACGCCCGCTCCCCGCGCCAACGCGCTGGGGGAGCTGGGCGCGGGGCTCGTGCTTCCGCCGGGGCGTGGGCGCATCCTCGTCGCGGACGACAACGCGGACATGCGCGGGTACGTGAGCGGCCTGCTGGCGACGCACTGGAACGTGCGCGCGGTGGCGGACGGCGAGGCGGCCTTCGAGGCGGCGCTCGCGCTGAAGCCGGACCTCATCCTCAGCGACGTGATGATGCCCCGGCTGGACGGCTTCGGGCTGCTCCAGAAGCTGCGCGCCGACGTGCGCACGCGCGGCATCCCCTTCATCATGCTGTCCGCGCGCGCCGGCGAGGAGGCCCGCATCGAGGGGCTCCAGGCCGGCGCGGACGACTACCTGGTGAAGCCCTTCTCCGCGCGCGAGCTGCAGGCGCGCGTGGACAGCCAGCTCCAGCTGGGACGGGCCCGCCAGCAGCTCTCCGACTTCTTCATGCAGGCGCCCACGGCCATGTGTGTGATGACGGGGCCGGACCTCATCTTCACGGTCATCAACCCGCTGTTCGCGAACCTGATGGGCAGGGACATGCTGGGCAAGCCCGCGCGCGACGCGCAGCCGGAAGGCGGCCACGGCGTGCTGCTCCAGCACCTGGAGGGCGTCTACCGCACGGGCAAACCCTTCGTGGGCCGCGAGGTGCCGGCGCGCCAGCCGGACGGCCAGGGAGGCCTCAAGGAGCTGATGGTGGACGTGGACATCCACGCCCAGCGCGACGGCGAGGGCCGCATCCTGGGGCTGCTCGTCGCGGTGCAGGAGGTGAGCGAGCGGACCCGCGCGCGCCAGCAACTGGAGGCCCTCACGCACGACCTCCAGCACGCGCTCGCCGCGCGCGACACCTTCCTGGGCGTGGCGTCCCACGAATTGAAGACGCCCGTCACCGCGCTGATGCTGCACCTGGAGATGACGCGCCGCCGCCTGTCGCCCTCGCGCGGCGAGCCGCCCTCGCTGGAGAAGCTCACGTCGGCGATGGAGTCCGCGCAGCGGCAGGTGGAGCGGATGTCACGGCTGGTGGACGAGCTGCTGGACGTCTCCCGCATTCGCGCGGGAAAGCTGGACTTCCACATGGAGGAGAGCGACCCGATGGAGCTGGTGCACGAGGTCCTCGACATCTTCCGCGAGCAGATGGAGCAGGCCCGCTGCACCCTGGAGCTGCGGTCGGAGCTGAACCTGCGCGTGAGGTGGGACCGCTCGCGCATGCTGCAGGTGCTGACGAACCTGGTGTCCAACGCCATCAAGTACGCGCCGGGCACGCCGCTGCGCATCGGGTTCGCCAGGCGCGGTGACCGGCTCATCCTCTACGTGTCGGACGGCGGCCCGGGCATCCCGCCCGAGCACCAGTCCCGTGTCTTCGAACGCTTCGAGCGCGGCGGCCCGCCCCGCTCCGTGCACGGACTGGGGCTGGGCCTCTTCATCGCCCATCAAATCGTCCAGGGTCACGACGGCAAGCTGGTCCTGCAGAGCGCCGCCGGCCAGGGCTCCACCTTCTTCATCGACCTGCCGCTCCCTCCCCGGGCCCAGGCCTGAGCGCGCGCCTCAGTGCGCGACGCTCGGGGGCTTGACCGGGCCGGGCAGGATGTTCTGGTTCACATGGAAGAGGTTGCCGGGGTCGTAGGTCCGCTTCACCTCCACCAGCCGCGCGTAGTTGTCGCCGTAGGTGGCCTGCACGCGCTCCTGGCCCTCCTCCATCATGAAGTTCACGTAGGCGCCGCCCGCCGAGTACGGGTGCAGCGCGGTCCAGTAGTCCTTCGCCCAGGTGGAGATGGCCTCCGCCCGCTCCGGCGCAGGGTCCACCCCCACGATGACCTCCGACCAGCGCGCGTCGCGGAAGCGGAAGGCCGTGTCATGCGGCCCCACGCGGTGCGTCGCCCCGTCGATGGGGTACAGGTGCATGGTGGATTGCATGGACGGCAGGCGCTCGGCGAAGGACACGTGGCGCTCGATGGCCGCGTCCGGCAGCTCGCGCACGAAGTCCGCGCGCCAGTACCACTGGTGCCCCGGCGGGTAGAGCGCGTCGAAGGCGCTCTGCAGCATGGGGAAGGGCATGGGCATCACGCCGTGCAGCGCGGGCTTGAGCGCCAGCACGGGCGCGAACAGTTCGTCCGCCTTCGCGGGGTCGCCCGTGTAGCACCAGACGACGCCGCACATCTTCTGGAGGTGGAGCGCCTCCGGGAAGGGCGGCGCGGGCGGCACGGTGAGGAAGGCGAAGAAGCCGCTGAGGTCCTCCGGCGCGTTCGGCAGGAACTCGCGGTACCAGCGCATCACCTCCGCCGCGCGGTCCAGGGGCCAGAGCGTGGGGCCTCCGAGGATGGTGTCCACGGGGTTGGCCCGGAAGAGGAACGACGTCACCACGCCGAAGTTGCCACCCCCGCCGCGCACCGCCCAGAACAGGTCCGGGAACTTCTCCTCGTTCGCGGTGACGAAGCGGCCGTCCGCGAGCACCATGTCCACGGCGAGCAGGTTGTCGATGGTGAGACCGAAGCGGCGCGTGAGGTATCCCAGGCCGCCGCCCAGCGTGAGCCCGGCCACGCCCGTGGTGGAGATGATGCCGGAGGGCACCGCGAGCCCGAAGGCGTGGGTGGCGTGGTCCACGTCCCCCCAGACGGCGCCGCCCGCGACGCGCACCGTGCGGGCCTCGGGGTCCACGCGCACGCCGCGCATGCGCGACAGGTCGATGACCAGCCCGTTGTCCACCAGCCCCAGGCCGCCGCCGTTGTGGCCGCCGCCGCGCACGGCCAGGGGGAGCTTGCGTTCGCGGGCCAGCGCCACCGCGGCGATGACGTCCGCCACGTCCGCGCACCGGGCCACCATGGCCGGGCGCTTGTGGATCATCGCGTTGTACAGCTGGCATGCCTCCGCGTAGTCAACGTCACCGGGCTGGATGAGCGCGCCGCGAAGCTGCGCCCGGAACAGCTCCACGCTGTCCGGCGTCAAACCGGCGGGCAGGCTGGGGCCAGCCTGCGGACGGTGGGTTTCGAGTGTCACGGCGCTTCCCTCCTCAGAGAAGGCGCCGGAGCGGCGCCTGACTCAACCGATGCGCACGGGGACGGCCGCGCAGCACCAGGAGTCAGGAGGGGGCTTCCCGGCACGCGCCGACCGGCGGGAGCGGACGCAGCGCTCCGCCACTCCGTCCCCTTCAGGGGGGAGCGTCAGCCCGCGGCCACCTCGCGCAGGCTGTCCTCCACGCCGGCGAGCAGCAGGTCCAGGTCCGCGTCAGGGATGGTGAGCGCGGGGGCGATGTAGACCGTGTTGCCCATGGGGCGCAGGTACAGGCCGCGGCGGCGGGCGGCCTCGTACACGCGCCAGCCGCTGTCGGCGAAGTAGCCTCCGCCGCCCAGGTCCACCGCGCCCACCATGCCCACCGCGCGCGGGCGCACGAGCCCGGGGAGGGTGGCGGCCATGCGCTCGAAGGCGGCCTTCACGCGCGGGGCCTTGCGCTGCACCTGCCCCAGCACGTCCTCGTCGCGGTACACGGCCAGCACCTCGCGCGCCACGGCCGCGCCCAGCGGGTTGCCGCAGTACGAGTGCCCGTAATACAGCGCCCGGTCCTTCGCCCCCAGGAAGCCCTGGAAGATGCGCTCCGACGCGAGCGTGGCGGCGAAGGGCATCAGGCCCCCGCTGAGCGCCTTGGCCAGGCACAGCAGGTCCGGCACCACGCCCGCCAGGTCCACCGCGAAGCGCGCGCCGGTGCGGCCCATGCCGGTGAAGACCTCGTCGGCGATGAGGAAGGTGTCCACCGCGCGGGTGGCCTCGCGCACCTCGCGCACGAAGTCCGGTGACGACATCCACATGCCCGCGGCCCCCTGGAGGACAGGCTCCAGGATGACGCCCGCGATGCCGTCCGGGTCCGCCGCGAGCGCGGCCTTCACCTGCTCCAGGGCGCGCGCGTGGCCGTCGGGTTCCGCCGGGGACGGCACGTGCACCACGTCGAAGAGGAGCGGGCCGAACACGTCGCGGAACTCGTGCACGCCGCCCACGCTGGTGGCGCCAAGGGTTTCGCCGTGGAAGGCACCGGTCAGGGTGATGAAGCGGGTGCGGCGGGGCCGGCCGTTCTGCGCCCAGTACTGCGCGGCCATCTTGATGGCCACCTCCACCGCGGTGCTGCCGTTGTCCGAATAGAAGACGCGCGACAGCTTCTGTCCGGCGGTCACGTCCGCCCGGTCCGCGCCCGGGGCCAGCGCGGTCAGCTCCGCGCCCAGCCGGGCCGCGGGGCCGTGGGTGATGCCCGCGAGCGAGACGTGCGCCAGGCTGCCCAGCTGCTCGGTGAGTGCGTGCACGAGGCGCGGGTGGCGGTGTCCCAGGGTGGACACCCACCAGGAGCCGTTGGCGTCCAGGTAGCGCTGGCCGTCCGCGTCATGCAGCCAGACGCCCTCCGCGCGGACGATGACCAGCGGATCCGTCTTCGCGATGTACTGCTCCATGGCGGTGTAGGGGTGCCAGACGTGCTGCTTGTCCAGTCCGACGAGGGTTGCCCGATCCACGGTGGAGGCTCCTGGGAGCAAGGGGCGTGAAGCCCGGGGTGACGCGCCGCGTGCCCTTCTGCCCTCCCCGGGGACGGCCCGCAACGTCGCGGTGCGACGGGTGGGACGGGCGCGAATGGGTGGCCGCACCGGGCCTTATCCACCAGCGGACAGGGGGCGGACGGGGACGCTCAATGGCGTGCGTCCGGGACGGGACGGTGGGGCCGGGCCGGTGCAGGTGACGTGGGGAGCGCTGACATTGCCATGACAGCGGGGGTGTTAGCCCTGGGTCTGTCAGCACGGGAGAGTCATGGCCATCGTCATCTTCTTCATCAGTCACTGGCTGCTCTGCGTCTTCTTCCAGAGCTTCTTCCAGCACCGTTACGCGGCGCACCGCATGTACAGCATGGGTCCGCGCACGGAGAAGGCGATGCACCTGCTCACCTATCTGGTGCAGGGCTCGTCGTACCTGTCGCCGCGGGCGTACGCCATCCTGCACCGCGAGCACCACGCGTACTCCGACACGGAGAACGACCCGCACTCGCCGCACTACTTCAAGGACGTGATGCGGATGATGTGGCACACGAAGGAGCGCTACACGGGCATCGTGTCGCGCCGGATCCAGCCGGAGCCGCGCTTCGAGGGTGGCTACCCGGAGTGGAAGCTCGTGGACGAGACGCTGGGCCAGTCCTGGTGGGCGGTGCTGGGGTGGGTGGCGCTGTACACGGCGTTCTACGTGACGTTCGCGACGTCGCCCTGGCAGTTCCTGCTGTTGCCGGTGCACTTCGTGATGGGGCCGGTGCACGGCGCCATCGTGAACTGGTGCGGGCACAAGTACGGCTACCGGAACTTCAAGGGCAGCGACAAGTCGCGCAACACGCTGCCGGTGGACGTGCTGTGCATGGGTGAGCTGTTCCAGAACAACCACCACAAGTACGGCAGCAGCCCGAACTTCGCGGCGCGCGCGTTTGAAATCGACCCCACGTGGCAGGTGATGCGCGTGCTGTCGAAGCTGGGCGTCATCCGCATCACCACGCCCCAGCGCGCCGTGTACCCGGAGCCGCGCGAAGTGGCCCGTCAGAGCAGCGGTGGAGCGCAGACGGCCTGAGCGCCGGTCCAGGTGGGGCTGGCGGCATGCGGGGCGGCCATGTAGGCTGCGCGGTGCTGCGGTTGCCAGCCCTGAATGAGTGGATACCTTTTCCGCTTGAGGTAGTAGGAGGTCACCATGTCCGAAACTCTTGAGCAAAAGAGCGCTGACCAGCGGACCTCCGCTGAGAAGCCGGCATCCATGACCCCTGAGGATGCCCGGCGACTGGCGAGCGAGGGGCTTCAGCTACGTCGTGAGCTTGAAGAGCGCATTTCACGCGCTCCACGGCCAGCACCGACGGACGTCCAGATTCGCTTTCGCTAGCAACAGCAACGATGGCGTATACGCCGCTGACTTTCCGTTCGGTCGCCTTTTCCGAGGAGGCCTTTCTTTCGGAGATCGCGAAAGCCAGTGGGGCTCCCGTAGAAGCTCCTGCGGATCAAGCGCGTTATCTCGCGTCGTATCTCAAGAATCCTGAAGCGGGCGCCAGGACCATCCTGATTGAAGCCCCCTATATCGATCGCCACTATCTGGAGGAGTTCACGGGGTATTACGCGAGCGCCCTGCGCGCCCCTCCATCCCATGCCGTCCGTCTCCATTTTTTCCGAAAGGAATGGGGAACGTCCGCCACGGAAGCCTTGCTGGATCAACTCTCCCGAGAAGGTCCTGAGCAGACCTCCTCGAGTTTGAGGGATGACTATCTGGGCTTCATCGTCGTTCGCCCGCTACCGAGTGCTCCCATCGGGCGGACTGTCCTGAGGCCCTATCGCAATCCCGACAAGCCTCGTTGTTTCGAGCCCGCGAATACGCAGCATGACGTTCATCTGCTCGGTCTGACGCTCCGGGTCCCTGGGCTCCCCTTCCAGCAACAGGATCAAGGCGTCGGAGCCTGCGCTACGACAGCCCTATGGTCTGCGTTGGCGCGTGTGGCACGCGCAGATGGTGCGCGTGCCGTCACCCCGCTTGCGGTGACACTCGCGGCAACTCGCACGCTGGCACTGGGCAGGGCTTTTCCGGCGAACAAAGGACTGGATCGCTCACAAATCCTCGAAGCCATCCGGCACGTTGGATACGCGCCCGAGATCCTCAACTCCTTCGGGGCTCCCACCCTCTTCCAGCTCGCATTGAAGTGCTACGTGCGTTCAGGGATTCCCGTCATCCTGAATCTGGCCAGCACCCAATGGCAGGAGAACCATGCAGTCACGGTCGTCGGCTATCGCGAAGACCTGAGCGACTCCGCGACCACCGAGATTCGTTACAACCAAAAGGGGTTGAGCTTTGGGCTTCGCTCTCGGGGTTTAGCCCGTCTGTTCGTCCACGACGACCGGTTTGGCCCCTATGCGCGAATGACCTGGGTCCTTCCTACGAATGGCGACACGGATAGCGACGGCGACACGGATGACAAGGTCAAAGAGCTGCCGCATTTGAGCTTCGATCCCTATGGGAACAGGGACGCGTTCAAGAATTTCCTCGATCCAGTCAAAGTCTACGAGGCTTACGTTCCGCTCTATCCGAAGCTGCGGATGAGTGCGACGGACCTGACGCTTCTGGCGAGCCAGCTGCTCCCGATGGTCCGTCACCTCGCGGGCGCAGAGCGTCGCGAATCGCTCTTGGTCGACCTGCGGTTTGTGCTGAATGGGCGGTACTTGAGCGAAGCCTATGGGCTAGGGCTTTCGTCCGCGCGAACCGCGACCCTTGTCTCGACTCTGCTTCTTCCCCGGTACATTGGGGTCATTCGATTCTCCACAGCCTCGTCGCATTTTCTTGATGTGCTCTGCGACACCACTGACATTCCGCGCACCCAGCCCGAGTTGGCCCCAGTGCTTGCGTTCGTGCCGCAAGACGAAGGCCATCGGGAGGCCTTGCGGACATTCGCGAATTCGAGCGGCAGCGCTGTTGTCATCTGAGCGGGCGTCATGGCGGCATCCTTCGAACTGCCTCCAGAGACTCCGACAGAGGCCGTAACACTTGCGACCGCAGGGTTCGAGGAGATGCAACGCTTCGTGGCAGTCACGGCCCTGGGCATGTGCCGAGCAATGGCCCTGGGTACCCTGTCTCCTGCCTATGCATGCAGCCGGCTTCTTGGACCGGCGCTGCTGTCCCGCCTCGAAGCGATGGAGGTACACCCTGAACTCCGTCACGCCATCCATCTTGCGACGGAGCTCGAGGATGTGGCCCGGCTCGCACCCGAGGCACTGTCCGGCTCCCTCACGGAGATTGAAGGCAAGCTCTTGAAAGTACTCGCGGACCTGCCGCCCCCTCGCTCCGATGATGAGAAGTGGCTTGTGACGTCTCGGCATCAGGACGAGTGAATTCGTAGGCTTCAGTCCTGCGGGAGCATGGTGCGCAATGCCTCCACCAGCGTCGTGGTGGGCCGGCCGATGAGGCGGCTCAGCGCGCGGCCGGTGTCGTTCAGGTCGCCCCGGGCGATGCCCTCGTCCGCGTTCGCCAGCACGTCAGCGTAGCCCTTGGGCAGGCCCGCCTGCTGGAGCGCGGTGGAGAACTCCGCGGGCAGCAGGTCCTGGTACGGCACCGTCCTGGCGGACTGGCGTGACAACTCCGCCGCGTACTCCGCCAGCGTGAACGCCGTGTCACCGGCGAGTTCGTACACCTGGTTCTCGTGGCCGGTTCCGGTGACCACCGCGATGGCGGCGTCCGCGTAGTCCTGGCGGGTGGCGGGAGCGACACGGCCGTCCCTCGCGCAGCCCCGGAGCACGCCCTGCTCCAGCGTCCGCTTCGCGGCCTCCGTGTAGTTCTCCAGGTACCAGCCGTGGCGCAGGAACACGAACGGGAGCCCCGACGCACGGAGGGCCTTCTCCGTGTCCAGGTGCTCCGGCGCCAGCACGACCCGCGACGTGTCCGCGTGGAGGATGCTCGTGTAGGCCACGAGCTTCACCTCGGCCTTCCTCGCCGCGTCCACCACCGCCTGGTGCTGCTTGCGGCGCTGGCCCACTTCGCTGGAGGAGATGAACAGCACCGTGTCTCCCTTCGAGAACACGCCGTCCCACGTCTCCGGGTGGCTGTAGTCCGCCTTGCGCACCTGCACGCCGCGCGAGGCCCAATCCGTGGCCTTGTCTGGATTGCGCACCGCGACCGCGACCTGGTTCGCGGCGACCTTCTTCAACAGGCCTTCGATGACGAAACGGCCCAACCGGCCTGTGGCTCCCGTGACGATGATCATTGGCGTCCTCCCGCCCTGAGTGAATCAGCGCGGGAGGACGCTCCGCAATCATCCCTGATTGAACGCAGCGCTGATGGCGTTCGCGAACGGCGCCGTGGGCCGGCCGATGAGGCGGCTCAGCGTGCGGCCCGTGTCATTCAGCTCCCGCACGACAGCCTCGCGTCCGCGTCCGCCAACTGCTCGCGCGGCCGAGTCTTGGAAGCTGGCCATGTCGTGGCGGCCTCCACCCCGAGCTGGAATCGCAGGCGGGGCCAGCACACCTCTGGGCGCCTGGGCCGGCACGACTTGAGGAGTCTCCTCACTACGTGAGTGAGCGTCTCTCTCCAGTCGAAAGCGGCGACGAGGCCCTGCACCTGGCACCGCAGCGCTCGTTCAGCTGCGGCGCGCGCCGACAGTCGAGCCAACTGCCCTCGCGCCGGACTTTGACCGGGCGCCCAGCACGTCGCCGACGTGTGCGGGAGGAAGGAGCCCAAGGGTAGGTGGAGGGAAGGGCGGGCCTAGACCTCCCCCCGGGACACTCTCGTCTTCGCCAACCTCCCGGCTCGGGTCCAGACGCACCGCCGTCGAACTCTACGGGGCCGTAGCGAAAGTCCAGACGGACCGGAGCCAAACCTGAAAGCGGGTGGCCGCATGCCAGTGGAATGTGGGAGATGAGTTTCCCATCAAGAAAAGAGGAGAGCGCGCTTCACGACCGGGTGCTGCGAGGGATGCCGGTCGCCAACACGGAGGTCTTCGAACGCTTCATGCCCTTCGTGTTGACGACGCTCCGCCTGGAGATGGGCTGCAAAGAGGAAGAAGCCACCGACTGCGCGCTCCGGGCGGTCTTCGACTACCTGGAGCAGCCCGAGCGCTACGACCGCCACCAGTCGCTCTTGCGCAGTTTCCTGACGCTCGCAGCCAGGAGAAACGTGTTGGATTCACGTCGCTCCGAGAAGGCGCGCATCGTGCGCGAACAAAAATTCGCGGACGTGGTCGAACTCCGGGCGAGGCCTCCGAACGAAGAAATGGAGGCAGCCGTGGAAACCGCCCTGGCCCTGAAAAAACTTGAGCGCCGCAAGATGAAGCCTCGCGACCTGGGGCTGCTCGAGCTCATCCTCCAGGGCGAAAGCTCCACCCTCACGCTGGCCCGACCCTTGGGCCTGGAGGAATTGCCCGAGCGCGAACTCAAGCGAGAGGTGAAGCAGAACCGCGACCGTGTCCTCAAGCAACTGAGACGACTCGGAAAGGAGGACTCCCATGACGAATCCTGACTGGCTGGAAGCCGCGTTCGAACGCAGTTTGCGGGTACCGGAAATGTTGGGCTCCGCGTTGGCATGGTACCGGGACCTGGAGAAGCTCTCCGTCGAAGGGCTCGCCCGGAAGCTGGGCTGCACCGTGGAAACGCTCCACTGGGTGTCCCTGTGTCGCAAGCCCAAGGGCGCGGCGTTCTCCGAGCAGGTGAATCAGATCGCGGAGCGTTTCGAAATCGATGCCTTCAAGCTCTCCCGACTCTTGCGCGATATGGAAGAACCCGAAGTACCCACGGAGGGAAGAAAACCACCGGACGCCAACGACCGCGCGGGCGACGGTGACTACCTCGCGTCCTTCGAGGAATCCCTGCCCCAGACGCTCGACATGGAGCGCTGGGCGAACGGGTTGGAGTTGGAAGCCATCATGCGCGCCTTCCGGGAGCAGATTGGCGGCTCCATGCGCAAGGAGGACAAGCTCCGCGCCACCATCCGCCAGGAATTGCTGCCCCTGCTGAAGACCCGTTCGCAAGCCTCCAAGGGCGCTGGCGTCTATCACGCCACGGAGGCGCAGCTGAAGGCCGTCCACGAGGGCCACCTCTTCCGAGGCAACGTGGAGGCGGTGTACGGCAGCGCGGTCTCGCACGGCACGCAGGCGCTGGGCATCACTCAGCTGGGCATCGCGGCGGTGGGCTACGGCGGCTCGTCGGGGACATTTTCCCAGCGGCTGTTCCGCAAGGACGTCACGCTCCAGATGGATGTCCCCTTCAAACAGGCCCATGAGCACATCGACCGACGGGAGCCCCACTCATGCCAAGTGCTCTGGAGCAAGGACGGCCTTCCGAGGCAGGCCAAGCGGGGCATCCGCACCTACGCGGAGCGGGCCATCCTGGTGGAGCGGCTCCAGGCGGAATGGCGCATGGGCCTGGGCAATCCGCTCGCCTATGAGCTGATCACCGGCTTCGGCTACCGGGGACTGATGGATGCCTCCTTGGAGATGCTTGGGAACCTCATCGAGCGGCACCAGAAGTTCGTCTTCGTCACGGACAAGCTCGAGCACCGGGGGTTCCTCTCGCTGGGGCATTCGTTGAACACGGGCGAGTACGCCATCCTCGAAACGCTGGAAGCGTACGGCGAGGAGATCCTGGACGGCTGGCACTACGACAACGAGGGCCTCCAGAAGGCACGAGCGTTCGTTGAAAGGTATTGTCCCCAGGTCGTCATGGGGCTGTACCGTGCGTCGAACAACTCCCCGCCGCAGCTGTTCTACGCGCACCAGGAGCACGTCCATTTCGCGGTACGCGTGGCCATGGCGGACAGCATCCTCCTTCCGGAGCAGGGCTTTCCTATGCTGTTGGATGTCGCCGCAATGACCTGCCAAAGCGTCTTTGGAGAGGACGGCTTCCAGGAGCTGGTCAAGGATGCTCAGGCAGAGCAACCAGCCACTCCCAAAGAGGCCCGCCGTGCTTGAGGCGTGCGATGCGCCGCGAGGGGTAGATGCCGCGGTGCCCGGCGAGCAGGTACGCCGTTACGGCGACGACGTGGGACAAGACGCTCCCGCCCAACAACTCCACGGCCGCGAGTGACCGATCTTTTCCCCACCGAAATAGGCTCTTAGAGGAACTCGTCCACGATGAAGACGCCCCCGATGGAGAACTCAAGGACGGCGGTTCCAGGCAACGACTCAGGGCGCTTCCGGAGCTGGTTCATCGCCGTCCGCGCCACCGCGCAGATGGGTACCCGCTGTGCTGCACCCGGCGGAAGTGCCTCGTAATAACGGATGACCGCCTGAGGTCCGCTCGTCCAGATGTACCCATAGAGGCGCGTCGGTGACTCCAGCGTTCCCAGGTCGTCGAGCAGCACGCTCTCAACACGCCCCGCGTACAGGGTGATGGGGCGGGCATCCATCTGGTTCGCGTCGAGCTCGGCGGTCGCACCATCCCCCACGCCCAATCGCAGATAGCGCATCGCCTTGAGCGCTTCTTCCGGGCACTTCTCGGGCCCAGGGGTTCCATCGGGCCGCAGGCTCACCCTCCCTGTCGCGGAACCAGCGCAACCCGCGATCAGGGCGACGAGGATGAGACTGCACGCGAACTCAAGCGTCCTGGGGACCATCCCGCAGCTCTTACTCACGCACAAGGCGAGGGTCCAGGACCACATAGCCATGGCGAAGGCCGTCATACCGGTAGATCTCCAGCATCAGGGTCTCCAGATGCCCTTTGGCATCAAGGAAGGCGCTCCGATCCACCACGAAGGCAAAGGTGCCCGACTGCCCCGCTGTAAGCAAAGCGTGTTCGGAACGGACAGCCACCGTTCGCGGATCCTGGCTCTTCAGCGAGGACAGCTTCGCTCGGACCGTCCGCCACGGGCGATCCTCGCTTTGATTCCTCACGGCGATGGTGACCGCGGCCTTGCCCTTGCCCGAGTAGAGCTTCATCGAAAGCTCTGAGTCCGCGTCCACTGCTTCCCAGGACTTGATCAGCCGGAACGGCGTCTGCGCCTCAGCCCCTGAAACCAGCAGCGAGGCAAGTGCATGGTCCGCGGAGGTCTCTTCCTCACGCAGCCGCGCGTTCTCCTCCTCCAACGCATTCTTCGCCTTCAGCGTGCGCGCCAGCACGGAGACCAGGGCCTGATAGCTCTCGCGGTCCTTGAAGACATCCACCTGCTGATCCGCCCTGCCCCACTCCTCCACGGGCGGCCGGAGCAGGAACGACAACTCCGTCCCATCCGCGAGCGTCACGAGCAGGGGAATACTCTCATCCGCCGCCAGGGCTCGGAGGGGCTCGACCACCACCCGCTTCCCCTCGACCACCAGCGGCTCGAAGCGCCCCTCCCAGCCGAGCAGCTTCGTCTTCAGCGGGTCGCAGGGCTGCTCGAACCGGAGCACCGTCACGATCTGCCCCGCCACGTGGATGCGATGGGCCGCATCGTCCGGATGCTCCGACAGCACCAGGGTCCGGACCTGCGCCTTCTCTCGTGGCCCCGCCAGGGCAGGCGTGGCTACAAGGGTGAACAAGACAACGAACCAGCCAGGTAGGGCGTTCCGCATCGAACCTGGACCCTACCCAACCGGCTCTTCTCGCGCCAATCCTCCAGACCTGCTCGGGGGAAGACGCGGCGCCCTCGCCTCCCTCCATGCCTGCTGGGGCATGCATCGCCTGGTTCAGCCGACGTGTCGGACTCGGCGTTTATGACCGGGCTCTGCACGCCGCACTGAAGTGCAGTCAGGAGACACGAGCGATGGGCAACCGCTGGTGGGCGGTGCTGTGGTTGGGGCTCCTTGCCATGCGAGGAGCGGCCACGGCTTCGCCCGACTCCGAGGCTTCTGTCCCCGAGGAGCCGCCCCGCGCCGGGTCTTCGCTGGCACGGCTGGAGGTGGCGACGCTGACGTTTCAGCCGCGCGCGGGCGCAGGCACGGATGAAGGGTTCGTGCAGGTGGAGCCGACCCTCATTCTCGACGGAGGCGCGGAGTTCGGCCTCAACCTGGGCGCTCCGGTGCGGCTACATCTGTGGGGGGCAGGGGAAGGCACGGGCCTCGTGAGGAGGGAGGACTGGGACAGCCTCTCGGACTGGGGGCAGGTGGTGCGCGGCTTCAAGCTCGGCTCGAACAACGCGCCCGTGGGCGTCTGGTTCGGCGCGCTGGAGTCCTACAGCCTGCTGGCCGCGCATCTGGTGCGTCGCTACTCCAACCGCCTCAATCCCGACTACCACCCAGCGGGAGGCTTTCTCACCGGCACGCTGCTGTTCCCTACGATGGAAGGGATGCTGCGTCCGGGTGCTTTCGCGTCAGTGGGCCTGGGGGTGGACAATGCGCGCTGACGCCCTGCTGTTGGCCGTGGTGTTGCTGGCCACGGGATGCGCCTCCGTGTCGCAAGCGCCCGGGCGTGGCCGAAGCTTGAGCTACGCGCCGCGTGAGGCCTCTTCGCCCGCGTGGGTGGAAACTCCGAGCGATGAGCCCTCGCGCGCCGGGGACCTCCTCCCACGCGCCTTCTCCGGGTCCGAGCAACGGCTCCTGCGCCGCCAGCAGCCGCGTGACGACGTGACGGCAGTGGGAGACGGCAGCGTGGAGGGAGCTGTTGGGGGCGGGGCCCGAAGCGCTGCATCGACGCGTCAGGCAGTCGTCGAAGCCACGGACGAGGTGAAGGGTTCCCTGACCCGCGTCGAAGCCGCGTTCTCCAAATTGGCGGCCCGTCCTCCTGCTCTCGGGGAGTGGGGCCTCACTGGCGTCTTCACGCGCTACCTCGACCAGGGCTCCAAGCAGGTGACGTGGCTTCATGGCGCGCTTGGGAGCGCCACCGCGTTGACGGATGCGGCCTCGGAAGTCGGCGACACGGACATGGAGCTGGGTCTCTTGCGCATGACGGGGCCGAAGCTCCAGGCGGCCTGGTTCGGGACCCACCTGCTGGCCACCTGGGTGGACTTCCTGCACCTCGCGGACGCCGTGCTTCGCAACTGCCCGATGTGCAGCGTCGAGAAGCTCTTCACCGACCTTCATCGCGTGCAGGGAATGATGGAGCCCACGCTGACGGACCTCGCCTCACTGGACCCGGAGCGGGTCGAGGCCGCGACGACCGCGATGCCCGAGCTGATGGGAAAGCTGACGCGTGAGTTCGACACGCTCCAGCGGGAAACCCGCGCGACCATGAAGCTCGGCGGGCAGATCATCGCGGCGATGCAGGCGGTGGAGATGGTCACGATGATTTCCACGCTGAAGATGTCGCTGCCCCGCGTGCCGCCCTCGGCCCCCGCGACGCTTGGCGTGGGGCTCGTGATGAGTTCGGGTGGAGTGATGGTGGGCTCGCGGATTGCGGTCTCCGCTGAGTGGGTGGAGATGATGCGAAGGCTCGTGCAGGCGGGCGTCATCTCCGTTCCTGCCGTCAGCGCGGCCGTCCTCATTCAGGGCGGACAGGTCATGATGGCCCAGGCGTATCAGGACCTACCCAAGGGCGTGCGCGACGCGCTGGGAGACGGTCCCGAGGTGCGCGGCATGCACGAAACCGGCAGAGCGGGGGCGGGTATGTCGGACGCTCCGAAGCACCATGTGCTGCCGCAAGAGCACCGCGAGTGGTTCGAGCAGCGCGGCTTCAAGGGAGCAATGGACATCGACCAGTTCTGCGTCCGGTTGGAGCAGGCCCACCACGAAGCGATTCACGGTGGGGGGAACTGGCAGCTGGGGCGCATGTGGCCCGGTGAGTGGAACCGGATGATCATGGATGCGCTGTTCAAAGCTGAGGCGAGGGCCGGCCGGATGTTGACGCGGAACACAATCCTGCGGATCGTCGCGGCGTATTTGAAGGAGTACGACATCCCGATGAACTTCATTCCAGGGAGAGGACGATGACCGACGGACGATCCTGGAAGGGAAACTGGAAGGCCCGCCTATACGAGCGCGTCCGTGAGCGCGGCTACGACTCGCTGACCGCCTTCGCCGAAGCACGCCCTACCGCATCGCTGGTGGCACTGGCCGAGGAGCTTGGACGGGACGATATCGCCGGGGTGCAGGTATTCGGCGGGTTGGTGGCGGAGGCGGAGCGCAGCAAGCAGCTCACACGACTGGTGCGCGGACAGTTCGTGCGCGAACTGTACGCGTGTCTCCCCACCGGCTGGCCGTCCGTACTGGATGACGACGCTCGGCTAGAGGTTGCCATCGCGCTCGGTCATTGGTTTGCCCACACCCCAGAGATTCACAAAGAGCGCGTTGACCGGGCCAGCGATGCGCTCCTTGCCCATCCGCCACCGCCCGGCTGGCAACCGCTCGGTCCCGATGACGAGCTTCTCCGGACGCTCCTCCCCGACGAGGAAGCCTGACCCGCGAGGCTCCCCCGCGGGCCGTTGAAGGGGGACGCCCCCCGGAACTCAGCCCTGCTTCAACGCCGCGCCAATCGCATTCGCGAACGGCGCCGTGGGCCGGCCGATGAGGCGGCTCAGCGTGCGGCTCGCATCATTCAGCTCCCCGCGCGCAAGCCCCGCGTCCGCGTCCGCCAGCACCTCCGCAAAGGGCTTGGGCACCCCCACCTGCTGGAGCGCCGCGGAGAACTCCGGCACCGGCAGGTCCACGTACTTCACCGGCTTGCCGGACTGGCGCGACAGCTCCGCCACGTACTCCGGCAGCGTGAAGCTCGCATCCCCCGCCAGCTCGTACACCTGGTTCTCGTGGCCCGTGCCCGTCAGCACCGCGACCGCCGCGTCCGCGTACTCCTGGCGCGTGGCCGTGGCCACCCTGCCCTCCTTCGCGCTGCCCTGCACCACGCCGTACTGGAGCGCCGGCCCCGCGTGCTCCGTGTAGTTCTCCACGTACCAGCCGTTGCGCAGGAACACGTACGGGATGCCCGACGCGCGGATGGCCTCCTCCGTCGCCTTGTGCTCCCCCGCCAGCGACAGGCCGCTTTTGTCCGCGAACAGGATGCTCGTGTAGGCCAGCAGCTTCACGCCCGCCTTCTTCGCCGCCTCAATCACCACCGAGTGCTGCGGGAAGCGCTTGCCCACCTCGTTCCCGGAGATGAGCAGCACCGTGTCCCCCTTCCCGAACGCCCCGTTCAGGGTCTCCGGCCGGTCGTAGTCCACCTTGCGCACCTGCACCCCGCGCGCCGCCCAGTCCTTCGCCTTGTCCGGATCGCGCACCGCCACCGCCACCTGGTTCGCCGGCACCTTCTTCAGCAGGCCCTCGATGACGAACCGACCCAGCTTCCCCGTGGCTCCCGTGACGACAAACATGGCTTCGCCCTTTCCTTCCCGCGCTCCAGGCGCGAAATCGAACTGGGCTTACCGTAACGGGGGTACTCTCTTTTCGTAAGTACGCACCTCATGGTAAGTGTCACGTCATGAAGGCAAGCAAGGGCAGTCCGCTGCTGGAGAAGGTGAAGCAGCGCGGGGACCTGTACGCGGCGATGTGTCCCTCGCGCGGCGTCCTGGAGCACGTCACCAGCCAGTGGGGCGTGCTGGTGCTGGTCGCGCTCAAGGAAGAGGGCACCCACCGCTTCAGCGAACTGCGCCGCAAGGTGGGCGGGGTGAGCGAGAAGATGCTCGCCCAGACGCTCCAGGCGCTGGAACAGGACGGCTTCGTGCACCGGGAAGCCCACCCGGTGATTCCCCCCCACGTGGACTACACCCTCACGCCCCTGGGGGAAGAGGTGGCCGTCCACGTGGAGGCACTGACCACCTGGATTGAAGACAACCTGCCCCGGGTGATGACCGCCCGGACCAAGGCTCCGGCCCGCAAGAAGGCCTCGTAGGGTGCCGAACCTCGGACCCTGGGCCCGCTCGCCCGGGTGCCCTCCGGCGGGACGAACGGGAGCGCAGGAGACAGGCCCGCGTTAAGACTGCCCCCGTGCCCGCCGACACCCCGCTCCAGGTCCGCATTCTCGATGCCATCCGCGATGTCCCGGCCGCCCAATGGGATGCCCTGGTCGCGCCCGGCGCGCCCCCCTTCGTGCGCCACGCGTGGCTGTCCGCCATGGAGGAGAGCGGCAGCGCCACCGAGGACACCGGCTGGGCCCCGCACCACCTGACGCTGTGGCGGGGCAAGAAGCTGGTCGCCGCCGCGCCCGCCTACCTCAAGTTCCACAGCATGGGCGAGTACATCTACGACTTCGGCTGGGCCAACGCCGCCGCCCAGCTGGGCGTGGAGTACTACCCGAAGCTGCTCGTGGGCGGCCCCCTGTCCCCCGCCACCGTGCCGCGCTTCCTCACCGCCCCGGGCGAGGACGCCGCTCCCCTGCGCCGCGCGCTCCTCCAGGCCGCCGTGGAGAGCGCCCAGGAGCAGGGCTGCTCCGGCGTGCACGTGCTCTACCCCACCGACGAAGAGGCGGACCTCCTGGAGGAGGCCGGGCTCGCGCGCCGCATCACGCTCCAGTTCCATTGGAAGAACCCGGGCTACGGGAGCTACGACGACTACCTGGCCCGCTTCGACTCCAAGCGCCGCAACCAGCTCAAGCGCGAGCGCGGCGCCGCGGCCACGCAGGGCATCCAGCTGCGCACCGTGCGCGGCGCGGACCTGACGCAGGAGCACGCCCGGCGCGCGTACACCTTCTACACGTCCACCTGCGAGCGCCACGCCTGGGGCCAGGTGCAGCTCACCCCGGGCTTCTTCGAGCGCGTCTTCCGCGACCTGCCCCACGCGGTGGAGATGGTGGAGGCGGTGAAGGACGGGCAGGTCATCGCGGGGGCCTTCAACCTGGCCACGCCGGAGCGGCTCTACGGCCGCTACTGGGGGTGCACGGAAGAGCACCCCTTCCTGCACTTCAACGTCTGCCTGTATCACTCCGTGGACGACTGCATCCGCGCGGGCCGCAAGGTGTTCGAACCCGGCGCGGGGGGTGAACACAAGGTGTCGCGCGGCTTCGAGCCCACCGCCGTCCACAGCGCCCACCTGATTTTCGACAAGCGCCTGGACAAGGCGGTGCGGAGCTTCCTGCGCATGGAGCACTCGCGGCTGGCACCCGCCGTGGAGGAGGCGGAGCGCATCTGCGGCCTCAAGCCGTGGGCCCCTGCCCCTGGGTCAACCGGAGCCGGTGGGGCCACCGGCACCTGAAAAACCTGAACGTCTGTCCGCCAGCCCACCGGCCGGAAGACGTCCGCGCTCGGTTCAAGTTGTGAAATCGGGGTGAACCTCTAGAGTCCGCCCCCATGAAAGTCCCGGAGACAGAGGAAGACTTCATCCAGTGGTACGAAGACTGCTGGGCGGACCGCGACGAGGTGGAGTACCCGAAGCTGTTCGGCACCATCCGCGAGGACGTGGACCTCCTGGAGGGCACGGGCGTGCTGGAGGGGTGGCTGGAGAGCGAGCTGGCCCAGGGCACGGAGATGGATCCGAACTGGCTCCCCATGGGTGTCCGCGTGGCGCCCCCCAGTGAGCAGTACCCGTACTGGACCTACGTGACGAGCGGCCTGTCCAACCCCTTCACGGTGGCCCCCGGCGAGGACCTGGCGGACGACGCCCGCAGCGGCCTGGGCTACGAGATGGTCATCCACACGCCCGAGGAGGAGCGCTGGCCCGTACTGCGCCTCATGGACATGATGGCCTACAACCTCGTGTGCGCGCGGCTGTTCGCCATGGGCCACCGCTACCCGGTGGACGGCACCCTCACCGGCGGTGAGACGAAGCTCGCGGGCTTCGTGTTCGTGAAGGACGCCAACCGCCCCAGCCACTTCACCCTGCCCAGCGGCCAGGTGGAGCTGCTCACGCTGGTGGGCGTGACGAAGAACGAGATGGCCTTCGCGCGCTCCAACGGCATGGACAGCCTGATGAAGCGGCTGGCCGACCCCGCGAACCCGAGCACCGCGTACATCACGCGGCCGGAGCGCGACGAGGTGAAGCTGTAGTCACACCGCCTGGCCGCCGCGCGCTCCGGTGCGCGGCGGCGAGGACTCCACCAGCGCGTGCAGCAGGCCCGGCTCGAAGGGCTTTTCGATGCGCGGCAGGGGCACGGCCTGGAGGAAGGCGCGGGCGCGCT
Organism: Corallococcus carmarthensis; assembly: GCF_003611695.1. Classification (GTDB taxonomy): domain Bacteria; phylum Myxococcota; class Myxococcia; order Myxococcales; family Myxococcaceae; genus Corallococcus; species Corallococcus carmarthensis. The sequence continues at coordinate 41,034 of NZ_RAWE01000011.1, read as the reverse complement.
CCGTGAAGCTGCCGCCCGTCATGAACACGAAGCGCGACAGCAGCTCCGGCCGGCGCCGCGACAGCTCCGCGTGCACGTCCATGCCGGTGAGGTCCGCCATCATCAGGTCGCAGAAGACGCGGTCGAAGGCGTCATCCTGCTCCAGCAGCGTCAGCGCCTCCCGGCCGCTGTGCGCCACCACCACGTCATGCTGCCGGCCGAGGATGCGCCGGAGCACCGAGGTGAGCTGCGGCTCGTCGTCCACCACCAGCACGCGCTTGCGTGAAGACCCTTCCTCCGCGCGCACCGCGGGGACGCCCGGGTGCACGGCCCGCTCCGCGACGGGCAGCCGCAACTGGAAGGTGCTGCCCAGGCCGGGGATGCTGGTGGCCGTCAGCTCGCCGTGCATGCTGCGCACGAGCCCCAGGCAGATGGACAGCCCCAGGCCGCTGCCCTCCCCCATGGGACGCGTGGTGAAGAACGGCTCGAAGGCGCGCTGAAGCACCTCCGGGGTCATACCCAGGCCGGTGTCGGACACCTCCGCCAGCACCCACGCGCCCTCGCGGCGGGTGGTGAGCGTCACCCGGTGGCGCTCAAAGGCGCCAGAGGGGATGGCGTGCGCGGCGTTGATGAGCAGGTGGAGGAACACCTGGCCCAGGCGCGCCTCGTGCGCCAGCGCGGGCGGCACCTGGCCGAAGTTGCGCTCCACCTGGGCGCGGCTGCGCAGGTGGGTCATCGCCATGGAGACGCCGAACTCCAGCGCCGCGTGCACGTCCACGGGCCCCAGGCGCAGCTCGTCCGCGCGGGCGAAGGTCTGCAGGTCGCGCACGATGACGCGGATCCGCTCCGCCCCTTCGCGCGCCTCGCGCAGCGCATCCAGCGCCTCGTTCAGGCCTTCCTGGAGGCTGGCGCTCGCGCCAGGGCGGCGGGCGAGCGGCGTGAGCTGCTCCACCGCGAACTGGAGGTTGCCGGTGACGTAGGACAGGGGGTTGTTGATTTCGTGGCCCACGCCCGCGGCCAGCTGGCCCGCCATGGCCAGCTTCTCCGACTGCACCAGCCGCTCGCGCGCGGCCATCAGCTCGTGCGTGCGGCGCTGGGCGAGCGCCTCCGCCTCCAGGCGGCCGGAGTGCTCGCGGGCGAGCAGCGCGTCGCGCTCCGCCTGCACGCGCTTCTTGTCGGTGATGTCTCGCGCGTAGGTGGAGATGTTCCGGCCGCTGGACCAGGCATGCACCTCGTGCCAGCGGTCCCGCCCGGTGCGCACCTCGAAGAGGCGGTAGCTCTCCTCGGCGGCCACCTCGCGCAGCGAGCGCTCGAACGGGGTGCCGCACAGCTCCGGGCACGCGTCCCACAGCACGCGGCGGAAGAGGGTCTCCTGCGAGCGGCCGGTGAGCGCGGCGGCGTTGCGGTTCACGTAGGTGATGCGCCAGTCCGTATCCACGGTGAAGAAGGCGTCCGGCATGCTCTCCAGCACGTCGCGCACCCAGTCCAGCGTCTCGCGCAGCCCCTCCTCCACCCGTTGGGCGCTGGTGATGTCACGCAGGCGCAACAGCACCCCGTCACGCAGGGGCACCGCGGTGCCCTGCATCAGGACGTCCCCTTCCGTGAAGTTGTCCGCGTGCGGCCGGCCGGACTCCACCACCTGGCGCAGCACGTCCATGCGGCCGGCGATGCCGCCCTTCGAGGACACCTCGCCCAGGCGCCGGCCACGGAGGTACTCCGCCCCCCGGCCCAGCGCGCGCGCCGCGGCGGGGTTCGCCCACAGCCACTCGAAGTCCAGGATGGCGCCGCCAGGCGAGCGCACGGCGCGCAGCACCATGCACGCCTCGGGATGTTCCCGCTCGGCCTCTTCCAGCGCGGCCAGGAGCGCATCCGGGAGCGGAAGGGCCACGGTCGTATCGGTCGCGGACATCCGCCTCCTCGCGGCCCCGGCACTGCCCACCCCCCGGGGAGCCCGCATGTCGCCACGAATCGCACGGCCGCTCAAGCCAGCCCCAACCTTCGTATCTTTCTTAACCTTCTAGAATTGCAAGGAATCAGGACCCAACGCGGCGCAAGCGCCGCCAGTGCCTCGGAGTCCCGGGAGGGCTGCCTCCCGAGCGGATGGGGCGCGAGGGGGCGTGTTCCTACCGTGATGGGGGCGCTTCCCGCGCGTCACGCACGAGGTCCTCCCATGCACTGCTTCGCGAAACTCGCCGTCTTCGGTGCCGTCCTGCTGTCGCTGTACGCCACGCCCTCGCAGGCCCAGGCCGACGTGCAATGCAGCGGCACCGTCAACCAGACGTGGAAGCCCGGCCTCCAATTGCTTCCGCGCATGGTCGCCTACACCAACACGTCCCACTACGACCAATGCAACACAAGCGTTCCCACCCTGACCTCCGGATCCATCCACGTGAGCGCCAGCTTCAACAACAGCTGCCTCGCCAACGTGGGCCCGTCCCAGGCCACCCTTCAGTGGAATGATGGTTCGGCCTCGACCTTCACCTTCCAGGGCGTGGGCGTGAACGTGGTGGGCAACGCGCAGGTCTTCGTCTCGCTGGGGCAGGTCCAGAGCGGCCGGTTCGCGGGGGACCAGGTGGTGCTCATCAACAGCTTCCTTTCGACGGCGTTCGCGGCCTGCGCGACGCCCCAGGGGCTGACGAGCCTGGCGGGCTCCACGACGTTGACCTTCACCCGCTTGCTGTAAGGAAGTGCTCCCGCTCGGGCGGGGACGTCGGCCACACTCGCCCCCGCCCATGCGCCCTACCCTCATCACGCACCTCGCGTTCGAAGCCCTGCACCTGCCCCTGACGGAGCCGTTCGCCATCGCGACCGGCGCGCAGCACGCGGCGGAGAACGTGCTCGTGCGTGTCACGCTCGCGGACGGCACGGTGGGGTTGGGCGAGGCGGCCCCCTTCACCGCCGTGAGCGGGGAGACGCAGACCAGCACGCTCGCCGCGCTGGAGCCGGTGCGGGAGCTGCTCGTGGGCCGCGACGTCCGGGCGTGGCGGCCGGCGTCGGAGGCGCTGGGGGATGCGCTCGCGCTGGCGCCGTCCGCGCGATGTGGCGTGGAGATGGCGCTGCTGGATGCGCTCACGCGGCACCACCGCATCCCGCTGCATGCCTTCTTCGGCGGAGCGGGGACGGCGCTGGACATCGACATGACGGTCACCGCCGGGGACGTGGCGCACGCGGTGGCGTCGACGCGGGCCATCCTGGGGCGGGGCATCGACACGTTGAAGGTGAAGGTCGGCGCGTTGGATCCGGACGCGGACGCGGCGCGGCTCGTCGCCATCCACCAGGAGGCCCCGAAGGCGCGGCTCTTCGCGGACGCGAACGGGGGCTACGACGTCGCGGAGGCGCTGGCGTTCCTCAAGGAGCTGGAGCGCGCGGAGGTGCCGCTCTCGCTGTTCGAACAGCCGGTGCCGCCGTCCGACTTCGCGGGGCTCGCGGAGGTGACGCGCCGCTCGAAGGTGCCGGTGTGCGCGGACGAGTCGGCGCGCTCGGTGAAGGACGTGCTGCGGCTCATCCGTGAGAACGCGTGCCACGGCATCAACATCAAGACGATGAAGTGCGGGATGGTGGAGGCGGTGAGCATGTGGAGCCTTGCCCGTGCGGCGGGGCTGGAGCTGATGGTGGGCGGCATGGTGGAGAGCGTGCTCGCGATGAGCGCGTCCGCGCACCTGGCGGCGGGGCTGGGCGGCTTCACCTACGCGGACCTGGACACGCCGCTGTTCATCGCGAGCCATCCGTTCCAGGGCGGCGCACAGTACGCGGGCTCGCGGCTGACGCTGGACGCGGACGCGCCGGGGCACGGCGTCACGCTGCGCTGACGCTTCAGCCCTTCACCTGGGAGGCGGCCACGTCGAGCGCCTTCTCCCTCTGCGGATCCGCGCCGGCCGCGTACGGCAGCGCGTCCGGGACCTCCACGTCCACCGGGACGCCCACGCCTTCGATGCGCTCGCCGTCCACCGTCACGTCCATGACGGCGAGGTAGAGCAGGTCCCCGTTGGACAGCTTCTGCGGTCCACCGCCCAGCACCGCGCCCGCCGTGCGCTGTCCCACGAGCGTCGCAAGCTGGTGGCGCTTCATCGCGAAGGCCACCAGCTCCTTGCCGCTGCGTGAGTTGCCATTGACGAGCAGCACCACCGGCTTGCGCCACGACGGTGCGTAGGGCCGTGTCTTGCCATCGCGGCCGGTGTTGATGAGGACGGGGACCTGGGGGTTGAAGAGGTTGACGAAGGCCGGATTGCATCCGCCCCAGCCATCGCGGAAGTCGACGACGAGCGCGTCCGCTTCCGCGAAGGCGTCCTGGAGGGATTCCTCCAAGGCCTGCTGGTACTCCTCGCCGGTGCACGCATAGACGTGCTGGTAGGCGACGCGGCGGCCCTGACGCTCCACGACCTGCGAGCTGGCCTTCTGGAACGCGAGCCATTCCTGGCGCGGGTTCACGCGGTGGGGCGTGACGGTGAGCGACAGGGGTTCAGCGCCCTTCACACGCTCCACGGTGAGGCGCGTGGCCTTGCCCGCGCGGTTCGTGAAGGCGTGCCAGGGGTGGAAGGGCTTGCCCTCCGCGGTGACGAGCCGGTCGCCTCGCAGGAGGCCCGCCTTCGCGCCGGGACCGTCCGCGAAGACGTGGCGGACGAAGAAGCCGTCCGGGGTCTCCACGACGTCCACGCCGATGCCGGTGGCCTCCACCTTCTTCTGCTGGAGGAAGGCCTGGAAGATGGCGGACACCTCCGCGTGGCCGGGGCTCTCCTTCGGGTAGTAGGCCGTGTGGGAGGTCTTCAGCTCCGCGAGCGCCGTGTTCGTGCGCCGGGTGAAGTCCTCCACGTCCTTCGCGTCGGCGGCGTAGCCCTGGTGCGCGTCGGCCCAGGCGGCGCCCCTGGCCGGGTCGAGGAAGCGGGTGCGCACGAGGGTGACGATTTCGTCGCCGCGCTTCGCGTAGGGGGCCGTCGCTGCCTGGACGCTGCCCGCGAGGAGCAGCCCGACCACCCACCACCGCGTTGTCCGGACCGCCATGCGCGCCCCTCCCGGGAGGACTTCACGATTCTTCACAGGGGGGCGTCCCAGAGGGAAGGAAAGGCGTCCTGGCGCCCTGCGGTGTGGCGAACGGGGCGGGCGCGGTTAGGGATGAGGGGCCCATGTTGGATGCGCCCTCGTCATCGCCCAGGCTCGCGCTCGTCTCCGAGGACCCCCTGGCCCGGGGTGCGCTCGCACGGGTGCTGAGCGACCAGGCGGAAGCCTGGACGGTGGTGGCCGCGGGCACGCAGGTGGAGCTGGAGGCGACGCGGGGCGAGCCGCCCGACGTGGTGCTCTGGGACACGGGCCTGCGGTTGGAGGAAGGCGCGGCGCCGGACCTGGGCGCGCCGGTGCTGGCGCTGGTGGCGGACGAGGCGGCGGGGGAGCTGGCGCTGGGCGCGGGCGCACGGGGTCTGCTGTTCCGCGACGTGGCGCCAGGAATGCTCGGAGCCGCGCTGCACGCGGTCGCGCGAGGCCTCACGGTGTTCGAGCCGGGCCTCTCGCAGGTGCGCACCGCGCCAAGGAACACGGCGCCGTCGGGAGCACCGGGGCCGGACACGCTGACGCCGCGTGAGCGCGAGGTGCTGGGGCTGTTGGCGGAGGGCCTGTCGAACAAGGCCATCGCGGACCGGCTGGACATCAGCGAGCACACCGCCAAGTTCCACGTCAACGCGGTGCTGGCCAAGCTGGGCGTGCAGCGCCGCACGGAGGCGGTGGTGCGCGCGGCGCGGATGGGATTGGTGACGCTCTAGCCGCCGACGCGAAGCTCGCGCAGATGTTCGACGACCCAGAGGAACACCGGTTCGGCGTCCTTGATGCGGTTGTCGGAGATGGCCATCACCAGCGCCTCCGCCTCATCCACCGTGGCCTCCACCTCCAGGCCCATGCAGGCCAGGGCCTCGCACATGGCGAGCCAGGCGATCCGCTTGTTCCCATCCACGAAGCACTGCTTCGTCGCGATGTAGAAGAGCAGGTAGACGGCGAACATCAGCCCCGGAACCGCTCCCGGCCGGGCGTTGTATTCCTCCGCGGTCCAGGCCGCTCCCAACGTGGCTCCGGGGCCCAGGGCATCACGGACGCCCATCCGTCCGCCATGCGCGGCGATGCCCTTGGCTTGCAGTTCCTGGAGCCGGGTCAGGCTACAGAGCCGGTCATACGGCTGTGCGTCGCTCATTGCGCCAGCCTCCGCAGCAGCTCACTCCACTTGCGCAGGGCGTGCGCGTCACGCGCCTCGGCGGGCGGAATCGGCGCGTCGATGCCTTGCTCCCGGATCCAGATGAGCCGGGGCCTGGGTCCCAGGGTGACCATCGCGGAGACGGCCTTGTCGCCTTCCCTCAATCGCGAGGCCCGCTCCACCTGTTCCGCCGTGGCGGTCACCGTGATGACTCCGCCCTCCAGGGGTTTGATGCGGAGTTCACCGGAACCGAGTCCCCCGATGATGCCGTGAACCACTTCCAGGTGAGGCAACTCCACGGGTACCTCCTCGCGCGTCATCGGCTCGAACCCGAACGCGTAGCATGCGGCCCGGACCTGGCCAGCTCCCTGCTTGCTCGGGCCCGGACCTGGACATTGGGATGACGTCCGCCGCTGGTATCACGGCTCGATCAGGCCACTCAGGAGCGTCCACTCGTCGGCCACCTGTGCCGCCATCCATTCCCGCTGGAGCGAGGGCAGGGGCCAGTGCTCGACCTGGAGTTGCCGTGAGGCCCGCCCGGCGGACCGCGTGTGTTCCAGGTCCCGGCGGGCCCGGGCGCGCTTCCCCTCCTCTTCCATCAACTCCGCGCCGTCCTCCATCTGTTGGAAGCCCACGGCGCGCTCCAACGTCGTGGTCCCCTCCGCGATGCGCGCTCCCAACGTGAACAAAGCCCGGCCCAGGCGGACCCTGTCCTCGGAGGAGAGGTGGTCCTTCGACGCCTTGGCGCGCTTGCGGAGCACGAGGGTCTCGTCCATGGACAGGCCCCACACCGCCGCCATGAAGGATTGAATGGGCCGAGGCGTGGCCCCCACGCCCTTCAGGTGCTGCTCCGCGTCCGCGTACAGCCTGGACAGCGCAGCGCCCCGGTAGCGCGGAAGGCTGGCGAGTCGCTCCAGCCCGGCGAGTTCCTCCAGAGTGAGCGGGGCATCCGGCGAGGTCTCGTCCATCATCAGGAGCAATGAAAGTCGCGCCTCGTCCGCTCCATTCGCGAGTGTGACGAGCCGGGGCTTCAGCGCCGCCAGTGCGGGCTCCCGCAGGGGGCCGCCAATGACGTTGAAGAAGTCGTAGGCAGGGCTCAACAGGCTCGGGTCCTGAAGCTCGGGCAGGTGCGCCAGGAGCCACTGCTGCTGCGCCTCCGAAGCGTGGTCCGCCAGGACAGCGACGAAGCGAGGCTCCACGGACTCCGTCCGCTCCCAGACGTCCTGGGCCAATCCCTTCGCGTCGGCGGAAGTCTCTGGAAACGAGATGGCGTCTTCCAGGGACGGGCGTCCTGCGCTCTTCCACGCTTGGACCAACGCCTCGGTCCAGCCAGGCGTGGGCGTCTGGCGGCGCTGCTCCACGAGCTCCGCGAGCACGCGGAACTCTGGCAGCTCGGGATGCCGCGCCGCGCTCCGGGAGGCCTCGTCCAGGGCGCCGTCTTCCAGGGCCAGGCAGGTCTGGAGCAGCAGCGCGCCGGGGTCCATGGGGGCATCCTTCAGGACGCTCGCGAGCACGCCCCGGGCGTCCTCGCGCCGTCCCGCCCAGAGCTGATCCGCGGCCACCTGGAGCCGCGCGTCGATGGCACGCCCCTCCCTCTCCAACGAAGGCGAGGCGTGCTTGCAAGCCGCGCCCATGAAGAACAGCACGGTCCAGACCAGACGGAGATGCATCATTTGCGCAAGCCTACGCCGCCGCGCACGTCCGCGTGCCGGGATGCAGCCTGCCTACCGTGAGCCAGGGCGGGAACCACGCCCCTTGGCCCCCGGTGCCCGCTTCCTACCGCTCCTCGCTGGAGTCTTGCCTGTTCGCGCCGTGGAGGGCGCTGCCGCGAAGGAGGTCGTCACCTGGTTGCTGCCCGCCGACCACTGGCGTCCCTCACGCGCCTCCCAATCACGTACCGCACGGGCCACGAGCGGCGCCTTGTCCTCCAGGAAGTCCAAGGACACACGCCGTTGCTCGTACTCGTGAAGCCATTGCCTCCGGTACCGGACCACGCGTTCGTCGTGGTCCAACCCCAGCAGTCGCAGCGTTTCACCCGCCCGGTCCCGCAGTGCCGGCGGACAGCGGTCCGTGACCTGGAGCTGAAGTGAAGGCAGGAGGATCGCGAACCAGCCGTCCTGGACTTCGAAGGGATCCAGCAGTCGCTTGGAGACCAGCGCCTTCTTGCGACTGTTGAGCCAACCCACCGAATAGCGGAGGTTGGTCCACTCATACGCAAGGCTCCGGTCCTCGTCGATGGAGACGAAGTGGTCCGCGGTCCCCGGCGAGCCCAGCCACATCGCGGTATAGGCGCAGCGCCCCATGAAGGCAGCTTCGAGCTGGGCGTTGCACCGGCACCAGTACGCGGGGGGACGGCCGCGCGCGGTCCGATTGCGGTTCAGCCACCTGCGTCCAGGCATCCGCACCTGGCGGTCGAAGTCCTCAGGTTCGCTTCTTGGAACGCACCGGATCACGCACCCCTCCCCCATCCCGAGCGACAATCCAACGGGGCCAGAAGGGATCCTGTTCGGGAAGCAGGCGCCGCAGCTCCGCGTCGATCTCCGTCAGCGACCCTACCCCCTCGCGCTCACCGCGCATGTATGCCTCGGCCGCCTCCACGGCCCGCTCCGACTCCCAGGCGCGCGCCTGGGCCAATCCCATCACCGGGGACGTCAACCAGTCGTTCGCGTCTCCCTGCTTCGCCCATGGCAAGTGCTTCAAGTGCACCCGCTGCTGCTCCAACTGGAAGAGGAAGAGCGCGTCCTGCTCCTCGTCGAAGAACGGCTCCAGGGAGGCGAGCACCAACGGGGAATGGGTCGTCAGGAACGTCTGGACGGACGTTTCGCTCGCGAGTCCATCGATGACCTGGATGAGCGAACCGACGATGCGTCGCTGCCACAGCGGATGAAGGTGGGTCTCCACCTCATCCACCAACAAGATGAACCGGGGATCCGGAGCCTGCCCGAGGAACTCCGAAGCCTGGAGGTGTTCATGCCACGCCCAGACGACGAGGTAGGCCAGGCCCAGGATGCGGCGCATCCCCGCGGAGGCATGTACCACCGGAATGGTGCCGTACGGCATGTCGAGGGTCGGATAGTTCTGGACGTCTTCGATGGCCAACCGCATGGGCTTCCCAGGCCGGAGGGGTTCGTCGCGAGGAGACAGCTGCTCCAGCGCCCGCTTCAGCATCTGGAACGGTGACTGCTCGGAACCATCGTCCTGCAGCTGCCAGGTCAACCAGTCCCTGACGAGCCCGTTGCAGACCGTCGTCCCCTCGTACTTCAGGCCATCCCAGAGATCCTGGGGCGAGAAGTGGAAGGCGTCTGGCCTGTGAGGCCCATCCAGATTCGCACGCGACGTCTTGTGCCAGTAGTTCCGTGCCGGGTCCCAGACAGAGAAGCTTCCATCGACACGGGCGTAGACGGTCAAGCCAGGCATGCTGGGGCGCCCTTCGGGCCAGGGCCACAGCTGCCGCCCCGCATCGAAGTCGCTGCGCTTGTTCGAAGCCCGCCGCGACTTGCCCGTCAGCGTCCACTCGATCCGGCGCCGCCGGACGCCCCGGTGCGGCCAGGCAGGAAATCCGGGCCACGTCCCCGTCAGGCTCCACCACGCCACGTCGAGCAGGAAGCTCTTGCCCAACCCATTGTCGCCCGTCAGGACGTTCAGCCGGGGCGCGAACTCGACGTCCAGGCGAGGCGCGGGGCCGACCCCCTGAAGGTGAAGCGCTCGGAGCATGCGCCGACACTTAGCGCATCCCGTCCGCACCGCCCACTTTCGGAAGCCTGGATGGAGGGGAGACACCCATCCGGTTCACACCCGCCCCCTGCCCCCCGGCGCTGCTACACTCCCGCCCCTCCATGGCCAACCAGGATTGGGTCTCGCGCCTGCTCACCGGGCGTGCGTCGGCGGACAAGGGCCTCAGCGTCCATCTCTCCGAACGCGACGGCGGCAGCCTCCACGACAAGATGCGGCAGGCGTATTGGTGGATCACCAACAACGCCGTCATCTGCCCGTACTACGACATCGAGTTCGGCGGCACCGCCGCGCTCAAGAACGCCGCCGGTGACGAGGTCCACCTCCCGGAGGACATGAGCTACAGCTCCTTCGTCCTCATCCCGCTGCTCACCCTGTTCACCTGCCGCCGCGCCCTGCTCGTGGGCGGCCCGGGCCGCGGAAAAACCACCTCCGCCATCCTCATGGCCCTGCTCTCCGGCATGGGCCGCGAGGACGTCCACCGGGGCATCCAGCGCGGCCACCCGCAGCTGTCCATCGCGGACCTGCTCGGCGCCCCGCTGCCCTCCGACATGCTCAAGGCGGAGGACCTGTCCGCCGTGAAGGTCAGCTGGCGCAAGTGGATTGGCCAGCGCGTGAAGATCATCGACGAGTACAACCGCATCCCCACGAAGACCCAGTCCGCCCTGCTGTCACTCCTGGGCGAGGGCTACGCGGAGATGATGGACCAGTACGTCTACACCGGCCGCTCGTCCTGGTTCCTCACCGCCAACGACGACCAGGGCGGCGGCACCTTCCAGGTCATCGAAGCCCTCAAGGACCGGCTCGACGTCGTCGTGCGCGCCGTGCCCTTCAACTCCGGCTTCGTGGACACGCTCCTCCAGCGCATCGAGTCCGACAAGTCCCCGGAGGAGCTGCTCCCCAAGGACATCGTCTTCACCCCCGGCGAGCTGGAGAAGGCCTACAACGCCATCCTCGCCGTGGAGGTGCCCAAGGGCGCCCTGGAGCGCGTGGCCTTCTTCCTGGGCCAGCTGGACTTCTGCCGCATGGCGTCCCCGCGCTTCGAGTTCAAGCACAAGGACACGCTGAAGCTCGCCGGACAGACGGTGTCCGCCGTGTGCAACGAACAGTGCCCGTTGGACAAGAAGGTGCACCTCTGCACGCAGACGGAGAACGGCACCAGCGTGCGCGCGTACCAGACCATCCTCCACTTCGCGAAGGCGCTCGCGTTCTTCCGGGGCCACCGCGTGGTGGAGCTGGAGGACTTCCGGCAGATCATCCCCTGGGTGCTGCACGAGAAGCTCACGCCCAACGCGCGCAGCCCCTTCTTCGAGGCGAAGGGCAACAAGATGCTGCTCCAGGACCGCGTGGCGTGGATCCGCAACATGTTCGACATGGCCATGGCCCGCTACGGCACGCACGCGCCCGTGCGCCAGAAGGTCGTCGCGCTGCGCGCCGAGCTGGACCTGGGCCTGTCCGGCGTGGACCTGCGCACCACGGAGAAGCGCCTGTCCGCCGTCACCGTGCTGATGAATGAATTGATGACCCGCCAGGAGCTGTCCGGCCCGGTGTACGAGGACCTCATCCACTTGAAGTCCCTCTACAGCCGCTACCGCAACTACGCGACGTGGCTGAAGGAGAACCCGGGCGGTCAGGGGCAGCCATGAGCGAATTCGTCGACGACCTGGAGAAGCAAGCGCGCGGCCGGTTCGTGCGCTGGGACCGCGCGCTGTGGAGCGCGTTCCTCAACGGCCCCGTGGTCCGCCTGGGCCGGGGGCTCGAAGGCGGTGACGCCGCGGCGGGAGAGGAGCTCCTGCGCGCCTACCTGCGCCTGGGCGCGGAGGGCATCGGGCTGGGCTACCTGTATCCAGGGTCCGCCGGGCGGGAGAACTTCTTCACGCTCGCGTGGCGGGAACTGCTGCCTCGCCTGTTGCCGGACCTGCGCCAGGAGGAGCAGGCCCCGGCGCTCGCGCGCATGTGGAACCTCAGCGAGAACCTGGAGTCCGCGCCGCCCTGGGTGCAGCGGCTGTTCTGCCGCCTGGGCTCGAACCTGTCCTCGCTGGAGGACCTGGAGGGCCACCTGCACACCATCGCCAACGAGGCGATGGAGCCGCCGTCCCAGACGCTGGGCGACACGTCCACCGCGCAGTGGGTGGACCTGTCGCAGGAGGACGCGCGCTTCATGCCCGGGGAGATGCACTTCCTGGCGCCCGCCGTCGTCTGCGTGCACGACCGGCACCGCGCCACCGCCGCGGGCGGACGCGACGCGGCCACGCAGGGCGTATGGCTGGTGAAGAAGCCCGTGCTCCTGGGGTCCATGGGCTGCAACGAACGGCTGGAGCCCGCGACGGGCAAGCCCGCCAAGGCGCTCACCTCGCTGGCGCAGCGCGACCCTCGCGCGGGTGACTGGTACAGCACCCAGCACAACGAATGGCGCGCGGTGGCCACGATGCACACGTCCCAGTGGCTGGCGGTCATCCTGCCGGTATGAGCGCGGGCGCGGCCTTCACCCCGGAGGAGGTGGAGCGGTGCTGGCGCGAAGCGCTGGCGCTGTGGGACGTGCACGTGCACCTGAGCCCGCCCGAACCGCACCAGCCCTTCCGGCCCGGCGAGGCCGCGGCGAACGAACCGCTCGCGTACATCGACCTGGTGCGCCGGCAGGTGTTCGTCCACTTCGACATGCTCATCCGCATGGGCGCGCGCGACAGCCTCACCGCCGTGCTGGCGCATGAGATTGGCCACCACGTGCGCTTCCCGCACACGCTGGGCTGGGACGCGGAGCTGCGCGTGCTGGAGCAGCGGCTGATTCCAGGCCTGGGCCAGTCGCTCACCAACCTGTTCTTCGACCTCCAGGTGAACGAGTTCGTGGGGCGCACCCACGCGGAAGCGCTGTGCGAGGTGTACCGGGGCTTCCTGCGCACGCCCGACGGGCGCGACAAGAACAAGAGCAGGAAGAAGAAGCAGAAGGAGAAGGCCCCGGACCCGGGCGGGACGTCTCCGCTGTTCTGCTTCTACCTGGCCATCTACGAGGAGCTGTGGCGCCGGAAGCCCGGCGACCTGGTGCCCGCCGACCAGCTGGAGAAGCTGGAAGAGGCCTACCCGGGCTTCCGCGCGCAGGCGCGCATGTTCGTGCAGACGTTCTATGCGCTGCCCGACGCACGCCTCCAGTTCATCTACTTCTGCGCCGCGTTCATCCGCTTCATCGACCTGCCCTCCGAGGTCCGCTTCTGCATCCCGTTGGGCGGAGACCTCTCCACCCCGGATGAGGGCGACCTGGACGCGGCGGTGCAGTCCGGCGGCCGGTGGGAGGACGCGCTGAACGAGGCCCGCGCGAACGGCTGGCTGGACGACTCGCACGACACGAAGGAATCGGATCCGCTGGACACCATCCGCCGGGCGACGGCGCACCTGCCCGGCAATGACGGCGGCAGGCTGCGGCGCGCGCTGGTGGCGCGGTACTACCGGCGGCTCGTGGATCAGCACATCCTGAAGCTGCCTGCCTCTCCCGCGAAGCCGGAGCCCTACCTGCGCACGATTCCGGAGGCGTGGGAGTACGGCGACGACCCGTCCACCATCGACTGGACGCTCACGGTGATTTCGCAGGGCCCCCTGGCCGCCGTGGCCCCGCTGCGCCGCGAGCTGGAGGCGGACCTGCCGCCCCCGTCGGACCTGGGCGTGCCCGCGCTGGAAATCTATCTGGACACCAGCGGCTCCATGCCCAACCCGGAGCAGCAGCTCAACGCGATGACGCTGGCCGCGCAGGTGCTGTCCGCCTCCGCACTGCGCAAGGGCGCCACGGTGCGCGGCATCGTCTACTCGGCGGACAACCCCATCGTGTCCCCGTGGATGTACGACGAGGAGACGGCGCGCGACTTCCTGTTCCACTACATCGGCGGCGGGACGTGGTTCCCCGTGGAGCAGATGGAGGCGCTGGCCGAGGAGCGGCCGGACGCGCTGCGGATCATCATCTCCGACAGCGACTTCCTGGCGAACATGCAGCAGGAGGGCGCGCTGCCGCGGCTGATGCGCGCGATGAAGCGGTCGCGCCGGGTGGTGGCCTTCCTGGCGCTGCCGGACGACGCGTCCGCCCGGAAGGTGCTGGCGCCGGTGCTGGGCAGCCCGCGCTTCCGGCTGGCGACCGTGCAATGGATGTCTGACTTTGGCCGTGCCGCCGCGGCACTGGCCGATGCCCTGTTGGAGAAATGATGGCGGTTTCGATTCCCCACCTCCGTGAGCAGCTGGCGGCCACGCCCATCGTGTCGCCGTATCCGCACGACCTGGCGGTGGCCATCGTCTGCGACACCTTCCGTCTGGCCAGCCAGCGTCCCCCCTCGCAGGCCGAGTGGGCGAAGCTGGAGCAGCGCATGAAGAACCCCCTGTTCCAGGAGCAGGTGGGCATGCTCGCGCACGTGCTGGTGTCCTCGGACCTGCGCAAGAAGACGGTGCTCTACCTCACCGCGGACCGCACTCCGCAGGCGCGCCTCCAGCAGTTCTTCGAGGAGGTGCACCCCCTCACGGCGGAGATGGTGCGCTCCAACGCCTTCCGTCAGGAGGAGTTCCTGCGCAAGTGGTTGTCGGCCCTGGGCGCGGACATCGAGGGCGAGACGGAAGCCGAGTCGAAGCGCCACCTCAAGGAACTGGACTACCGCCAGGCCGTGACGGACCTGCGCAAGGTGGAGGAGGCGCGCAAGAAGGAGGCGGACCGGCGCCAGGAGATGCTCCAGGAAGCAGCGCGCAAGGACGCCGAGGCCCGGGGCTGGCGCGAGTGACGCTCGGGGTCGCCCCCAAGGCGCGCATCCGCCGCGACAGCCACACGCAACGTCCACACCTGCCGTGGGCGCTGGACGTGGCGGCGGGGCTCGCACGCGGCGCGGCCACGGTGGACGAAGTCTCCGCACGCGCGGAGCTGGAAGCGCGCCTGCCGGCCTTCCGCGACGCGCTCCTGGGTTCGCCCTACTACGTGCGCGTGCTGCGCGAGTCCGGCCTGCACCCGGGCGACCTGCGGCGGCTGGAGGACCTGCGGCACTTCCCCGCGCTGGACCGAGCCACGCTCGCGCGCCACTGGGAGGACGTGCCCACGCTGCCCGCCGCGTCCGACGAGTGCGTGGTGGTGAAGAGCTCCGGCACCACCGGCGACCCGGTGAACGTGCTGCGCGACCGGCGCGACTGCCTGCTCATGTGGGCCGTGCTGCGCTTCTTCACCGAACGCACCAACACGGTGCCCCCGCCGCGTCCGCGCGTGGTGTTGCTGGACGCGCTGCCGGGCGGGTTGGAGTACTCGGTGCGGCTGCCGCTGTTCCACGATGGCGCCCTGCACCGCGTCTCCGTGCTGCGTGACGACACGGTGGCGCGCCTGCGGCGGGTGAAGGCCTCGGTCGTCTTCTCTGATCCGGAAGGGCTGCGCTGGCTGCTGGCCCACCCGGAGGTGCCCTCTCCCCAACTGGTGCTCACCTCCGCGCAGCACCTGCCGGGGACGCTGCGCGATGCGTGGCGGCAGGAGCGCGGCGTGCCGGTCCTCAACTACTACGCCGCCACGGAGACGGGGCCGCTCGCGTGGGAGTGCCTGGAGGACGCGAACCGGGGCCGCTTCCACGTGCTCACGCCGGATGTCTGGCTGGAGCCGGAGGGGGACGAGGTGGTGGTGACGCGGCTGCGCCCCAGCGTGCTGCCCCTGTTGCGCTACCGGCCCGGGGACACGGGCACCGTGCGGCGCGACGCGTGTGCCTGTGGCTTCCATGGCTGGACGCTGACGGGCTTCGGAGGACGCGGTGCCTGCGCGTTCCACACGCCCCAAGGACGCACGGTGGACGCCTGGTCCCTGGCGTGGGTGTTCAAGCACCACCCGCTGCGCGCGTTCCGGCTGACACAGGTGACTCGCGAGCGCTTCACTTTGGAGCTTTCGGGCGCGCCGCCGGAAAGCGTGGCGGCGCTGTGCGAACGGCTCACCGCGGCGCTATGCAACCTGGGTTGGGCCGCCCCGGTGGTGGATGCGCGCGGGGTGGAGGCCCTGGCATCGGCCGCCAAGCCGCTCCCCTTCCGTTGCGAGCTAGCGCTTCCATCGTGAGCCGGGCCTTCGCCCGGTTGTTTGCCCTGGATTCCCGCGCCCCGCATGAAGATTCTCCAAGGGGACGCGCACCCGCTGGGAGGACACATGGAGACTCGGAAGCTGGGCAGGCAAGGCCTCACCGTTTCGGCCCTGGGCCTGGGCTGCATGGGCATGTCGGAGTTCTACGCGGGCCGCGACGACGCGGAGTCGGAGGCCACGCTGCTCCACGCGCTGGAGCGGGGCATCACGTTCTTCGACACGGCGGACGCCTATGGCCCCGGCCGCAACGAGGAGCTGGTGGGCCGCGTGCTGGGGCCCCACCGCCAGAAGATGGTCCTGGCCACGAAGTTCGGCCTCGTGCGCGACCCCGCGAATCCCCAGGCGCGCGGCGTCAACGGCCGGCCGGACTACGTGAAGCAGGCGTGCGACGCGAGCCTGAAGCGCCTGGGAATGGACGTCATCGACCTGTACTACCTGCACCGCGTGGATCCGAACACGCCCATCGAGGACACCGTGGGCGCGATGGCGGAGCTGGTGAAGGCCGGCAAGGTGCGCTTCCTGGGGCTGTCGGAGGTGAACCCGGAGACGTTGCGCCGCGCGTGCGCCGTGCATCCCATCACCGCGCTCCAGTCGGAGTACTCGCTGTGGAGCCGCGACCCGGAGGACGGCGTCCTCCAGACCTGCCGTGAACTGGGCGTGGGCTTCGTCCCCTACAGCCCGCTGGGCCGCGGCTTCCTCACCGGCCAGTTCAAGCGCTTCGAGGACCTGCCCGAGGACGACTACCGCCGCCACTCGCCCCGCTTCCAGGGGGAGAACTTCCAGAAGAACCTCAAGCTGGTGGAGCACATCGACCGGCTCGCGAAGAAGAAGCAGTGCACGCCCGCGCAGCTCGCGCTCGCCTGGGTGCTGTCGCGCGGCGAGGACCTGGTCCCCATCCCCGGCACCAAACGCCGCAAGTACCTGGACGACAACCTGGGCGCACTGGACGTGAGGCTCACGAAGGAGGACCTGGCGGACATCGAGGCCATCGCGCCGCCGGGCGTGGCCGCGGGCGAGCGCTACCCCACCGCCATGCAGGGGCTCCTCCAGACCCACACGCGGAAGGAGACACGCTGACGGACGTTCGCAGGCCCGTCCGCCCCGCGCATCCATGACCGCTCCCGCGCCGTCCGTTCCGCCCCATCCGCCAGTGCCGCCCTCCTCTCTGCCTCCGCACCCGCCGGAGGCGTTCCAGAAGGAGGAGGGCTCCGCGTTGCTGCGCTACGGGCTGGCGGTGGTGAGCGTCGGGGTGGCCTTCCTCGTTCAACGGGCGCTGTGGCCCATCATGGCCAGCACCCCGTACCTGGCCTTCTTCGCCGCCGTCGTGTTCTCCAGCTGGCGCGGAGGCTGGGGACCGGGGCTGGTGTCCACCGGGCTGTCGCTGCTCGCGGTGCAGTACTTCTTCCTCCAGCCGCTGGGCGAGTGGCGGCTGGAGCCCGACAACGTCGTCGCGCTGATCTTCTTCCTGTCGCTGTCGCTGTTCGCGACGACGCTGAACGTGCGCCTGCGCCGGGCCAACGCGGAGCGCGCGGACCTGCTGGAGCGCGAGCGCGCCGCCCGCGCCGCCGCCGAGTACGAACGCGCGCGCCTGCACGAGCTGTTCATGCACGCGCCCGCGCACCTGGTCATCTTCCGCGGGCCGCAGCACGTCTTCGAGCTGTCCAACCCCCTCAACTCCGCGATGCTGGGCAACCCGGAGCGGCTCCTGGGCCTGCCCGCGCGCGAGGTGGGGCCGAAGGAGGAGGCCGAGCGCGTGGGGCGGATGCTCGACCACGTCTACGCGACGGGCGAACCCTTCGAGGGCCGGGAGGTGTCCCTCAAGCTGCCGCAGCCGGATGGCTCCCTCCGGGAGTACATCTTCGATGTCACGTACACGCCCACGCACGACACGCGCGGGCAGGTGGACGGCATCGCGGGCTTCGGCTTCGACGTGACGGACGTGGTGCGCGCCCGCGCCCGGGCGGAGCGGCTGGCGCGCGAGCTGTCGCACAACGAAGAGCACCTGCGCCTGCTGGCGGGGGCCAGCTCCTTCCTGGCCACGTCGCTGGACTACCAGGCCACGCTGCGCAACGTGGTGCGGCTGGCGGTCCCCGCGCTGGCGGACTGGTGCATCGTCGACATGACAGTGGGGGACGGCGGCTTCCAGCGGCTGGAGGTGGCGCACGCGCCCGGCGAGCCCTCGGAGTTCCGGGAGCAGCTGTGGGCCCCGGCCCCATACGAGGCCATCGCCCCCGAGCTGGGGGGAGCCATGTCGCTGCTGCTCCAGGGCCAGCCCTTCTTCATCGAGAACGTCACCGAGGAGGGCCTGCGCAAGCTGACGAGTGACCCCGGGCGGCTGGAGGTCTTCCGCCAGCTGAACCTGCGCTCCATCGCGCTGGTGCCCATGGTGGCCGGGGAGCGTCCGCTGGGCATCCTCAGCTTCGCCACCACGTGGCGCTCCGGGCGGGGCTACACGTCCGCGGACCTGCCCTACCTCCAGGAGCTGGCCAACCGCGCCGCGCTCTCCATGGAGAACGCCCGGCTGTACCGCGAGGCGCGCGAAGCGGTGAGCCTGCGCGACGAGTTCCTGTCCATCGCGAGCCACGAGCTGAAGACGCCGCTCACGCCGCTCAACCTCAAGCTCCAGGCGCTGCGGCGCGAGATGGATCGCACCCCGGGCCCGGTGCGGCGCGAGCTGGTGGAGAGCTACCTGGACGTGGGCTCGCGGCAATTGAAGAAGCTGGCGGAGCTGGTGAACGACCTGCTGGACGTGTCGCGCATCGCGGCCGGAAGGCTGTCATTGGAGTGCGCGCCCGTCGACCTGGTGGAGCTGGTGCGCGACGTGGTGGCCGGCTACGAGGGTCCCGCCGCGCGCTCCGGCTCCGCGCTCCAGTTGGAGTGCGAGGACGCGGTGACGATGGGCGTGTGGGACCGGCCGCGCCTGGAGCAGGTGGTGGTGAACCTGGTGGACAACGCCATCAAGTACGGCCAGGGGCGCCCCATCCACATCCGCCTGGAGACGCGCGACGGCAAGGCGGCGCTGACGGTGAGGGACCAGGGCATCGGCATCGCGGAGGAATCCCTGCCGCGCCTCTTCGGCCGCTTCGAGCGCGCGGTGAGCGACCGGCACTACGGTGGCCTGGGGCTGGGCCTCTACATCACCCGCACGCTGGTGGAGGCCATGGGCGGCACGGTGCGAGTGGAGAGCCGCCTGGGCGAGGGCTCCGTCTTCACCGTGGAGCTGCCGCTGCAAGCACCGACGGCCGCCTGATCAGGAAGCGGCGCGGGCGCGAGGCAGCTGCGCGTGGGGTTCCCACGGGCCGCTGGAACCCAGGCAGTGGCGGCAGGTGGCCAGCGGCGCGTCGCGTTCCAGGTAGGCCAGCAGGCGCGTGAGCAGCTCCGGATCATCGAGCGGAACACCGTCATGTTCGGCGAGCGCGGGCAGGTGCGGATGTTCCGCCGCGAGGACGGTGGCGACGTGGGGCGGCCGGGTGCAGGTGTAGAAGCGGCCCCGGTGGACCAGGTGGCAGCGCTGCTTGAGCCAGCACTTCTCGAAGACGTCCTGCACCTGCGCGTCGGACGCGAGCGGGGCGTCCGGGGTGATGCGCTGGAAGCGGTCGATGGCCTTCACCGTGAGGTGCACGCCGTGCTGGTCGCAGCGTTCGGTGATGCGCGTGATGGACCGCTCGGGCAGCGGCGCGGACGCGTAGAACGACAGGGTCATCCGGTCGAGCCGTTCGTACACGGCGTCGGGGGCGCTCTGGGCGAGGAAGCCGTTGGTGGTGACGGACAGCTGTTCGGTGATGCCGGAGGCGCGCACCACGTCCAGCACGGCGGGCAGGTCCGGATGGAGGAAGGGCTCACCGCCGGTGAGCTTGAAGACGTTGGGCTTGAGCACGCGCGCCAGCCGGCGCAGGTCCTCGCCCAGCGCCTGGGGAGACACGGCCCACGCGGGCAGGTGCGGCGACAGCGGGCAGCACTGCGCGCAGCGCAGGTTGCAGTGCGTGGTGACGTGCGTCTCCAGGGACCAGGTGAGGACGCGGCTGTCGTGAAGCTCGTAGCGCACGGGGTGGGAGTCTAGCGGCTCGGGCGCGCTTCACAGAACGCCAGCACCTGGGCGAACGGCCACTCGGTCAGGGTGCCGAAGAGCTTGTGCCCGGTGAGCTTCGCCTTGGAGAGCGCGGGGCTGCTCAGGCCACAGAGGAAGCGGGTGGCCTGCCTCGGGTGTCCCAGCGCCTCAGGGTGCTTCGTCACGAGCGACTTGAACGTCGCCACGTCCAGCTGTTCGCGCAGGTCCGGCCGTGGGTGCGGTGGCGGCAGCACGCGCGCCACGCCCGTGCGGCAGTATGTGCAATGGCCGCACGGGGCTTCGCGCTGCTCACCGAAGTGGGCCACCAGCGCGTTGCTCTGGCACCCACCATGCGTGACGAGCCGGAGCACGTCGCGCACCCGTGACACCTCCTGGACCTCGCGCTTCTGGAAGCGCTCCTGCAACAGGGCCACGAGCGCCTTCGCGTCCTCGTGCTCGCGCAGCCGCGTGAAGCGCTGGCGCGGTTCCGCCACCTGCACCTCCGCGTAGCCCTGCTCCTGGAAGTAGTCGATGGCCTTCACCACCCGGTCTCGCGGCTGGTCCAGCGCCTTCGCGACCTCGGAAGGGTCGAACGTGTACCAGGTGCGTCCCTTCTTCGCGTGCGCGAACAGGTCCTTCACGAAGCGCGCGCGCTCCCCCTGGAACCTGCCAATGAGCGCTTCGACCGAGCCCGCCGGCTGCACCTTGTAGCCCGCGTAGAACGGCGTGCCCTGGCGCAGCACGCCCTCCAGCTCCAGGTACGTCAGCGCCGTGCGCAGCACCAGGGGCCGCAGGTCGTGGCGGTTGCCCAGCGCGTACAGGTCCAGGTGCAGCTCCGGGCCCGAGGACAGCAGCCCCTTCACCAGCCCCTCCAGCGCCTCCGGCAGCGGCGTGTCCCCGAGCGCGAAGTTCTCCAGCGTGGGCACGTCGTCCGGGCACGCGAGCAGCTCCACCACGGACGGCTTGCCGTCACGGCCCGCGCGGCCGATCTCCTGGCTGTAGCTCTCCAGGCCCTTGGGCAGGTTGTAGTGATACACCGCGCGCACGTCCGCCTTGTCGATGCCCATTCCGAACGCGATGGTCGCCACGACGATGCCCTTCGCGGAGTGGGTCCACGCCTCCTGCACCCGCTCGCGGTCCTCCGACTCCAGGCCCGCGTGGTAGGCGCTCGCGGGCAGGCCTTCCGCGCTCAGCAGCGCCGCCACGCGCTCCGCGGTCTTCTGCAGCGTGACGTAGACAATGGTGGAGCCGGGCGGGCGCGACTTGAGCCGCTCCACCAGCAGGGCATCGCGCACCTCCGGCCCCGTGGGCGTGGTCTCCAGCGTGAGGTTGTTCCGGTAGAAGCCGGTGACGACCGCGTTCTGCTCCGGGATGCTGAAGCCCTCGCAGATGTCGTGCACCACCTGCGGTGTGGCCGTGGCGGTGAGCGCCAGGATGCGCTCGGCCTGAAGCGTGCGGGCCGCCTGCGCGAGCTTGAGGTAGTCCGGCCGGAAGTTGTGTCCCCATTCGGAGACGCAGTGCGCTTCATCCACCGCGAAGAGGGAGATTTGAAGCTCGCTCAAGAGCCCCATGAAGCGCTCGTTGTTGAAGCGCTCGGGGGCCACGTAGAGGAGCTTCAGCGTTCCGTCGCGCAGGGACTCCGTCACCTCGCGGGACTCCTCCAGCGACAGCGACGAATCCAGCCGCGCGGCGCGGATGCCCCGCCGCTCCAGCGCGTCGATCTGATCCTTCATCAACGCGATGAGCGGTGACACCACCACCGTGAGCCCGTCGAGGAGCAGCGCGGGGAGCTGGTAGCACAGCGACTTGCCACCGCCCGTGGGGAACACCGCGAGCGCGGACCCGTGAGGCTTCAACAGCGTCGTGAGCACCTCGCGCTGTCCGGGACGGAAGGACTCCAGCCCGAAGCGCTCCCGCAACACGACGTCCACCGCATCCTCCCGCATGTCCCGCCCTTCCCTGCTCGCGTGAAACGAAGCGTCTGCCTGGAGGATATCTCTCGCTGATACGGCGGGACACAGTCCCTATGATGAGGCCCGCATGCCGACCCGGCCTCCCAAAGCGTCACCCCAGGGAAGGACTCCCACGCGCGGCCTGTCTCCTCGGGCGGTGAGCGACCTGCTGTTCCATGCCCGCGCATCCAACGCGGGCCTGCGGCCAGAGGCGGTTCCCTTCGACGTGCCGCTGCCCAGAGTCATCCGTGAGCCAGCGGCTCGGGATGAGGAAGGGCTCTCAGCGCGGCTGTTGTCCGCCTGGTCCGACACCGTGCGGGCGCATGTCGAAGCAGGCACGCATGAGGTGAGCCTGAGCGGTGGGGTGGACAGCGCGGCCATGTGCGCGATGGCCGCCCGGCATGCTCCGGGGAGGGTGCGCGCCTGGACGATGGACGTGCACTTCGCGGACGCGGTGGAGCGGAGCAACGCGCGGCGGATGGCGAAGGTGACGGGCGCGGAGCTGGTGGACGTGCTCATCCCGGACGCCGTGCTCCCGGACCTGTTCGAGCGCGCGGTCCTCGCCAACCAGACGGTCATCCTCAACGCCCGGGCCGTGGCCAGCTACGCGTTCTATCTGGAGGCCCGGCGGCAGGGCGCGGGCCCTGTCCTCCTTAGCGGCGCGGGGGCGGACGAAGTGCTCCAGGGCACCCCAGGCGCGATCGCCTCCGCGAAGGCTCGCGTGGATGAAGACCGGACGCTGGCCATGCGGGCCCTGGGATTCGAAGGCATGCGGCTTGTGGACAACTTGCGGGCGCCGTTCCCAGCCGGCTCGCGCGATCATGAAACGCCCCCTGGAGTGGCACGGGGGGCTGTGGACAACTCGGGGAGGCCCCTGCATGGGGCGCCGCGTGGCGATCAGGAACCAAAGCCATCCACGGGGCATTTCCCCTCTGGAGATGGCGGGCGCGATCAAGCCGTGGGGCGCCGCGAGGACTCCACCCCTGTGGACAACTTGAGGACTGTTTCCGGGGGCTTGAACAGCGATCACGCCTCGCGCGCCCCCCCTGTGGACAACCTGGGGACCGTGCTGGCCTCGCTGCCCGCGCCTTGGGATCTGCCCTCGGAGGAGGCGCTCCCCTCCGAGGAGCTGCGGTACGCGAAGTGGGTGCTGACCGAGCTCATCCTCCCGCCCGAGCTGCGGGGCGCCCGGGCCCATGGGCTCACGGTCCGCACGCCGTATCTGGATGAAGGCTTCGCGCGGGTGGCGCTGGCCCTGCCGGAGTCCGTGCTGATGCGAGAGGGGTTCGGCAAGTGGCTGTTCCGGCACGCGGTGCGGTCCCTGGTGCCGGATGAGGTCCGCCTCGCACGCAAGACGCCCCGGTACGGGCACACCGCCCTGTCCAGCCCGGTGCGGGAACGCTGGCTGGAGCTGTATCGCGCCTGGCTCTCTCCCGCGCGCCTGGACTCCCTCCAGGTCATCGACACGCAGGCGATGCTGGGACTGCTGACGCGCTACTTCCGCCTGTCGCCCGACGACGAACAGGCCGGACCGATGGATCGGTTGTTGATGCGCCTCATGTCCCTGGCCATGCTCCAGGCTCACAGCAAGGCGCCCCCCTGAATGTCCCGTGTCCTCATCGCCACCTCGCCCGAAAAGGGCCACCTCAACCCGATGGCCGGCGTGGCCCAGTGGCTGCGCCGCCTGGGGCACACCGTCGGCTGGCTGTGCATCCCCGAACCCGCGCCGCAGCTCGAAGCCCTGGGCGTGGAGTTGCTGCGCCTGCCGCACGTCGAAGCCGCGCCGCCGGGCATCGAGACGGGAGGCGAAGCGCTGGCGAAGCTGGTGCTCGATGACGTGGCGTTGGGGAAGTGGATCCGGGGCCTGCTGCTGGACGCGGCCCCCGCGCTCCTGGAGCCCGTGCGCGAAGGGGTGCGCGCCTTCCGTCCTGACGTGATGGCCCTGGACGGGATGCAGTACGCGGCGGTGCTCGCGGCGCACACAGAGGGCATCCCCTGGGCGGGCGTGTCCTCCGCGCTCACGCTGCTGGAGCCACGGCCGGACATCCCCCTGCTGCGCAACGTGCGAGCGTTGAAGGACGACCGGCAGGCCCTGTTCCGCCGTCACGGCTTCGACGCGAGCTTCCGCACCTGCGAGTGCCTGTCGCCCCGGCTCAACGTCATCTTCGCCACGGAGGCGTTCCTGGGCCCGGACGCGGGAGTGCCTCCGAACACGTTGCTCGTGGGCCCGTCCATTCCGCCCGAGCCCCGGGGCGATGAAGTGCCCTTCCCCTGGGAGCGCCTGGGCGGCAAGCCGGTGCTGTACGTGTCCTTCGGCAGTCAGATTTCGTATCAGCCGGAGCTGTTCCGCCTCATCGCGGAGGCCGCGAAGCCGTTCGGCGTGACGCTGGTGTTGTGCGCGGGAGAGCTGGCGGACACGGACTTCCCGAGCACGCTGCCCGGTGACGTGGTGGCGGTGCGCTACACGCCGCAGCGGCAGCTGTTGGAGCGCTCGGCGGCGTTCATCTCCCACGGCGGCGCCAACTCCGTGATGGAGGCGATGACGGCGGGCGTGCCGATGCTGCTGCTGCCGGTGTGCAACGACCAGCCCGTGCAGGCACACTTCCTGGAGAAGGCCGGAGCGGGGCTCGCGAGGGATCCGAGGACGCTCACAGTGGAGTCATGCCGCGAGGCCATCGCTCAGCTGCTCGCGCCGGAGTCGAAGATGCGTGACCGCGTGGCGGAGATCTCCCGCTCCTACCGCGCGCACGACGGCGCGAAGACCGCCGCCGAACGCATCGCCGGGCTCGTGACGTGAGCCCGCCCAGGTGGGTCCCCCGCCGGCATCACCCCGAAGGGGTCACCCCGCTGGAGGTCTGGAACCTGCCCGTGTTCGGGCGTGAGTTGTGGGAGGTGTTGGGCTCGCCGTGGGTGGAGGATGACCGGCGCGCGGGAGTGCCCGGAGCCACGCTCTCCGCGCGCGTGATGCTTCCGCTGGCGGAGGCGCTCTTCCTGCTGGTGAAGCGTCACGCGCCGGATGCGGCGTATCTGAGTGGAGGCCTGGCGGAGCTGGACGGCTTTCCCGCCGCGTTGAGGGAGGCCACGGCGTCGCTGCGCTGCCCGGTGCACATCGCGCTGTCACCGCGCTTCGCCCCCGTGCGCGCGGGGCTGCGCATGCTGGAAGCCCGTGGCGCGCGAAGTCCGCTCTGCGTGGACGTGGGCCAGACGAGCATCAAGATCGCACGCTCCGGTGCCACGCGCGTCTTCGAACGGAACCTCTCCACGCTGCCTCCGCTGTTCATCGGACAGCCACGTCCCGCGGACGGCCATCACATCCGGGACACGGTGGCGTTCATCGAGGGGGCACTGAGGACCGTCCTCGCGGAGGACGCCCGTGTGCCTCCGGACGCGCTGTGTCTGGCATTGCCGTGTCCGCTGGATGAGGACCTGATGCCCGGAGGCTGCACGTACGGCTTCGAGGGCACGGCGTCCCTGGTCCCGGACATCCTCGCCCAAGCGGGCCTGCCGGACACGGGGGGGCCGGTGCTCGTGCTCAACGACGCGGAGCTGGCGGCCGAATCCGCGCGGCGGGCTCCGCAGGTGAAGGGACGCCGCGTGCTGTGCCTGTCCCTGGGCTTCGGCCCGGGCGGCGCCCTGCTCGACAGAGCCTGAGGTGACAGTCGGGCGGGGGAGCCTGGTAACCTGGTCGTGGACCCGTGCCCGCGCCCTCCGACAACGACCAGGCCATCCGGCTGGCGGCCTTCAATGCCTTGCAGGCGTTGGTGGACCGGCATGGCGAAGTCCTTTCCTGGGACCGCATCGCGGAGGGCTTCCAACTCCACGGCGAGCAACACCTCTTCGCCAACCGGACACGCGGCATCTTCTGGCCCCGGCAGATGCAGGAGACCGCGCTGTCCATCAAGACCACCGTGCCACGCGGCTCACGGGAGGCGCGGTACGACGATGACAACGTGGCCTCGGACGGGGCCTTCCTCTACAAGTTCCAGGGGACGGACGTTGAGGGCCGCGACAACCGCCGGCTCGTGCGCGCGCAGCAATTGGACGCACCGCTCATCTACTTCTACGGCATCGAGCCCGGCTTCTACCGGCCGCTGTGGCCCGTCTACATCTCCGACGTGGACCTCGCCTCGCATTCCTTCCACGTCATGGTGTCCGAGCCCGAAACGGCGAGGCAGCTCTTCGTTGCGGACGCGAAGCTGCTACCGCTGGAGCGGCGCTACACCACGGTGCAGGCCAAGAAGCGGCTGCATCAGGCCGCCTTCCGTCAGCACGTCCTGCGCGCCTACGACCACCGCTGTGCCGTATGCGCGTTCCCTCGCACGGAGCTGCTGGACGGGGCCCACATCCTTCCCGACCGGGATGAGCGGGGGCACGCGGAGGTCTCCAATGGACTGGCCCTGTGCCGTCTCCATCACGGTGCCTTCGACACGAACCTGATGGGCTTCCGTCCCGACGGCATCATCGAACTGGCGCCGAGCCTGCTCGCGACCCGGGATGGCCCGACACTGGAGCACGCGCTGAAGGGCTTCGTCGGGAAGACGCTTCAAACGCCTCGCGCTCGGGAGCTGCGGCCCAACGTGGACTATCTCGAAGAGCGCTACGAGCGCTTCCGCAAGGTGGGCTGAATCCACCTGCCCGAAGCAGCAGGGTCCTGGCCGGATGGAGAGGCGTCCTGCCCGAACGGGTAGGTCGCCGTCCTGCCCGGTCCGCCGATGTGGCGCGATTTCGAGCCCTTTAGTTTCAGGCTCGAAAGGTACACGCCATGTCCACCGACACCCTCCAGTCCCTCTCGCAGTCCATCTCCACCGTCGTCGAGCGCATCGCTCCCTCCCTCGTCCGCGTCGAGGCCCGCCGTCGCCGGGGCGCCAGCGGCATCGTCTGGGATGCTGACGGCCACATCCTCACCACCAGCCACGCCGTCGAACACGAGGGCTCCATCCAGGTGGGCCTCGCGGACGGCCGCTCGGTGTCCGCCGAGCTCGTCGGCCGCGACCCGAGCACCGACCTCGCGCTCCTCAAGGCCGATGCCACCGGACTGACCGCGCTCGCGCCCGCGCCGCTCGATGACGTGAAGGTGGGCAACATCGTGTTGGCCATCGGCCGGCCGGGGCGCACCGCGCGGGCCACGCTGGGCATCGTCAGCGCGTTCGGCGGCGACTGGCGCACGCACGCGGGCGGCCAGGTGGACCGCTACCTGGAAACCGACGCGGACCTGCCCCCGGGCTTCTCCGGCGGCGCGCTGGTGGATGCACAGGGCCGCTTCCTCGGCATCCCCACGGCGGCCTTCTCGCGCACGGCCGCGGTCGTGCTCCCCGGCGGCACGCTGACGCGTGTGGCGGATTCGTTGCGCGAGCACGGCGGCATCCGCCGTGGCTACCTGGGCGTGGGCGCGTATCCGGTGCGCCTGCCGCGTGAAATCGACGGCACGAAGGCGGGGCTCATCCTGCTCTCCGTGGATCCGGACGGGCCCGCGCAGAAGGCAGGGCTGCTGCTGGGCGACGTGCTGGTGAGTCTGGGCGGCCAGTCGCTGCACGGCGTGGAGGACCTGCTGGGCTACCTGGGCGGCGAGAAGGTGGGCGCGTCCATCCCGGCGAAGGTGTTGCGCGCGGGCGAACTGCGCGAGGTGCCCATCACCGTGGGCAAGCGTTCTTGAAAGGAGCCGGCCATGAAACTGTTGCAGCAGCTCTCGGATGACCTGGAAGGACTCGTGGCCGGCGCGGCCCCGGCGGTGGTCGGCGTGGAGCACGCGCGCGGCCACGGCACCGGCCTGTTCCTCACGCCGGATGGCTACGTGCTCACCAACCGGCACGTGGTGATGCGCACGCCGAAGCGCCTCACCGTGCAGCTCCACAACGGCGAGGAGCGCCGGGCCACGCTGGTGGGCGGGGATGCGCCCACCGACCTCGCCGTGGTGCGCGCGGAAGGAGACGACTTCCCCACGCTGCCGCTCGCGGATCCGGAGACGGTGCGCGTGGGACAGCTGGTGATGGCCATTGGCAATCCCTTCCGCCTGGAGCAGTCGGTGTCGCTGGGCGTGGTGAGCGCCATCAACCGCTCCATCACGCTGCCGGACGGCGTCATCCTGGAGGGAATGCTCCAGACGGACGCGGCCATCAACCCGGGCAACTCCGGCGGACCGTTGCTGGACACGCGCGGGCGCGTGGTGGGGCTCAACACGCTGGTGCTGCCGTTCGCGCAGGGCATCGGCTTCGCGGTGAGCGCCACCACCGCGGCCTGGGTCGCGAGCCTGCTCATCCAGCGCGGCCGGGTGGACCGGAAGTTCCTGGGCATCGCCGCGACGGCGGTGAACCTGGAGCCCGCGCTCGCGAAGGACACCGGCCAGCTCCGCGCCGTGCGCGTGCTGAAGGTGCAGGAGGGCACGCCCGCCGACGACGCCGGTCTCCAACCGGACGACCTGCTGCTCGGCATCAACAGCCGGCCGGTCAACAGCGTGGACGACCTGCAGCGGCTGATGGCGCTCGCCACCGAGGAGGAGGTGCACCTGGACGTGCTGCGCAAGGGCCGCCGCAAGGACGTCTCCGCCCGGGCCCGCCATCGCCGTGAGCCGGTGGCGGCGTGAGCCTTCCGGGTGCCGGTTCCACCGGGTGCATGCCCGCGTGGAACCGTGCACCCGTCGCAGCGGTCTGGCATTGCATGCGTCATGATGCGCTCCGTGACGTCCGCATCGAGCACCCACGACAGGACCGCGCACATCGAGCGCGAGGGCTTCGCGGTCCTCTCGCAGGGAATCACGCCAGGAACCGCGGACGCCCTGCTCCAGGCACTGGCCCCCATGAGCGAAGAAGCCGCGACGCCCCAGCGGCGCGGAGGCGTGCGCAACCTGCTGGAGAACGTGCCCGCCGTGCGCGACCTGGCCCGCTCGGGTCCGGTGCGCGAAGCCGCTGAGTCCGTCCTGGGTCCGCACTGTTTCGCGGTGCGAGGCCTGCTGTTCGACAAGACCCCGGACGCGAACTGGAAGGTCATCTGGCATCAGGACCTTACCATCGCCGTGCGCGAGCGCCGCGACGTGCCCGGCTTCGGTCCCTGGTCGGAGAAGGCCGGCGTGCCCTGCGTGCAGCCTCCCATGTCCATCCTGGAGGGCATGGTCGCGGTGCGCGTGCACCTGGACGACTGCGGAGAGGACAACGGTCCCGTGCGCGTCCTCTCGGGCTCGCACCGTGAAGGGCGCCTGTCCTCCTCGAGCATCCCGGGCTGGCTCGAACGAACCGCGCCACAGGATTGCCTTGTGCCCCGCTGCGGCCTGCTGGTGATGCGGCCCCTGCTGCTGCATGCCTCGTCACCGGCACGCGTCCCCGGGCACCGCCGGGTCATCCATCTGGAGTTCGCGGCGCAGGCCCTGCCCGGCGGACTCGAATGGCACGCACGCGTTTGAGGCTCACGGCCACGTCAGCATCAGGCCCACCCCGTCCTGAGCGGGCACCAGCCGGGCCGTGAGTTCCCCGTTGAGCCGCGCGTTGAGGAACGTCAGCACGCCGTCGAACACGAGCAGGAACGCGCCCTGTATGAGCACGCTCTTGCCCCACCCTCTCAAGCGCTCCGAGTCCTTGCGCAGCCCGCGCTCCCACAGGAGTCCGCCGAAGGCGACGTAGCCCACGTCCAGGCCTGCGTTGAGGAGCAGCACCTTCTCCATCCGCTGCCCTTCGGACAGGCTGCGCGCCAGGTCCCAAGCACCTGGATCCGCGGTCGCCTGTCCGTGATAGCCGAGCCCCGCGATGACGAGGTTCACCACGTTCCAGGCCGCGTTCGCCTGGAAGAAGGCCCGCGTCTCGCCCTCGCTCGCGAAGTGTCCCGCCACGCCCGTGCCGATGTTCAGCACCGCCCAGCCGAACAGGATGCCCATCGCGGTCTGGTTCACGCGCACGGCTTCCGCGTTGTGCTCCGCGAGCCACGCCTTCGCATCCGGTGCAGGCGCCTCCTGCGCCACCCCTGGCATCGCGAAGAACAACAGCACCAGGACACAGCAGGAACGCACGAGGCGGACAGAGGCCATGGCGGCACTCTAGGCCCCAGGCCTCCCCGCGGTGCACCTCCCGCGCGGCGCGGTCAAAACCTGTCATACAGTCGGACAGGTTTCCGCGGCGCGGCGCTACCGGTCGCCGTCGTCACTGAGCGGCGGCGCTTCCCTCGCGGGCTCCGTGCCCTTCTGCGCGCCGTAGCCGCCAATGCCCTTCTGGAGGATGCGGTCCTCGCCCACGTCCTCGTCCGTCACGTCGCCCCGTTCGGTGCCCGGACGCTGGTGTCTGGCCTCCCGCTCCAGTTCCTCAGCGCTGTGGGTGTCCGTGCGCTCGGGCCCTTTCACCGGCGGCCCCTTGTTGCTGGCCATGGTCGCGTCTCCTGTCTGGATGTCCTGCCCTTCCAGGACAAGGTCCGGCGCGTGCCTTCCCCCGACAAGGCCACGGCATGCGACACACGGCCCAGCAGGGGCACGGCGTGCCGTCACGGAGCGGGGTAGCATCACCGGTCGCCTCGCCTCACGGAGCCTCCCAGCCATGACCGACCCGGCCTCCCACGCCCGTCTCCCGCAGGACGCCGTCCCCGCGGGCTGTCCCTTCCCGGCTGGCGGGAAGCACGCCGATACCCACGTGCCCGGCCCCACCTACCGCAAGCCCTTCTGGCGAGCGCGTCTGCCCGAGGTGCGCCGGGAGATCGCCTCCCTGGATGCACGGCGTGACTGCCAGCGCATCGTGCACCTGCTGACCAACTACGAGTTCCCCTTCGACATCGTGCGGTCCACGGAGATCGCGCTCTTCCACACCTACGGCAGCCGTTCCGTCTCACGCCTGCTGGACCGCACGGGTGAATTCAACAAGCGCGGCCAGAAGCGCTACGACGACACACGGCTGCTCATCGCGCGGTTCATGGAGTGCGGCTGGGACGGAGAAGCCGGGCGCCGCTCGCTGGAGCAGATGAATCACATCCACTCCTTCTTCCGCATTCCCAACGAGGACTTCCTCTTCGTACTGTGGACGTTCATCGACTTCCCCATCCAATGGATGGAGGACTTCGGCTGGCGTCCCTTCACCGCGCACGAGCGCGAGGCCTGGTTCCATTACTGGTGTGAAATCGGCCGCCGCATGGGCCTGAAGGACATCCCCGAGGACAAGCCCGCATACGACGCCTTCATCCGCGACTACGAAGCGCGCGAGTTCGTCCCCGACGCCGCCAGCCACCGTGTGGCCCAGTCCACCGTGGACATCCTCGCGGGCTGGGTGCCGCGCCCGCTGCGCCCGCTGGTGTCCCCCATCAGCCTCAGCCTGGTGCCGCCGCGCCTGCTGCCCGCCATCCAGTTCGAATCCCCACCCACCTGGGTGGGCGGTCTGGTCCGGGGCGCCCTCAAGCTGCGCAAGCACGTCAAACGCCACGTCTCGCTGGAGCGCTACCCGTCGACCCTGGAGACGTCGCTCAACCGCACCTACCCCGGCAACACCTACCGCATCGAAGGCCTGGGCCCGGACTACGCCCACCGCGACGCGGAATGAACGTCATGCAGAGGCAGAGCGGAGCGCGTCGTGGATCCACTCACGCGTGCGCTGCCTGCCAAACCGGTCAGGCATCTCTCCTGGCCGCCGGGCATCGAACGCGCCTCGCTTCAGCGCACGCGTCAACTGGGACTGCGCTTCCACTGGGAGGCGTGCCGTGCGAACCAGGAAGCTACAGCTGCTGCCAGCTCCGCAGGGGCCCCCTGTTCAATCTCGATTCCATCAGGGGGTCCGACGTCAACGCCTGCTTCTTGCGCCGGGACCCCATCGTCCCAGTTTAGAAGACCTGGACTCCAGCCACCCCGAATCGCTCGGCCATCGAAGTCGAGTCGCAGTGTGTCGCGAACTGATCCGCCCTCGACGAAGTCCATCGACACGATGAGCCACGGATGTCCCTCGGCGGTCTCGTGCTGCCACACATCAAGCTCGGGCTGGAGCTGGAGCAGCGCCTCGAGAAACCTGGCCTCTGCATCAGTCCTCGCAACGTCTTGGAGATCAGAGATTGGCATTTGCTTTCGTCAGGTGCTGTAGATGAAAAGGCCCGCGTCCCTTCGCAGGGACACGGGCCTTCAACACACGGAGCGAGCCGCGGCTCAGCTCTTGTACTTCACGGAGCAGCCGTACGGCTCGGAGGTCGCCGTGGGGACCTGCTTGCCGTTGAGGAGCGCGTCCACCGCCGTCTGCACGTAGTTCACCTTGGTGGCCTCCTTGCCGCGCGGGTCGTTGTCGATGGCGCCCGCGTAGCGGACCACGCCCTCACCGTCGATGACGTACATGTGCGGCGTCGTCTTCGCCGCGTAGCTCTTGCCCACCGCGCCGTCCGTGTCGAGCAACACCGGCTGGCTGAAGCCCTCCTTCTTCTTCCAGTCCGCCGCGCTCTTCGCGTTGTGCGTGGCGGACGAGTCCACCGTCAGCCACACCACCTTCTTCGCGTCGAAGCCCTTCTGCGTGGTCTGCATCGTCTTGGCCTCGTAGTGCCGCTTCACGAACGGGCACTCCGGGTTCGTCCACTCGAGCACCACCACCTTGCCCTTGTACTCGGACAGCGAATGGGCCTTGCCCGCCTCGTCCTTCAGCGTGAACGCCGGAGCGGGCTTGCCCACCTCCGCGGTGTCAGCGGCGAAGACGGGCGCGGACACGAACGCCGCGGTGAGAGCGAGTGCCTTGAAGACCTGCTTCATGACGGAACCTCCAGTGAATTGAACGCTGCGCACGAACGAACAACACAATCCAGACTTCAATCCCAGCTCAAGGCCGGGCACACACCACCGAGCCACCCTTCAACGGCGACCCGCATTCCGCCGCGCGCTGCACCGCCTGGATGACGCTGTCCGCGGTGAGCAGCTCGTTGAGCACCTCCGGCTTGTCCGGCGCGCCCGGGCTCAACACCAGGTACATGGGCACGCCCGCGCGGCCATGCTCCGCCAGCTTCGTGGTGATGCGCGCGTCCCGCCGCGTCCAGTCCGCCACGAAGAAGGCCACGTTGTGCTTCAGGAACGCCTGCCGCACGTCGTCGCGCGACAGCACGGTGCGCTCGTTGAACTTGCACGTGAGGCACCAGTCCGCCGTGAAGTCCACGAACACCGGCTGCCCCGCCGCCAGCGCCGCCGTCACCGCCGCCTCGTCCCACGGCTGAGAACCCCCGTGCGACGACGCCACCGCGCCGCGCGTCTCCAGGGACGCCTGCGCCTCCTCGAAGCGCAGCGCCACCGCGCCCGAGCCCACCAGCACGAGCACCGCCAGCGCCACCGTCACGCCCCGGCGCCCGCCCTCCAGCCCCTGCGACTGGCCGTACAGCCACGTGCCCAGGCCCACCGCGATGAGGAACGCGAGCAGCCGCGCCATGCCGTCCACGCCGGCCAGCCCGCCCATCACCCACACCAGCCACACCGTGGTGCCCAAGAGCGCGAAGCCCAGGAACTGCTTGCCGCGCTCCATCCACATGCCCGGCTTGGGCAGCCGCTTCGCCAGCCCCGGCACCAGCACCAGCACGCAGAAGGGCAGCGCCAGGCCCAACCCCAGCGCCACGAACACCGCCACCACCGTGGCCGCGCCCGCCGCGAACGCGAAGCCCACCGCCGTGCCCAACAGCGGCGCCGAACACGGCGTCGCCAGCACCACCGCGAGCACACCTTCGCCCGCGCTGCGCAGCAGGCCGTGGCTCTGGTCCACCTTGCCCGCCAGCGCCGTGCCGTCCGTGCCCAGCGTGTAGACGCCGAAGAGGTTGAGCGCGAACGCCACCACCACCGCGCTCACACCCGCGACGAACAGCGGCTCCTGGAACTGGAAGCCCCAGCCCACGCTGTTGCCGCCCGCGCGCACCACCAGCACCGCGCCCGCCAGCAGCAGCATCGTCGCCAGGATGCCGCCCGCGTACGCCGCCGCGTGCGGCGCCACCCTGCCCTTCTCCTCCTGCACCATCCGCGTGAAGCCGTACGCCTTGATGGCCAGCACCGGGAACACGCACGGCATCAGGTTGAGCAGCGCGCCGCCCAGGAACGCGAACAGGAGCGCGAGCCCCAGCCCCATGGACGACTCGGCCGCCACCGGCGCCGCCGCCACCACGGGCTTCACCTTGCCCATCGCGTCCTTCACCGACGGCACCTTCAGCGGCGCCGCGCCCGCCACCGGCGCAGCCGCCACCACCGGCGCGAGCGCCGTGTCCACGTCCACCGCCGTGAAGCCCGTGGCCTTCGTGCCCAGGCGCAGCGCGCCCGTGAGCCGGGGCTCCGCCTTGGGCGCCACCGACGACGCATGGCCCTCCAGCGCGAACGTCCCCGGTCCCTTCCGCTTCAGCGTCACGCTGTCCACGCCCGCGATGCGGCCGGGCACGAAGAAGTCATCCTCCACGTTGCCCGCGAACGGCTTGCCGTCCGCCGCCGTCACGCTGAGCGTGCCGGTGAACGGCTTGCCCGCGGTCAGCGACGTGCCGTCCAGCGCCAGGGCCACGCGCGGCGCACCTTCCGCGCCCACGGGCGCCGGCACCTGGGCTTGAGCCGCGTCGAACCGCGGCGCGAACTCCGGATCCGTCACCGTCTCCGGCCCCACCGGCAGCGTGCGCGACAGCACCAGCTGCGCGGGGATGCAGTGCACCTTGCACGCGAGCGCGTCCACCGCCGCCGACACCGTCAGCGTGCCGTTGGCCTTCTCCGACACGTGCGCGGGCGCGAAGAGCAGCACCTCGTCGTGGTAGCCGTGCGTGGTGATGAAGCCATCCGGCGTGCGGAACGTGCTGGGGAAGGGCCAGCGCAGGTCCCCCACCGTGACGCCCGGCACATCCCACGACACCTCCGTGGCCAGGCCGGAGTCGCCCGGGTTCTTCCAGTAGACGTGCCACTCCGGGTCCAGCTTGAGGCGCACGCCCACGCGGAAGTCGCCGCCCGCCTTCACCTGCGTGGCGTCCAGGAGCAGCGCGCCCTCCAGGCGAGGGTCACCCTCGTCCGGCGCGGTGCTGCCCACGGCGGTGGACGGCAGCGCGGCCTGGGCCCACGTCGCCAAGAGCAACGCGCCCACCGTGACCAGCCCACCGAGCCGGCTTCCAGACCTCTTGCTCCACGGATGCGTCATGCGACTCCCGTTAATCCACCTGGAAACGCCGTGCTACCTGGGATGCGTCCCCACAGGGTGCACTCAACCTTCCGGACAGCCGGGCATTCCGCACGCCCGCACGCCCGGCGTCAGGGGCCGTCCCCGGCCCCGCGCCATTCCCTTACGCTCAATGAGTCCAGGCGGTTACGACTCGCTGTTGCCCGTCTTCCAGGGCAGCAGCGCCGCGCCGTCCAGCGTCCCCGCCGGGGGCGCGCCACCGTTCGCCACGGCGGGCAGGGCCGCACGGGCCGGGGGCGGGCCACCCTGCGCCGCGGCCGGAAGCGCCGGCCCGATGCGGCTCATGGTGATGCGCGACACCTCCGACTGGGCGCGGCGCACCCCCAGGGCGGACGGCTGGGCCGCGCGGCGCTCCACCGCCCTGCGCAGGTCCGCGATGCGGTCCACGTGCCGCTGCGCGGGGATGTCCGCGGAGCCCAGGCGGGCCAGCTTGTAGAGCCCCTTGTCCGCGCCCTCGAGCGCCCGCTCGGCCGCATCCTGCTGACGGCGGGACAGGGCCTTCCAGGCGGCGGCCTCGTGGGAGACGAGCTCCAGCTCCGCGGACACCGCGCGCACGAAGCGGCCCTCGTCGCTGTCCGGCAACAGGCGCGTCACCGGCACGGACAGCCGCCGGGTGTCGTTGTTCTCCGTGTACGAGGCGGTGACGGTGAGGTTCCAGTCGCCCTTCTCCAGCACGCCCGCGAACAGCACGCGGCGCGGGAACGCATGCGACACCGCCCCCAGCGCGGCGCTCATCGCGTCACCCTCCACGCGCGACGGGTAGCGGTGCCGGCAGCGCAGGTCCGCGAAGCCCGTGGGCAGCACGTACACGCGCGCGTCCGCCACCACCTCGCCGAACAGCTCCGCGCCCAGCGCGCCCACCGCCAGGGGCAGCCCTTCCGCGTCGTCCACGTGCGTGAAGCCCGTGCCGGACGGACCGGTGAGGGCCTCCAGAATCTCCGGCAGGTAGTGCCGCCCCAGCCCCAGCGCGTGCAGCGCCACGCCGGAGTCGTGCACCCGCTGGCCCAGCACCTTGAACTCACCCAGCGCGGTGGGGCCCACGGAGGGCTCGCCGTCGGTGAGCATGAGCAGCTGCGGCCGGGCGCCCGGCACCAGCACGCGCCGCACGGCCTCCGCGCCCTGCTCCACGGCCTCGTGCAGCGCGGTGCCCTCGCCGGACTCCAGGCGGGACAGCGTCTTCAGGAAGGAGGCCTTCGCGCTCGCCTCCATGGCGCGCACGGGCAGCACCTGCTCCGCGTCCGCGTCGAAGGTGAGCAGGCCGACGTAGTCCTTGGGCCCCGCCCGCTCCACCAGCGCGCGCGCCGCCTCCACCGCCGCCGCCAGCGGCGCACCCCGCATGGACGCGCTGCGATCGATGACCAGGTTCACCGCCACCGGGGCCCGAGGCGTCTCCGCTTCGGCCTCCAGGGTCACCAGCAGCAGCACTTCGCGGCCGCCTTCCGCGTCGCGCTCCACTGCCCAGGCCGTCTGCTTCATCCGCACTCCCGCATGGTGGGTGGGCCCCATCCCGCTCTCTGCCGCGATTTCGTCGCGACGCCCCCCTGGCCCCGGACGCCCCTGCGCTGGCCCGCGTCCGCCCGGAGGTCCTGTCGCTGTTCTCCCGGAGGATGTCGGGTTTCCGGTCGCGAAAGCAACGTGTCCGGCCCGACCGGGCCCCGCCCTCCCGAGCCGGCTCCCGACGCCAGCGATCACCCGCGCGGACCCCACCCGGCGCGCCTCGGGACGCCTTGCGTCACCCACAACCACGCGGATTTCGGCAGATTCGTTCAGCGCTTTACGGATTTACTTTTTGACGGTCCGGCACCGGTCATTTCCGGGGACCGCGCTTCGTGGGCTCGACCCGGCCCGGAGGCCTGGGAGCACCGTCCTTCAGCGCACTGCATCAGCTTCCAGGAGTGCAAGCGCGCCCCCGGACGTCTTCGGCGTTCCAA
Organism: Corallococcus carmarthensis; assembly: GCF_003611695.1. Classification (GTDB taxonomy): domain Bacteria; phylum Myxococcota; class Myxococcia; order Myxococcales; family Myxococcaceae; genus Corallococcus; species Corallococcus carmarthensis. The sequence goes on along the minus strand of NZ_RAWE01000011.1, from coordinate 4,050 downwards.
CGTGGGCCCCCGCGCAGTCCACCGGCCGCGGGGGCTCCGGTTCACTCCGCCACGTGCCAGCCGCCCCAGGCCTCTTCGTCCAGGTGGCCCCAGCGCCGGTCGTCAGTGGGCTCCAGCGGCACCGTCCGGCCGGACTCGCCCTCGGCAGACAGTTCCAGGTCCTCGCGGCCCTCGTCCAGGTACGTGCTCTCGTCGTGGCTCATGTCCGGCTCCTCGGCGCTCCATTCACGGGGTGTACGGCCTTTGACGGCTCGCGTCCCCTTGGACGCCCTGCGTCGGTCACCCGGGCCCGCCCCATGCGGGTCCCTTTACAAGTTCATCTTGACCGATTTACCGATATTCTGGGAACCCGCTCGGATTTTGTAAAGCCCTCGGGACACCAAAGTTCCAGAACGCTCCGGCGGCACACGCCCGGCCGCCTGCTTTCCGGCACACCAGGCGCGGCTGATTCCCGCACGGAAGGCCGGGGATGGAGGCTAGAAGGGCACCGGCCTGGACGGCGGTCTGGAAGCAGTGCAGGGACCGCTGCCGGACACGCCTTCCGCACGGCGCTTGATTCGCGAATCACCCCTGCTAGGGTTGACAACCACTCCAGAATTGCCGCAGCGCAGCAACCGGCGTTGCCCCGCCGTGCGGCCCTCGAGGTCCCGAGGTTCCATGAACCCCATCATCACCGGCCTGCTGCTCGCAGGCGCTGTCTCCCTCTTCGTCATCACGATGTCCGGCCGCGTGGGCGTGCTGCTCGCGATGAAGAAGGAGAACCGGCTGGACCACATCCCCTACCGCGTGGCGCAGCTGGTGCGCTTCGGGTTGGGCCAGAAGCGCATGGTGGACCCGGAGGAGTTCACGCCGGGCCTGTTCCACATCTTCATCTACGCGGCGTTCATGGTGCTGGCGCTGCGCACCATCATGATGTTCGTGATGGGCTTTTCGTCCACCGCGCTGGACGTGCTCACCGACCTGAGCCACCCGGCCTGGGACGCCGCGCCGCCGCTGCTGCTGCTCTACAAGGTGTACCTGCTGGTGAAGGACACCGTGGCGGCGCTGGCGCTGGCGGGCGTGGCCTACTTCGTCTGGACGCGCTGGAAGGTGAAGCCGGACCGCATGTCCCAGTCCTGGGAGGCGTACCTCATCCTGGGCTTCATCGCGGGCCTGATGATCACCGAGTTCATGTTCGGTGGCAGCCACATGGTGGCCGCGCACGCCGCCGCGCAGCAGGTGCCCATGGGCGCCACGCAGGTGCCGGCGGCGCCGTCCGCGATGGTGTGGTGGGAGCCCGTCACCAGCCTGACCGGCCTGGCGATGATGCCCCTGGGCGCCACGGCGGCGCACGTGCTGGGCGTGGCGGGCTTCTTCATCCACCTGACCATCATCCTGGCGTTCCTGAACTTCCTGCCGCTGGGCAAGCACTTCCACATCATCACGGGCCTGCCCAACGTCTTCTTCCAGCGCACGCACTCCACCGGCAAGCTGCCCACGCCCAACCTGGAGAAGGAGGAGTTCGGCGCCGCCACGGTGAAGGACCTCACCTGGAAGAACGGCCTGGACCTGTACTCCTGTACGGAGTGCGGCCGGTGCCAGACGCACTGTCCCACGTACATCACGGGCAAGCCGCTCACGCACAAGGCCGTGAACCAGGACCTGAAGCACTGGATGTGGGACAACGAGCGCTGGATTGAAGAGGGCTACGGCCCCCACGGCGCGAAGGAGCCCCTGCCTGAGATTGTCGGCAGCGCGCTGAAGGCGGAGACGGTGTGGGCGTGCACGAGCTGCGGCTGGTGCGAGCAGGCCTGCCCGGTGTTCATCGAGAACGTCCCGCGCCTCATCGACATGCGCCGCTACCAGGTGCAGGTGAAGGCGGAGTTCCCGCCGGAAATCCAGCGCGTGTTCGAAGGCATGGAGCGCCAGGGCAACCCCTGGGGCATCGGCCAGGACCGGCGCGACGAGTGGGCGGAGGACCTGGCGCTGCCCACCTGGGGTGACGGCGGCGAGTACGAGTATCTGTTCTTCGTGGGCTGCGCGGGCAGCTACGACGACAAGCAGAAGAAGGTGAGCCGCGCGCTGGTGAAGATCATGCGCGAGGCGGGCGTGTCCTTCGCGACGCTGTCCAAGCAGGAGATGTGCAACGGCGACTCCGCGCGCCGCATGGGCAACGAGTACCTGTACCAGACGCTGGCCAAGACGAACGTCGAGTCCTGGAACGCGATGGGCGTGAAGGCGGTCATCACGCAGTGCCCGCACTGCTTCAACACCATCAAGAACGAGTACCCGGAGTTCGGAGGCGAGTACCGCGTCATCAACCACACGCAGCTCATCAACGAGTTGCTCAAGGACAAGCGCATCCGGCTGTCCTCGGTGATGAACGCCGGAACGAAGCTGACCTACCACGACCCCTGCTACCTGGGCCGGCACAACGGCGTGTACGACGCGCCCCGTGAAGTGCTCAAGAGCATCCCGGGCCTGGAGGTGGTGGAGATGCAGCGCAGCCAGCGTGAGGGCTTCTGCTGCGGCGCCGGTGGCGGCCGGATGTGGATGGAAGAGCACATCGGCACGCGCATCAACCACAACCGCATGAACGAGGTGGCCCTCACGCTGAAGCACGCGGAGGACCCGACCACGCCGTTCCCCGACGCCGCGGACAAGAAGAAGCCGGGCATGGTGGGCGACTACAAGGAGCAGGGTGGCAAGGGCATCGTCGCGGTGGCCTGCCCGTTCTGCTCCACCATGCTCAATGACGCGAAGAACGACACCGGCCGTGAGCAGATCCAGGTGAAGGACATCACCGAGCTGGTCGCGGACTCGATGGAGACCACCAACAAGGGCGGCACCGTGTCTCCGAGCCCCGTGGTGAGCGCCAAGCCGGAGTAACGCGAGTCCGGCTTCCGGATGTGATGAGGGCCCGGTGGCTCCCCACGGTGGGAGCGGCCGGGCCCTTCGCCTTTCCGGGGGTGGGGGCTACTTGCGGCCCTTGAAGGGGCCCTTGGGGGCGTTGCCCTCCGAGCGCAGCACGCGCTCCAGGCGCTTCGTGGCGCCTTCGTCGCCCAGCTTGCCCGCGACGTAGGCGCCCGCGGAGGCGAGCTTGCGGCGGAAGTCGTCGGGCGCGACCTCGGACGCGCGCGAGGGGCGCGCGGGAATCTCATCGATGCCCTGGTTCTTGAGCAGCGTGCGCGCCATGTCCTTCTCGTCGGCGGTGGCGTGGGAGGACAGGAGCGCGCAGACGGAGACGTGGCCGTAGGCGGCGGCGGCGACGAAGGGCGTCTCCCCGACGTTGTCCGGCAGCGTGGGGTCCGCGCCGGCCTCCAGCAGCACGCGCACCAGCTCGGCCTGGCCCGTACGGGCGGCCGCCATCAGCGGCGTGCGGCCTTCGTCGTCGAAGGGGTTGGGGTCCGCGCCCGCGTCGAGCTGGGCGCTCAGGGCTGCGCGGTCACCCGCGGCGACGGCATCGAACAGGGACACGGTGCGTACCTCCGGCAGGACGCGCGGGAGCATGGCGTTTCGGCGGACGCGATGCCAGGGAGGGCCCCACGCCCTGGCCCTACGGCGGGGCGTGGAGGGCATTGCCGTTTCGCGTCGCCGGGTGCCCGCTTAAGGGGGAGGCAGGAGGCATGGCGTGGCCCTCATCGCGGCGCGAGTCCTGGGAGCGGCGTTCGTGGGGGTGGGCGTGTTCATGCTGGTGATGACCTGGGGGTCGTACCAGCGCGACAAGGTCATCCTGCGGGAGGGGCTGCACGCGGAAGGCACGGTGGTGAAGAAGGAGCTCCTCGCCGCCGATGACGACACCGACTACGTGCTGCACTACGCCTTCACGCCGCAAGACGGCATCCGGCGCGAGCACCAGCGCAACGTCTCCGCGAACCTGTGGAAGCGGCTGCGTCCCGGGGACCGCATCCAGGTGCTCTACGGCCAGAGCGACCCGCGCCGCAGCTTCCCCGAGGGCCAGGGGGTGACGTCGCTGGGACTCGCCCTCTTCCTCAGCGTCGTGGAGGTGTTGCTCACCCTCATTGGAGGCGTGGCGCTCTTCGGGAAGGCGGTGCCGGAGTCCCCCGAGGT
>NZ_RAWE01000119.1 GCF_003611695.1 Corallococcus carmarthensis | reverse complement strand
GGAGGGCAGCGGCAAGACGAAGGGCACAGGCGGGCATCGAGGACTCCTGCCCGTGCGCACGCGCGCAGGGGCGGTATACTGGCGTCCCCAGCGGTGCTCCCCTAGCGCTCCTGGCCTGTACGGGCTCGACCGTCATCCCCGGTCGGGCCCGTCGTCTTTTCCGCTACCACGCCTACCCGACAGCGCCACCCGCCCGGCCCCGCCTCACTGCGGGCGTCGCCAGGTCCGCCAGGCTCTTCCGGGATGCCTTTCCCTTCGCCTTCGCCTTCGCCGCGCGGTTCCGGTTCCGTGTGGCTCGCGCCTTCGCGGCCCTCTCCGCCCGGGCCTGCCGGTGAGCGGCGGCCTCCTCCGGCGTGGCGTGCCGCGCTGCCGTGGCCACGAGCTCAACACGGGGTGCCATCGCGTCGTCCGCGCGCTCCGCGTGGATGGCCACCACCTGCTCGTCATCCAGCCAGGCCAGCCCGTTGAGGGCGTCCCCGAGCACCTTCAGCGTGTTGTCCAGGTCGCCCACGCGGCGCGGACGGTACGCGGTGAGGAAGAGGCGCACGGGGCCAGCCAGCGGCCGGGCGCCGGTGGCCGCCACCAGCCGGGCCACACTCGCCTTGTAGGCTAGAGCCTCGCCGGAGGGCACCAGTCCGCGCCCCCGGGAGGGCTTCCAGTACGTGTTCGCACTGGGTGGGTACGGCAGCACCAGCCGCACCTCGCAAGGCGTCACGTCGCTACCGCTTACCGGGCACCCGCTGCTGTCCATGCCAAGACAGAAGGGGCGGCGCAGCGATGTGACGGCACGCCTCCTGCTTTTCCCTGGGCGAATGAACATGACGACGAGGGAGGCGCTGGCGAGGCGCCTGGGGCGGGCGGAGCTGGAGTTGCAGCGGGCGCAGCGGGAGTCGGACGGAAGTCCAGCCGCGCGGACACGGCTGGAAGCGGCACGGATTGAGTACCGCGCGGCCGAGCACCACGCCCAACAGGTGCTCGGCGCGCGCGTGGCGCTGGAGGTCGTGGAGCACCTCAGCGCGTAAGACCATCAGGCCGCTCGCGCCAGGGCGGTGCCGGCCTCCAGTCGGTGGGCAGCGGCCTCGCAGTAGCGCTCCTCGAGCTCAACGCCCACGGCGCGCAGCCCGAGCTGCTGCGCGGCCACCAGCGTCGCGCCGGAGCCGGCGAACGGGTCCAGGACGAGGCCGCCATCCGGGCACGCGCGCTCGAGCAGGTAGGCCAGCAGGTTGACCGGCTTCTCGGTGGGGTGCGTTCTCTTCGCGTTGGGCACCGGTGGGTAGCCGGAGAGGACCGCCCCGTGCCGCTTTCCGGCAAGGCGGCGCCGCTTCGAGCCGGTGGCGTGCAAGATCACCTCGTAATCCGGCGCGAAGCTGGCGGCGCAGTCACCCATGCCGCCTCGAGCCTTCCACCACATCAACGCTCCCTTGACGCGCAGGTGCGAGGACGTCGCGTCGAAGAAGTCAGGCCAGCTCTGCCAGTGGCAATAGACGAACGCGTGCAAGTCTGCCTTCAGCGCGGGGCCAGCCGCGGTGAGTGCCTGGCGGAAGACGCGCATGCCCTGGCGGGAGCCGTCCGCGCGGATAGCTGCGCCGCTCCGGCCTTTGGCCTCGTAGGCCATCCCATAGGGCGGGTCGGTGAGCAGTACGTCCACGGATTCGGACGTGAGTCCGGGCAGCAGGTCGCGGCAGTCGCCGTGGTACAGGGTGATGGTGTTGGTCTGGAAGTAGGGCTTCACTCTGGGGGCCTCATCTGGGACATGGCGCGGGGGGCGCACCACGCGCGTGATGCACGCGGGATGCCAGCCAGTTCACACCCCACCCCACATCAACCGCCACCGGCCCTTGACAGTCAGTCGAGATCGCAACCAGGAACCAGGATGCCGGCCCCCCTGACGCTGCAAATAGCCGCCGAACGCTCGATATGAACCTCGCTGACAACATGCTGACTGGATACAAAATCCTCGTTGAAATGCGTCACCCTGACCGCTTGAATACTTGGCCTGTTCTCACGGGCTGCAATGGCATGCTTGGCTTCTCCGGAGAGCATCTCATTTTAGTATTGCGCCACACCGGGCTGCCATCGTCCCGAGCGTACGAAACAATAAGCCGATCAATGATTCGCGAAATCACCAAAGAGACGCCGATAAGCGACTCAAACAAGGAGTCTGTCCGCAGGGCGGTGCGCCACGCATTGCTCCTCAGCCCGAGCGACATTGTCTTGATCCTCAAAAGCCGGGGTCCACTTCCCGCCGAGCCATCAGATGCACCGTTTCACGTGACACCTGAATCTGTTGCATCCGAGTTGTTCGATGCCCTGCTTTACCACGAATTCGTACTTGGACTTGTCCCAATGAAGATCTTCCTCAGCCACAAAGGCATCGACAAAGCAATGGTTCGCGAATACAAACAAACCCTGATGCAATTGGGGTTTGCGCCCTGGCTCGATGAAGACGCCATGCCAGCCGGCACGGTCCTTGAGCGAGGGATTCTCAAGGGCTTCGAGGAGTCCTGCGCAGCCGTGTTCTTTGTCACGCCCAACTTCGTTGACGAAAATTATCTCGCAACTGAAGTCGAGTACGCCATTCAGCAGAAGAGAAAAAAGGGAGAACGGTTTGCAATCATCACTCTTGTCTTCTCAGAGGGCAACCGAAAGGGAGCGGTCCCAGCATTGCTCCACAACTACGTCTACAAGGAGCCCGCCGGTCATCTAGACGGACTACGTGCAATCCTCTCTGGTCTCCCAGTTCAGACTGGGGAAGTTCGATGGAAGCTTTAGCGACACTCTGTTGACGGCAATGCGTTCCTGGCCAGCCAATCCGTCCTCTGACCAGCTTGCCCTGCAGCCCAACACACGAATTCCTATGCCGGACTAGGACGGCCCGCCCCAATTATTGGAGCGGGCCGTATCACTTCAATCCGAATGTGTACCGGATGCCCGCGCCGGCCATCCGCTCTCGCTGGTTGGCCTCCGCCAAGCCGAAGACGCCCAGGTTCTCTCGGAGCCGCACACCGCCCTCCAGGCGCGCGTAGGCGCCCGTGAGGGAGGAGACGCCCGCCTGGGCCTCTAGATATCCGGTGCGCACCGGAACGTCGCTCAGCACCCGCGACAGCCCCGCGGCGACTTCACGCCGCGGGGCATCTAAGGGACCGACGCCACCGCCGCCGTGACGGCCGAGTCCAGCGCGGCGGTGCTGCCGATGGCGCCGAGCGCCGCCTCCAGCGCCTCCGCGCGCACCTTCACGTCGGCCTTCTGCGCGCCGTGGATGGAGGCGAACTCCAGCTTCACGGCCTCCTGCTCCCAGGGCTTCAGCGGGCGCCAGCCGTTGGCCTTCAGCCAGGAGTCCGCCACCTCCAGGCCCTTGGCCACCTTGTCGAGGGCGTTCTCCTCCTCGTCCATCGCGGCGAAGTCTTCCACCATGTGGAAGGCGTGGAAGGCCACAGTGGCGACGATGCGCTTGCGCCGGGTGGTGAGCCAGGTGCCGCCGGCGAAGAGGCCGACTGCGCCGGCCACGAGGCCCAGGGCCAGGGTGATGTTGGTGGGGGTGAGCAGCGCGTCCAGGAGGACGGAGCTGGTGGACGCCTGGGCGAGGAGGACCGGCGCGGCGTCCAGGGCCGCGAGCGCGACGGGCGCGGAGACGAGGGTCGGCTCCGCGCCGGTGGGCGTGGAGGCGTGGGCCAGGGCCAGGGGCGCGGTGAGGAGGGCCGCGAGCGCGGCGGTGGTGACGAGGGTGAGGCGCTTCTTCATGGTGCTGCTCCTGCGTGGTGCGAGTGGGACTGCACCACGCAGAAGGGGCGGCTCAGACGCCCGGCTGCGGCTCCCGCGTGGGCGTCGACGTGGGCGGCGTCAGGAACTCGGACACCGCGCGCACGCTGGCCAGCCACGCGGCGCGCACCAGCGGCGGGCAGGCCTCGAAGGCGGGGAGCTGGGCACCCGTCACCGCGGAGCGCCCGCCGGTCGTGCCGCAGTAGGCGGTGTACGCGCGGGCGGCCAGGTGGAGTTCGGCGCCCCCGGCGTTGGCGAGCATCGCCTCCGCGGTGGCGAGCAGCTCGGGCGGCAGGGTGTACGGCGTGGGGGGGGCGTGGACATGCGGGTGTTCCTCCAGGTGCTGCGGGTGGACTGCACGGCACTAGGAGGAAGGGGTGGCTTGCCCAGCTACCCGTCGGAGGTATTCCCCGCGTCATGGATGCGCCGCCTACTACCGCGCCATGCACGTACTGAATTGGCTGGGACCGGGCATCGAGGCGCGTGTCTGCTGGGGGCGAGGCGGCCCCGCTGCGCTGCAGGAGGCGGCACGCGTTGGCGTGCTCTCCCCGTCCAGGGCGTTGCGTATCGCCAGGGAGATGCCACTCCTGGCTCTGGAGGATGCGGTGCGCCGGGTGGGCTTCGAGCGGTTCCAGGACGCGGAGTTGGATCCGCTCGTGACGGAGACGCAACGGGCCGTGCTCGCGGACGCGGCCGATCTGACGATGTCATGCCGGGAGCTGCTGGAGCGGTGGATGCAGCTGCGGTGGGCGGCGCACGGGAGGCACTCGGTGACGGTGCCCAATGCGCTGGCGCTCGCCGTCCGGGGCATGGAACTCCACGGCTACACCTGCAACGACGTGACGGTGCCCGAGCTCACGCTCCACGTGTCGGTCCCTCTCGTTGCTGGAATCACGCTCCCGGATGCGAGTGGCCGCGATTGGCCCGTCACGGACATGCTGATTGCGTCGGAGGGGAACGGACGGCAGTGGCGCGTGCTGCTTGAGGCTCCCGGCGACGCGCCCCAGCGACAGACCATCGCCGCCGTCAGGATTGACTGGCCCTCCGGCGTGTCCGTCGACGAGGCGGTCGACCGACACGCGCGGGAGGCGGCGCCCGGCGTCGACTGGAGAGGGGCGTGGCGGTGGATTCTGGGCGTGGTGCTCGCCCGCCAATCCTCGCAAACCCAGGCGTAGTCTCGCGTGCTCCTGCGCGCGTCAGGAGACGAAGGGCAGGCGCCGGAAGCCCAGCAGGTCGGGCCGGTACGCCACGCGCGTGAAGGCCTTCACCTTCGCGTCCGCGCGCGCCGCGTCCTCCAGCGTGAGCGTCTTGCTGCCGCCCCCGGACGCGCCCACCACCACGCCCGCGCCCACGTGCACCATGACGTGGTCCGGGTCCCCGGCCTTGCCGTACAGCACCAGGTCCCCGGGCTGCAGGTCCGGCACGCTCGCCACCGGCGCGCACTCCGCCCACAGCCGGTCCGTGTTGTGCGTCGCCCGCCAGTCCTTCCCGCCCACCTGATGGAAGGCCCACGTCACGAGGCCGGAGCAGTCGAAGAGCCGCGGGCCTTCCTTCGACACCGGCATGCCCTTCGCGCCCCAGCGGTAGGGCGCGTGCATCTGCGCGAGGACGAGGGCGAGGAAGGCGGCGCGCTGCGAGGTGGTGGACACGGCGGGCTCCAGGAGCTGCGGGTGTTCACCGGAGAAGGGGCGCCCTTTGGCCCGCCACCAATGGCAGGGTTATTCTGACACTACTGCCGCGCACCTTGGAGGCCGCTGTGACGAACATCAACAACCATGCACTACTGAAGGCAATCGTAGAAAACAGCAAAATCGGCATAGATACGGCTGAGGCGCTCGCCAAGAACTACCGAGAGACAGGAACATTTCGAACAACAAAAACCGCCCAACTATCTCCTGCGGAGTATTACCATCATCAGGTTCGCTCCTATGTCAACTCACTTCTCTCCTCTCTTGAGAGAATGGGTGAAGCTCAATTTTACCTCCAAAACCTTCCTCAGGGGGAGGCGTTCTCTAAGCAGGGAATAACGGAGGACAAGTGGATTGAATATCACTACTGCAACCATCTCGTCATTGCGTATAGCCTATACGACACCGCCCTAATTCTAACCAACTCAACATTTCGCCTCGGCCTCAAAGAAAAAGACTGCAATGATAGTACTGTCAAGATGAATGACTGGGTGCGCGCCACCCCTGTCAAAGAGGCTCTCGACGGGCTTTCCAATGCGACCGGACTTCATAGGCAGGACCGCAACCTCTATGTTCATCGCGGCGAAATACCAATCATTGAAGAGATCGACGACCTCAAGTTTGTCGGTCTCGCGAGTCGATTTGGAGCCCTCTCTCACAAACTGCGGATTGAGACGACCCTAAGGGAAGCCTACGTCGAAGCAGTCGGTGAGATTGGTGTAGACATGAGGTCCAAGCTAGATGCCGCGACCGCAACAATCGAGAGGCTTTTTGACGCTTTACTGCCTGTCTATGGCCAGCAGGCCAAGTTCCTGTCGGCTACGGGTAAGTCCAAGGGCTGAGCTTCCGTTTCAGCATGCACGGCGTCCCTGACGGCTACCACAATAGGGGCTCACGGGTGGCCAGGGCCCGTGTCCTTGGCCACCACGTTGGCCGCGTGCTGGAGCTGCCGGGATGTGCGCTCTCCCATCAGCACAGTGACGTGGTTCACCGCCTGGTGTAGCTGCGGCCGCGCGGCGCCCATCCAGTCTTCCAGGGCCCGGAGGCGCAGGTCCTGCGTCTGGAGCTTCGCGCCGTGCTCGTTCACCACGCGCAGCTCCGTCTTGATGTCGCGCACGTCCTGAGCCACCGCGCCCAGCGACTGCACCAGCAGGGGCACCTGGTCCACGGCGGACTCGTGCTTCGTCTGCCGGCGCGACAGCAGCCCGTTGAGGAGCGGGACGAGGAGTTGGCTCACGGCCAGGATGAGGACGGCAGACTCGGTGCTGACGGGGGGCATGCCCGGACAGAAGGGGCGGCCTCGCCTGGGAGCGCCGCGCCCTCCGTGGAGCGAACCCACTCCTGGCTCAACCGCGGCCGGCGCCTACTGGCTCGCTGGAGGAAGCGAGAGGACGCCTACGTGGCGATGCCGCGCTTCGCACTGGGCATCATCACCTGTTTCCACTCGTTCCGGCCGAAATAGGCTATGGGCGAAAGACGCGCCCCTCAACGGCACGCTCGATCTGCTCGGCAATCTCCTCGCCGATTTGAAATTCTCGCTCATGCCCTTCGGGGATGTGAGCCAAGTCGCTGGTCCCTTTCTTCATAAGGTCCTTGGTTTTGGCAATGATGCCTTTCAGGACGCTCGACTTACGGCCTTCGGGGATGTGGCTCGGGATGGTGATCGTGACCGTGATCGTGCTGTTCGACATGTCTTTCCTCTGTGGATTTGGCGACCTACCGGGCGGCAAGCGCCTGACTATCATGAGTGCCTCTTCTGGCAGGGGCCACTCCAGACCGAAGGTTGCTCGGGCGAGGACGTGGTTCTTCCTCCAACCGGAACGGGCTCTCAACCCTCCTGGTGACTACGCGGTTGCAGCTAGGCGGGCGGATTTATTCCGACCTTCGCGGGGCTCACCCGGGAGCGTGTGGACTTCGCGGCGCGGCGGCTTCCCACGGCTGCCACGCCCACCGGGACAGATCGCCCAGCGCAGGTACGAGGATGCGGCCCCAGCGAGCACTGCGGGCGTCCTCGTGGAAGCCGCGAGGGAGCGCCACGCCGGCCGGGCACTGCGGCGCCGGGCACGGCAGGTCCTCGCGGGTGCGCGGGCAGGGGCAGCACGTCAAAGCCCCAGCTCCGCGCGCCACCCGGGAACGAACATGTCCAGTTCCGTGGGCGCGAACCCACCGCGCTCCGCGAGCCGCGCCAGCGACTGGTCCGTGCCGTAACGCCGCGAGTACTCGGCGTAGGCGCGGTCGGCCAGGTTCCACGGGATGGTCCTGGGTATCCCGTTGTCGAGGTCCTTCTGAATCACGAGGAGGGGGAAGCGGCGCTCGGTCATGGCGAGCAGAAGGGGCGCGGCGCTCGCAGGCACCTTCACTCAGCCGGTCTGGGGGGCAGGCCACAGATGATGGTCTTGCGGCTACAGCCCCGGCAGTGGACAGAGGCGGCCGGACGCACCCGGTTGACGGTGTACTGCACCTCAACCGGAGACGAGCACGCCGGGCAGAGCAACGGCTCCGGGAGACGAGCCAGCGTCTCCACCAGGTGCTCAAGTTCATCCCAGTCCTTGGGCTGCTCGGTTTGCGGCGCCATGGCCCCGACGCTGGCGCAGTCGAGGGGAGCACAACAAGGAGCGTGCCACCCGGGCCACTAACAGCCCCCTGGGGTGGAAAACCCGACATGTAGGACAAACTTAGGATTGCTCGGCGCGCTGCAATCTTGCGACGCGGAAAACTCCCAGAATTTCCCGGCGATCTCTGAGACGACCCCCTGATTTTTTGGGCCCTGCGCGTTCCTGGCGGCCCGCTGGCGCGTCTTCCGCGCTCGCACGTGGGCGGGAACGGCCCGGCGGGCGCGTGCGTTGGCGCCCCTTCTGGAAGGCATGGCCCGCCACCGCGACTCCGGGGCCGAGCGCGAGCCCGACGAGGCCGTGAGTCTCGACCCGCTCAACAGGTACAAGCCGCTCGGCAAGCCCGGGCCGACGACGACGTTGACCGAGCAGCTCACCTTCCAGCTGTGCCGGCACGTCGCGGCCGGACTCACGCTGCGCGATGCGGCCGCGCTGGTCGGTACCACAGACACCGTCGTCCAGGGCTGGCGTGCCCGCGGCACCGAGGCCATCGAGCGCGGGGAGACGAACCTCTACACGGCCTTCGTCATGGAGTACGAGGCGGCCGGCGCGCACTTCCGCCGGACGCTCCACGAGGCCCAGCTGGAGAACATCGGCAACCGCAACTTCAACGACAAGTGGCTGCGCTGGCGACTGGGGTTGAGCGACCCGAAGAACTTCACCCTGCCCCGCACCACGGGAGCCGCCGGCGGCGACGGCAGCGCCCCCGAGCTCGTCTCGCCGGAGGAGGCCCAGAAGGCGCTCGCGGAGCGCATGGCCCGCTTCCTCTCCAGCGAGGACAAGCGAAAGGTGCTGCTCACACCGATGGTCGAGGAGTAGCCGCCCCTTCTCGGAGGGCATGGCCAAGGCCGCTCCCGTCACCGCGGGGAAGGACCCGCTCCGGGGCCTTCCCGTCATCCGCCCCGAGACGCACGGGCGCCACTCGCTCATCGACCGGCTCGCACTCGACCTGCGCGAGCGCTTTGGTTCCCCCGAGGACTTCGCGGCCCGTCTGGGCATGTCGAAGCACGAGCTGCTCGCGCTCTACTACGAGCCCGAGAACTCGCTCCGGCCCACCCAGCAGCCGCCGGACATGGTCGCCGCGGAGTACTCCCGCTGGCGCACCTGGTTCCTGCTGGGCGGGCGCGGCGCCGGCAAGACGCACGCGGGCGCCTGCTCCGTGCTGCGCGAGGCGCGGCTGGACCCGGAGGCGCGCATCCTCATCGTCGGGCCCACGTACACGGAGATCATCAAGAACCAGCTGGAGGGCCCCAGCGGAGTCCTCACCCTGGCGCGGCCGGAGTTCCGTCCAGAGCACCTGAAGTCGAAGAAGCAGCTCATCTTCCCCAACGGCGTGAAGGCGGACTACCTGCCGGCGGCGGACGCGGACAAGTTCCGCGGCTACGGCTACACCTTCGAGTGGTTGGACGAAATCGTGGCGTGGAAGAAGGACCCCGTCGCCGTCTGGAACGAGTGCTGCCGCGTGGGACGCGGCACCTCGAAGCGGATGCGCGAGCTGGGCCTCTCCAGCCGCAAGGTCATCACCACCACGCCCGCGCCCACGGAGCTCTTCCGCGAGATTCTCAAGCAGCGCCGGGGCCTCGTCTTGTCGTGCTCCAACACCCTGGACAACAGCGCCCACCTGGATGGCGACTACGCGCTGCAGGCCCTGGACGCGAAGAAGAGCCCCATCGGCCGGCGCGAGTTCTGGGGTGAGCTGGCGTTCGACCTGGACCCGGCTCTCTTCCGGGGCGTGGACTGGAACGCCTCGCGCGTGAAGCCGAAGGACCAGCCCCCCCTCTTCGATTTCATCGTCATCGGCCTGGACCCGGCGACCGGGGAGAAGAAGGGCGCGGACGAGCACGGCATCGTGGTGGTGGGCGTGCGCCGCGAGGAGGACGGGCGCGACCACGCCTACGTGCTTGCGGACCTCTCCCTGAAGAGCCCGGAGCCGGCGGCCTGGGCGAAGAAGGCGGTGGCCGCGCTCAAGGCCTGGGAGCCCTTTGCCCAGAAGGATGGCGGTGGGCGGCCGCGTGCGTGGATCTTCGCGGAGACAAACACGGGCGGCAGCATGGTGACTGCCACCATCCACACCCTGGCGAAGGTGAAGGTGCTCACCGAGCGCGCGCGCAACTCGAAGGCGGAGCGCGCCGCGCCCGTCTCCATGCTCGCAGCGGCCGGCCTCGTCCACATGGTGGGCAAGCACGAGAAGCTCGAGGAGCAGCTCGGCAAGTTCACCGGAGCACCTGGCGGCCACGCGCGGGACGACCGCGTGGACGCCATGGTGTGGCCCATCTACAAGCACGTCGTGAAGATGCGGCGCAACATTGGCGCCGCGGCGATCCCAGAGTCAGTCGCTGAACACGGTCCAGAATAGACCGCCGACTCAGGGCTTAGGAGGAAGCGCATCCTTCTTTGACGTCCAGTGCTCATGTTCCGCCCGCTCTGCGAGCCGTACAAGCAGGGCAAACATTTCGTCATTCGAAGAAAGCTGGCTCGGCTCGTAATAGTCAGACCATGCAACAACCGGCGTCGAGTTGCCCAGGAACCCATCGACAATGCGAACAAACACCAGCCCCCTCACGTCTTGAGAGAACTTGAGCCGCGCCGGACTATCGGAAACATAATCCATGGCGCGATTGGTGTTATTCCTCTCAAATCCAACCCCAGGACCGCTCACAACAACCTCAAACCCCTTGTGATCAATTTCAGTCTGAAGGTGCTGGACTTTCAGCTTAAATCTTGAGCCGCCGCAATCTGGTAGCCATCGATTGATATCTTCAGCAACCGCATTGACAGCCTTCCATGCTTTTTCCGACGCACTATCCACCCACTCCTTCCGACGTCTCTCGACCCCCTGGAATGATTGCTCAATCCTTACAAGCGCGTTGGCCGCCTTGAAGTATTCTTGCGACATCCTACCCCCTTGTAGTGCAGGTCCAGCCGACCAATGTAGCGCCTAGAGCACAACACGAACGCCGCCGAGGCGCAAAGCAAGGTGGCTTGAAGTCCACTGCGCCCCTTCTCCCAGGGCATGGCCTTTCTCATTTCCCGCGTCGCCAAGGCGCTCGGCCTCGTCCCGGGCCCGCCCGGCGGAAAGCCGCAGCTCATCCACGCCCTGCCCCTCATCAGCTTCAGCCCGCGGAGGGGCAGCCGCGAGGTGCTCCTTGCCTACGAAGAGGACGACTGGCTGCGCACCGTGGTGGACACCATCGCGGACGCGGTGGCCACGCCTCGGTGGAAGGCCTTCAAGCGGGTGCGCCGCGGCGAGAAGCGGATGGACCCGCGCTGGAAGTCCCTGGATGGGCGGGAGCGCCGCAAGGCGCTGGCCGAATCCACGACGCGCGGCGAGTTGGTGGAGCTGGAAACCCATGAGTTGCTGACCCTGCTGGAGTCGCCGCACCCGCGGTTCCCCGGGCGCGAGTACCGGAAGCTCGCTCAGCTGCACGTGGACCTGGTGGGTGAGGCCTTCCTGGTGCTGCTGCGTGGCGCGGACGGGCGCCCGGTGGGCTGGGAGGTGGTGCCACCCCACAACGTGACGATGACGCCCGCGCTGGGCCGCCCCGCCTTCTTCATCTCCTACCAGCAGTACCAGGGCTGGGTGCCGGAGTCCGACGTCCTCTGGGTGAAGGCGCTCGCCCCCGCCAACCCCGAGGGGCGCGGCGCCGGCCGAGGACTCGCGCTGGGCGACAAGCTCGACACCATCGAGGCTATCGACAAGGCGACGAAGGCCACCTTCGAGCGAGGCGGCATCCCCGCCGCCATCGTCGGCCTGGGCAGCAAGAACAACGACGACGGCAGCACTACGGGCGAGGCCGCCGAGGACATCCAGAAGAAGTTCAACGCCGAGTTCCGCGGGCCCTCCAACGCGGGCAAGGTGTGGTTCGCCCCCGCGGACGTGACGCTCGCCCAGGTGCAGGTGAACTACCGCGAGCTGCAGGCGAAGGAGCTGGCGGCTAGCCTGCGCTCCTACGTGCGCCAGGCGTACAGCGTCCCGCCGGAGCTGGTGGGCGACCTCACCTCCAGCAACCGCGCGACGGCGGAGGCCGCGAAGTACCACTTGGCGGAGTACGCGGTGGCGCCGCGCCTGGAGTTCTGGCGCGCGTGGTACCAGCACGTCCTGGTTCCCCTCATCGACCGGGACGTCATCCTCGACTACGAGGACCCGCGTCCGCAGGAGTGGGAGCGCACCTTCCGGGCGATGACGACGCCGCCCACCGAGGGCGTCACCTGGAACGAGTGGCGCCGCTTCGCGAACCTGCCGGAGCTGCCGGAGCTGGAGGGCCAGCGTCCCAAGCCCCTGCCCGGCGCCGGCGGGGGCAACAACGCGGAGTCCGCCGCGGCGAACGCCACGCCCAACCCGCCGCGCGACCGCAGCGGAGAGGAGGACCGCGTGTAGCGGCAGGCACCGCCCCTTCTTCCTGGGCATGCGCAAGCCCAAGTCCATCCGCCAGAAGCTGCTCAGCGCCGCCCCGCCCGCCGAAGGCGCGGCCGGCGCTCCCGTCTTTCGCATCACCTCGCCCAACCTCGACCGGCACCGGGACCGCGTCCTCGCGGTGAAGTCCTCCGGCGAGGAGGTGCGCGTGCCGCTGCTGTGGGAGCACAACAGCTGGAGCCCGCCCGTGGGCTTCGCGCGCTGCTACCGCGAGGGCGACGCGTGGGTGATGGCGCCCGTCTTCGACGAGGTGGACGAGCTGTCCAAGACGATTGCCGGCAAGGTGAAGGCGGGCAGCCTGGGCGCGTGCTCCATCGGCTTCGTGCCGGTGGAGGAGCCGGTGCCCAACGCCGAGGGCGGCTTCGACTTCCCCCTCGTGGAGCTGCTGGAGGTGTCCATCGTCAACGTGCCCGCCAACGCGGACGCGGTGCGCCTGCGCTCGCTTGGCACCCGCGGCGCGCGCCCGGGCCTGGCCTCCGCCCTCAAGGCGCTCGCCACCAGCCAAGCGGCCCTGCTCGCCGTGCTCAAGTCCGAGGGCGCCGCACCCGAAGAGGAGCCCGAGGAAGAGAAGGATCTCGGCGACGTGGGCGACACGGGCGGTGAGCTGACGCCGAAGTCCTTCGCGGAGAGGCTGCTCGCGCGCCTCCAGGCGAGCGCGCAGCTCGCCGCTGACTTCCTCGCGGCGGGCCTCGAGGACGAGGTCCTGGTGCCGCTCGCCGAGGCGGTGGGCGCCAACCTCGCGGCGGACATCACCTCGCTCCAGGAGTGGCTCGCCGGCGGCGAGGAGCAGGCCGCCAGCCAGGACGCGTCCGAGGAGGAGCTCGACGAGGAAGCCGCCGACGACGCGGAGGCGAAGGGCGAGGACGCGGAGTCGGACGAAGGCGAAGAGCTGCCCGACGAGGAGGCCGCGTCCGAGGCGGAGGGGGAGGACGTGGAAGAGGAGCCCGACGAGGAGGAGGCCAAGTCGCTCCGGCTCCACGTCCGCAAGCACTTCGGCTTCACCGCCGCTCAGGCCGCCGCCCTCTCCGGCCGCGAGCTGCGCGAGTACTCCGCCCTCGCCGCGTAGGTAGGCCGCCCCTTCTCTCCTTCGACCCCCGCAGTCCCTTTCTGACTTCCGGAGCCCCACCATGAAGAACAAGACGAAGCCGAAGCCCGGCACCACGCCCACCACGCCCCCGGCGGCGCCTGCCCTCCCCGACTCCCTCCAGCGCGCGGTGGACGCCGCCGCCGTGAAGGCCGTCGAGGCAGGCCTCGCCTCGCGCCCCAGTCCCGTCGTTCCGGGCCCGGTGACGTCCGGCGCGAAGGACCTGCAGATGGACCCGCCCGAGGGCCGCACCGCTCAGGCCCGCCTGGGCGTCCTCATCAAGGCCAACTACGTCCGGAGCGCCGAGCGGCTCGGCATCGCGGACCGGCCGGGCCTGGAGAAGCTCAAGGCCTACGTGGAGCGCTGCAAGTCGGTGGGCGTCTTCGGCAGCATCTTCGAGCAGGGCGGCGCCCTCTACTCGCGCGAGACGCGCTCCGAAGAAGTCATCGAGCTGCTGCGCGAGGACGCCATCCTCCTGGCGGCCGGCGCGCGCACCGTCTCCGGGTACGGCGGCAAGTTCACCATCGGCCGCATCAACCAGGGCCCCACCGTCTACTGGGTGGGCGAGTCCCAGGCGCCGGAGAAGTCCGACGTGAAGACGGGCACCGTCGAGCTGGGCGCGCACAAGGCCATGGCCCTGGTGCCCATGTCCAATGACTTGATGCGCCTGGGCAACAGCACCGCCTCCGCCGACGTGGGCCGAGAGGTGACGCAGGCCATGGCGCTGGAGACGGACCTGGCGGGCCTCTACGGCAAGGGCGCGAAGAAGCCCACCGGCATCTTCGAGCTGGTGCCTAACGCCAACAAGAACGCCGTCACCGGCACGACGGCGGAGAACATCCGCAACGACCTGAAGCTCAAGCTCATCAAGCCGATTCTGGCCTCGAAGCTGAAGCTGGCGGGCAACCTGCCCTTCTACTTCATGGACTCGGCCAACCACCTCTACCTCTCGGAGCTGCGCGACAGCGCGGGCTACGTCTTCCCGGGCCTCCAGGACTTCGAGAACCCTCGCCTCAACGGCTTCCCGGTGAAGGTGACGGAGTCGCTGGCGGGCAAGGAGCACATCGGCTTCGGCCTGGCGGCGCAGCTGTACTACGGCGAGGCCTCGGCCATGGACGTGACGGTGGGCGAGTCCACCGGCGACTTCGAGGCGGACCAGATGACGCTGCGCGCGGTGTGGGAGGGCGACTGGGCCCTGCGCCACCGGCAGGCCTTCGCCTTCCTCACGGGCGCCAACTACGGCGGGTAGTCCGCGCGCCGCCTCTCCAACCCCAACCAGGACAGCCCCATGCACCCGACGCGCAACAACATCGGCGCCTACATCCACGCGGCCAACCTCTCGCATGCCCCGGCGGCCAACGCCGAGGGCGCGCGCAACGGCGCCGCCTTCCTCTTCGGCACCTACCGCAGCCTCGTCCTCTGTGTCGCCACGGGCGCCACCTCCGGCGGCCCCAGCTCCTTCACCGCCACGTACAAGATGCAGACGAGCGCCGACGGCACCACGTGGACGGATGCGAAGAACCGTGACGGCGCCGCCGTCAGCCTCACCGTCACCACCGCGAGCACCGCCGCGGAGCTGGACGTGGACCTCCAGGAGGTGGTGCCGGCCGCGCACGACCGGCTTCGCTTCGTGGAGACGGTGGACCTCACCGGCGGCGCCACGCCCACGCTGCTGAGCGGCGCCACCGTCATCTTCGGCGGTGGCCAGACGCTTCCCGTGTAGCGGCGGGCACGCCCTCCCCCTCCCGTGCCTGCCCGGGCCGGGGCGGCCTCGCGCCGCCCCGGCCCTCTTTCTGCCCCGAGGTGCCTATGCCTGCCATCGAGGACCTGCTCACCGCCGCCCAGCTGCCCGCCACCGTGCGCGACGCGGCCGACCCCGAGCGCCTGCCGCTGCTCATCACCGCCGCGTCCCTGGCCCTGGCCGCGCACGTGGGCTACCCGCTGCACCGGCGCGTGGGCGTCGTGGAGTCGGTGGCCAGCGCCGGCGGACGCTACCTCTGGCTGCGCTCCGGGGGCGTGCGCCAGGTGACGCGCGTGGAGGTGTGCGGCGTGGAGCTGCCGGCCGCCGCGTACGCGCTCGAGTCCGCCGTCATGGGCCGGGTGCTGGCGCGCGGGGAGGCGTGGCCCTTCACCGGCCGCTACTCGCCCGGCGTCTCCTCCACCCCGCTGCACGTGGAGGACACGGGCGAGCTCGTCGTCACCTACGACGCGGGCTGGGTGACGCCCGGCCAGGCCGCCCTGGACGCCTCGCTGCAGGTGGACCTGCCGGCGGATCTCCAGCTGGCGGCGCAGATGGTGGTGGGCGCGCTGGTGCACGGGGACGGCGCGGAGGAAGCCGTCTCCGAGTCCATCGGCGGCACGTCCCTGACGCGCGCCACGGACGAGGACGGGCAGCTGCCGGCGGTGCCCGCCCGCGCGCGGCGCCTGGTGGCCCGGTACCGTCGCCCGCGCCAGGGAGTGGCGTGATGCTGCTGGGCCACCGACTCAAGCAGCGCTTCGGCCTGGCGCGGCTGCTGGGCGTCAACGACCGCGGGCAGGAGGACTTCTCCGCGCCCACGGTGCACGCCTGCCGCTACGAGGGCAGCACGAAGCGCCTCGTCACCTCCGACGGCACCGATGCCACCTCCGAGGCCATGCTCTTCACGAAGGTGAAGGTGGAGCCCGGAGACGCGCTGTGGCTGCCCGGCGACACACCGGGCGACCTCAACACGCGACGCCGGCCGCTGCGCATCACCCCCTGCACGGACATCCGCGGGGGCACGGACCACTACGAGGTGTACGTCTGATGGGCGCCGAGCTGCACGACGTCGAGCTGCACGTGGTCCAGGTGCTGGACGCGGCCGCGCTGGGCATCTCCCGGGCGTCGTCCCCGCCCAGCCTCTACACTGGCCCCATGCCCATGCCGGCGCCGCCGCTTGCGGTGGCCGTGCGCGAGGTGCCAGGCGACGCGCCCGAGGATTACATGGGCACGGGGCGCAGCTACCTGCAGCGGGAAGTCCAGGTGCTGGTGCGCGGACGCGACTACCTGGAGGCCCAGGCCCTGGCCCGCAGGTGCTGGAGAGCGCTGCACCTGGCCGCCGTCCCCGGCTACGTCGCCTGCCGCGCGCAGGGCCTGCCCTCGTACCTAGGCGAGGGCGACAACCACCGGCACCGCTTCGTCTTCACCGTCACCACCACCTATGTAGTCGGCAAACGAGACGTTACTGTAGCTTTTTGAGTTCGGATGCCGCGTCGGTTTCTGCCCATAACGCCTGCGCTTTCTTTTTCGCAGAGAGGGCTATTTCACGACGCTTCTGGGCTCGTGCCTCCGCCAAATTAAGCATGTGACCTGGGGCCACCTTGGCTCGGACGTTAGGTGGTATGGATTTCAGCATTTGACGCCAAAGCACATCGGGGCCGGGATTTGGATTAAACTCCCACCAAGGTTCGCCAAACTCTAAGACTTTCGCCAAATCTGCCCAGCACCCCAGGTATTTCGCGGCGGCTGCGAAGAAGGCATCGCCAGTGAGGCGCCGAGACTTCGCCAGCTCCAGCCGAGCATTTGCTACGTAGTCTTCAGGCCAGGGCGTACGAGAGACGCATCCATCGGCAACATCGGATTCCCACTCCAGGACCTCGCGCTCCAACCGGATAATAGCATCGACACAGCGGATGCAGGCATCGGCTGTCGCAGCCTTATTTTCACGCCTCTCTTGATAGTTATCACCAACTACACGTCTGAGCGCGAGGGCAACAAGGGAGCCGCCGCCGAGGAGGCCCGCGACGAACGGTGACCATTGGGACCCTAGAAAGATCCCGACTGCATCAAGCCAAGTTGGCATGCATCTCTTCTCCGCCGTGCTCCGGACGCGAATAGGGTACTTCGCCCAAGACCGCCCCTTCTAGAGGGGTATGCCAGTCCGTGTGAAGCTCGACCTCGCCCCGCTCCTCAAGCTGCGCCAGCAGCCGCAGCGCGTGCTGCGCGAGTTGGACCGGGCCTGCTACGCGACCGTCCGGCACGCCCTGGACCTCTCCCAGTTCGACGTGCCGCGCGGGGACAGAGGCGTCGAGTACGACGAGCACGGGAACGAGAAGCCCACGGAGCGCCCGCTCGCGGAGACCGGCTTCCTGGACGGCCCCGAGTACCACATGGACCGGCGCCTCTCCGTCACCTGGGTGGCCGGGTACGCGCACCACGCCGCCGGCGCCATCCACGAGGGCGTGCACTGGGACCGGGTCACCGTCAACCCGGAGCCGCACTTCCTCAAGAAGGCCTTCCGCCGCTCACGCTCCATCGGCCGCAAGGGCGTGAAGACTGCCCTTGAGCAGGCTTTGAAAGAGATGTTTCCCCCGAAGTGAAAGGAATTGAGTCATGGCCGGAGAACCCGACGTCCTCTACGCACAGCGCATCCACTTCACCCCCTCCCCCACGACCACCCTCGTGACGTTGGAGGATGGCACCGTCGAGGCGCCCGCCACCGAACTGGACGGCATCAGCGAGTGCAGCGTCGCCACGGCCGTCGACAGCGTGGACACGAACTACTTCGGCAGCGACGGCTTCAAGCGCAACGCCGCCACGCTGCGCGGACTCACCCTCAACGTCAGCGGGCACCGCATCAAGGGCAACGCCGCGCAGGACCTGATGGAGACGCACATGCTCTCCGGCCAGGTGGGCTACCTGCACGTCATCAAGGACGAGGCCGCGACCGCGGGCCAGCGTGGGGTGCGGTACGTGGTGCGCATCATGTCCTTCGACTCGGGCGGCCCCTCCTCCGACGTGAACAAGCTGACGTGCTCGCTCACCGGCCAGGGCGCCCCCGTCAAGGTGTAGCCGCCCCTTCCTCCCTTCGCAGTACCCACCTCGGAGAAGACAGACATGAGCGACACCCATCAGTACCGCAAGCCCATCGGCACCGCCCGGCAGTTCATCAAGCGCATCGCCATCGACGGCGCGGACTACGACCTCTGCGAGCCGTCGGGAGGCGACAAGACCCTCGTGCTGAAGATGAGTGAGAAGGCCGGGGAGATTGACGCGGACCGCAACCCCGTCTCTGCGGACGCCGGCATCTACTTCCTGGCTCGCGTCGCCATCGCCTCGCTGTACCACCCGGGCGGTCGGCGCCGCGTGTTCGACCTGAACAGCCAGGAGGACCTCGAGGCCGTGAAGCTGGAGCCATGGCTGATGGACCACGCCAAGGACTTCACCTCCAGCTTCGGCGGCAAGACGGTGGAGGAGGAGAAGGGAAACTCCGAAGCCACCCCGAGCTGAATGCCATCTACGGGGTGGCGAAGATGATGCACTGCTCGCCGGAAGAGGTGCGCTCCTGGCCCTGGTCCGACGTCGTGCGCCTGCTGGCGTACAGCGCACTGGAGCGCGAGGAGTTCGACCGGCGCGTGCAGCAGAACCCCGGCGCGTCGCGCCGCACGCCCGCGAGCGGCCCCACCACCAACACCACCGTCTACCGCTTCGGCCCGAGGCCCGCGCCGAAGCGGTAGCAGTCCTGGAGTGCTGTCATGGCATTGAAGGTCGGAGACCTCTACATCACCGTCACCGCGTCCATTGGCGAGGCCGTGGCCAACCTCGGCAAGGTCGTGAAGCACGCGGAGAAGGTCGCCAAGCAGGTGAAGGAGGCGACCGAGCCCATCGGGAACATCGGCGCCGTCGTCGCCGCCGGCATCGCCGCTGCGGTGGCTGCCGCCGCCGAGTCGAACGCGGCCATGAAGGAGCAGACCGAGCACATCAAGGCGCTGCTCATCACGCTCGCCGCGGAGCTCGGGGACCTCTTCGCGCCGCTGGTGAAGAAGATTGCCCACATCATCGAGCAGGTGGTGGCGAAGCTCCAATCCCTCTCGCCCGCGACGAAGCGAGGAGTGGCCAACATGGCCGCGTGGGTGGCCGGCGTGGGTCTCGGCATTGGCGCCGTGGGCAAGCTCGCGGGAGCCATGGAGGGACTCTTCAAGGGCTTCGGTGTCTTCCTGGGGATGAGCAAGGACGTGCTGTCTGTCTTCACCCACCTGGGCGTGGGCGCGGGCAAGGCCCTCCAGTCCCTCCAGACGTTGGCGCAGGTGGACATCGGCAAGGCGCTGGCCGGCATGAAGTCCGGCGTCGGTGGGCTCGGCTCCGCGGTAGCGGACTTCACGAGTTCCGTCCCATCCCTTCTGGGCAGCGTCGGGCGGATGGCCATGAGCTTCGCCGCGGCGGCGATCCCCATCCTGGCCGTTGTCGCCGCGCTCGCGGGTATCGCTCTGCTCGTCGGCAGCGTCTACAAGTCGTGGGGGGACATCAAGTACCTGGCCAAGGAGGCCTGGAGCACGATGTCTCAGTCCATCTCCGAGATGATGGCGGGTCTGAGCGACCTGGGCATGAAGCTCGCGAACATCTTCCGGCTCGCCTTCAGCGCCGTGGCCGGCACCATCGAGGCCATGGTGGATCGCTCGCTCGATTTCGTGGCCTTTCTCGTAGCCGGCGCGGCCCGCACTCTGCGCCCCATCGCGGAAGCAGCGCAGATGCGGGGAGTTGCGGGCGTGCTGAAGCCCATGGAAGGACTCACGGGGAAGCAACTCAAGCAGGACATCAAGGATGCCCTGGGAGCGATTAGCAACGCCTCCTTCGCAGGTCTCGACAAGGCGACCTCCGAATTCACGAAGGGCGCTGAGGCGTTGGCGACGAAGGCTGCCGATGGAGCGAAGGCGGCAGCGGACGCCGTGAAGGATACGGTTGGCTTCGGGGTTCAGCACTCCATCTCCGGCATCCAGGACCTGGTCGCGGCGGTCCTCAACTCGAAGACAGTGGAGGAGTGGAAGGGGAAGATGGAGGAGCTGAAGTCCCTCCTCGGCTCGCTCTTCGACGGGAACCTGACGGCCACGCTTCGCACCGGCGCCGGAGACGAGAACGGCATCGAGGTGTCCGCAGCAGGCCACAAGGGAACGGAGCGCTTCGCGGAGCGCCTACGAGGCGGGCTGGGCTCTCCCACCATGGACGGCTACGCGAAGATGATCGAGGAAAACGCCAAGGCACTGGCGGAGGCGACTCGCAAGGCAGCTGAGGACGCGGCGGCAGCGGCCAAGGCCGCGAAGGAAAGCCTCCTCAACGGCTTCCTCGCGCAATTGGGCGAAATGGGCACCCTCATCAACAGGGCGCGTGAAGGGGCCACGGCGGGTGGCTGGTGGGGCGCCATCCTCGCGGTCATCGGTGAGCTGATCATGGGCTCCGACCAGATGGCCGAAGCCATCGACGTCCTCAACGGTGTCATTGGGTCGCTGAAGGACCTCTTCGGAGCGGCAGCTTCCGGACTCGATACCATCGGGGGTGCCATCGGCTACCTCGCCAACGTCCTCACCGAGGTGTTGCAGCCGACGATGGAGGCGATGGGGCAGGCCATGGAGGCCATCGCGCCCATCATCGTCCTGGTGGGTGTCGTCCTTCAGATGCTCGCTCCGGCCATCCAGGCCATCGGGAAGGCGTCCGCGTGGCTCCTGGAGAACGTCCTCAAGGGACTCTTCCAGGTGCTGCGCTACGTGGGCATCGCCATCCTGTGGTTCATCAAGGGGCTGGGGTCCGCGTGGAACGGCATCGTCTCTGCCATCCAGGCGGTGTTCCGGGCGCTGGGCGACATCTCCATCTTTGGCGCGCATCCCCTGGGTTTTCTCAGGGGGTGGGCCAACTCGATGGAGGGCGCCAAGGTGAACACGGAGTCGCTGGCGCGGAGCATCCAGGAGTTGGAGGGCCTGACGTGGGACGCGGCCATGGCCAAGGCCCGGGAGACGGCGGAGGTCCTCAAGAACCGCGACGCGCTCGAAGACGTCAACGAGGCGCTCAGCAACGTGCCCGACTTGTGGAAGGTGGCTCTCCGGCGGTTCGACGTGCAGGACGAGCAGGACGGCCCCAACACCTCCACCGGCACCCCGCGGTCGCCCACGCCAGGCGGCCCTTCGAGTCCGGCGACTCCCGCGCCCGAAGTGCTGCCCCCCGTCAGCCGCGGAGACAGCGGTGCACCAGGCTTGTTCCCCTGGTTGCAGGACCTCGTCGACCGCGTGCAGGGGGGCTCCAACGCCGCGGGGACGGCCAGCGCCGCGGCGATGCCGCCCGTCCAGTACAACATCACCGGCTACGACATCACCGACGCCATGGCGCAGGCCCGGAAGGACTACGAGGACCGGCAGCGCCGCGCGAGCCTCCGCAGCTACGGCACGTCCGCCGCCGTCGGCCCCCGGTACGCGTAGCACCGGGCCCGCCCCTTCTGGAGGGGCATGGCCTACCTCACCCTCAGCGGCATCGAAGTGCGGTGCTCAGCCGCCAAGGGGCTCACGCAGAAGCCCACCCTGCTGGGCCCGCGCGTGCGGACCTTCCGCGGCTGGGCGCAGAGCGGCACCCGGGCGCGCGTCTACACGTGGTCAGCAGGGACGCCGCCCATGCCGATGACCGATGCGCAGGCCTTGCGTCGCCTCCTCGACGGCGACGGGCACAGTTGGACGTTCGCGGACGCGACGGCCAATTCCTTCACGTCCAGCAAGGGCGCTGTGCCTTCCAGCCTCAATGGCGTGCCCCAGGCCGGCACGGCCATTCCCGGACGCTGGGGCAACGGCGCGATGTTTCTGAACCCGGGCGAGGAGGTGACCTGGGCCATCGGCACGCGCTTGGACTGCACCGTGGGTTTCTGGCTCCGCACCGACTACGTCGGCTCCAACTGGACGCATGTCGTCGCGTGCTTCAAGGCCGACGCCCTCTACGTCAACGGCAGCGAACTGGGCATCGTGGATGACATGGAAGGCGAGTTGGGCCTCGTCGTCTCGGTCTCCGAGGGCGTGCTCTCCGTCCTTGCCGCCGCCGACGTCGCGGTGAGTGACCTCGTCTACCTGCCCTACACCGTGCCGCCCGCGTGGGTGCCTCAGTGGGCCGCCGCGACAGCGCCCTTCGGCCCGCTGCCGTACCACACCGCGGACGGCTACGGCCTTCCTGCGCCTTGCCGCGTGCTGGGCCAGGCGGGCGACGCGCAGGCCGTGGAGTACGACGAAGACGGCGCGCGAGTGCAGGGCCAGTACCTCGACTTCGAACTGTGGCAGCAACCGGAGGACACCTGACATGCGCACGCTCTCGACGGCCGAAGTGGCGGCCCTCACCTGTCCCGCGGGTTTCGCCTCGCACCTGCGCGTCCTGGTACAGCGCGGCCCCACGTGGACGGACCTCTCCACACTGCTGCCCGGGGACTACCTGCTGGGGGTGAGCTGGTCGGACAGCATCGAGGCCCCAGTGTCCGACGCCACCGCCACCGTCGCGCGCAACGGCCCGGACGGGAAGCGCCTCAGCCTCTCGCCCCTGGTGGTGAGCAGCTTCCTCAACGCCGTGGACGGCGCCTTCCTGCCGCTGCTGCGCGAGGGCGCGTACTTCCGGGTGGAGGTGGCCACGGTGCCGCTGGACACGCGCCGCGCGGACGTCCCCGCGAGTGCCTGGCGCGAGGCGTGGCGCGGCCGCATCGACGAGGTGGACGCAGGCGGGGACGAGCTGCGCGTCACCGGGCGCGACCTGGGCGGCCTGCTCCAGGACACCTGGGCGGAGGTGGAGCGCCCGTACGGCAGCACCGCTGGCACGCCCGTCCAGTCCGTCATCCAGTCCCTCCTCAACGACAACGGCTTGTCCTCCTTCGGCCTCTTCACGCCGGTCAACCCGCTGTCCATGCGCGGGCCCTACGTGCAGCAACGTGAGCCGCTGCTGGACGCGGTGCGCGCGCTCGCGGAGCAGATTGGCTGGGACGTGCGCATGCGGTGGCGCGAGGACGCGGGTGCTTTCGCCCTCACCCTCTGGAGCCCGGACCGACTGACGGACACGCCGGTGGTCACCTTCGGCCCGGACAACGTGCTGGAGCTGGGCGAGTTGAGGCGCGGCCTGGAGCACATCCGCAACGTGGTGGAGGTGGTGTACTCGGACAAGGCGGACAAGGACGCCACCGGCACGAAGAAGCGCAAGACGGTGACGGCCACCAACCCCTCCTCCGTCGCGCTGTACGGCCGCCGGTGGATGCAGGTGGCGGAGGGCGCTTCCTCCCTCATCGACACCCAGGTGGAGGCGCAGCGCCTGGCGGACGCGGCCATCGCGGACCTGTCCGAGTCCGCGCTCCGCCTGTCGCTGACGCTGCCGGGCATCCACTGGTACCTCCAGGCGGCGGACCTCGTGCAGGTGCTGCCGGACGGCGTGCACTTCGACTCGCCCCAGCGCCTGGCCGTCGTCTCCGCGGACTTCGAGTGCGCCAGCAGCGGCGAGGCGCGGACGAAGCTGGAGCTCCAGGGCCGCCCCAGCACCAGCCGCGCCGTCTGGGCGGAGAAGGACGCGCGCCCCGGCATCGCGCCGTCCGCGGCCTTCACTGGGCCCGCCGCGCCTTCGGGGCTGGTGGTGGCCAACACCGTCAACGGCTTCAGCCTCGCGTGGACGCCGGCGGCGGATGGCACGCCGTGGGACTCCTACGAGCTGCACGTGAGCAGCACCGCCAGCTTCACGCCCTCCCAGGCGACGTTCCGCGAGAACAGCCGCGCCACGCGCTTCGAGGTAGCGGACCTGGTGGCGGGCCGCGCCTACTACGCACGCGTCATCCCCCGCGACGCGCGGGGCAACGCGGGCCCTGCCAGCGCGGAGGTGACGCTCTCGCCCCGGTACGTCGCGCCGTCCATGCTCCTGCCCACCGTGACGTACGCGGTGCTCCCGCTCAACGCGGACTTCGAGGCGCTCAGCAACCACGACTCGCCGCCGGATGGCTGGAGCGTCTCACCCGGCGTCTGGAATGTGGATGCCTTTGACGCCTCCGCGACGCCCAACGTCTTCTCCGGCGTCCGCTCGGTGCGGCTCGCGCCGACGCTGGTGGCGACGCTTCTGGCGTCGCAGGTTTTCAGCGTCAGGCCCGGGGACACGCTCGTTCCCAGCGCGATGGTGCTTGGGGCCTCCGACGCAAGCCCCGCGTACAAGGCCATGCTGCTCATCCGCTGGCTGACGACCACCTTCGGCTTCGCTGGGGCGGATGTCGTGGACGAGTCGAACCTCTCCAACATTGCCTGGAACGAGCTGGGCCGGGGCAACACCGTGAAGGCACCCAGCACCGCGCGGTACGCCCAGGTGTTCGTCGGCAAGTCCACCGCGGGGCCGTACACCTGCTACGTGGACTCCGTGCGAGTGGTGATTCAGCCGCCCTCTCAGCCCCGGCAGGAAGCAGCGCTGATTGCCGCTTCCGGCTGGGTGAGCATTGGCGCCCCTCGCGGCCCCACCTACTACAAGAACAGCGCGGGAGACGTCGTCCTCGGCGGCGGCCTGAAGTCCGGCACCATGGGCAGCGCCGCCTTCGTGCTGCCCCCTGGCTACCGCCCGCTCAACGAGCAGCGCCTGCCGGTAGACTGCGGTGCCCTCTACGGCCGGGTGCGCATCACGTCTGACGGCGCCGTGACGCCCATCTCCGGCAGCACGTCCGAGTTCAACCTCGACGGCGTGCGCTTCCGCGCGGAGGCGTGAGGCTCACGGTTGGAGCGCGGCGACGACCTTCTGTCGAGCCGCGTCGTCGCCGCCCCAAACCATGAAAATGACGTTGCCCTTATGCACGCGCACCTCTGGGGCGAAGGGCGAGTCGTCCATCATCTCCTTCCACTTGCCCGCCGCATCAGATGTGTGGAATTGCATGATCGCGACTTCGACATCTCCGGCCTTATAGTCATAGGACCGGGGCGCTACGACCTGCCCCTTGTCCTCCGTCTTCTCCGTCAGGACGACGCCGCGCGATTTCGCGAAGGACTCGGCGGACTCGATGGTGTCGAGTCCCTTTGAGCAAGCAACGGCAGACAGGGCGAGCACGACGGCAAGGATACGGGACATGGACAGCCTCCTGGCTCAAGGCGTAGCACCCATGGTCTCACGCGGACAACGCACGCCGTTCCATGTCACCCGTCGTGCAGCCCTAGACTGCACACCCGGCCGTAGCTCATGACGAAGGTAGGGCCGCCGCAGGTGGGGCAGCGTTCCTCGGGTGGAATCTCGCGCGGCTGAGGCACCGGCTTGCCCACGCCCTGGAGGCGGTCCAAGTCGCGCAGGAAGTCCGCGCGGACCTGTCGGTGGCGCTGCAAGTCGGGTGATGGGGTTCTGGGTCGGCGGTGACGCATCGTCCCTCCTCCGGAGAGGAAGGGGTGACAGCCGCGAAGCAGGGGCGCATGTTCGGCCGACCGCGATTAGAGATATCTCTATTGACCCTAAGTAGAGATATCTCTATTGTCATTTTGACCAGCCCGGAGATCCCTATGGAGAGGCCTTGCCGCGCGACATGAAGAAGATACCAGGGCGACAGAGAGCTGTTCGCGGCACCGTTGTAGCGAAGCAACTCCTGAGACATACGGCGCGCTCCCTCAGCGCTCAGAGCTATTTGGTGAGGTGGTTGTCGGGGCATCCCGAAGAGGGGGCGGAGGCATCTGAGGCGGGAGTCACCCGAATGGGCTTGGAAGAAGCGGCCCTCGCCCGAGGGTGGGTGCCTCCAGATGACGAGTGATAGGGCGTGCGGATGATTGCCCGCTCGGTTCAATCCATGATCTACGCTCGAATCCGGAAAGGCCGGAGCGAATGAATATGCGACGCGAGCAGCCGTTGGTTAAGCAGCACAAGGGCGGGGTGGGGCCGTATCGCTTCGGGCGGCGGCTGCGCATGGGCGAGGGGCTGGGACGCGTCTACGAGGCGCGGAACGAGGAGACGGGCAACCCGGCTTACGTGGTGACACCCACCGGGGCGCGGGTGGACTTGGCGCCGCAGGTGGCGATTCAGTACCTCGTGACGACCTCCGTCCGCCCGGCATTCATCGCCTGCGAGCTTCTCTCCGTCCCGCCAGACGCCTCGCCCTCCGCGGTGGAGGCGGAGCTGTTGGATGCGAGCGAGGACGTGATGGATGTGCTGCACGAGGTGAAGTGGACGAAGCGAGGGCTGGCGCACCTGCTGACTGGACGTGTCCCCGTGTTGCCGCGCGAGCCCCTCGTCCCAGAAGCTCCGATTCCCGTTTCGCATTGGGCCTACGCAGTTCGGGGCATGCGCATCGTCACGGCCCTTTCCGTCGCGGCGGCCGGCGTCCTCCTCGCCCTCCATGCATCGCCGCCGCCCGAGCCTCCCCGTACTCCGGAGCCCCAGGTGGAGTACGTCCCGGCCACGCTCGCCGACGGCGTCATGACGAACGCCCTCGCTGGCGGCTCGTCGTCCCAGCCGTTGAAGGTGGAGCGCCGCCTTGTCGTTCCGGACAAGCCGCTCGACGGTCAGAAGGTGCCGCCGTGCGCGAAGCCGGAACGCGAGGTTAACGGAGGCTGTTGGCTGTACCTGGGCGACAAGCCGCCGTGTCCGCCGAAGACGGCAGAGTTCAAAGGCGGCTGCTACGTCGCAGTGCCGGCGCCTCCAGGGCAGGCTCTCTGGGGAATGCCTCCGCCGGGCTTCAGCGCGCCGACACAGCGGTAGAAATGCAATACCTCCAGCGAGGGAGGTGGACTTGACTTCCTCGCAGCGCGAGCCGTACCTTGCTCCGCGCTGTACCGCAGTACTCGCTAGGGCTTCGGCCTCTATGAGTAGCGAGATCCCACCTTCGCCGGCTCGCCGGCACAATTTGAGTCTCCTCCCGCGAGGCATACCCATGCGATGGGGTGCAGCCCGTGAGGACGACTCCGGCACCGCGCTTACGGACTCATAGCCGTAGGCGAGGGTGCCGTCTTGTCGAGGTGGCGGCATGTCAGCACAGCAACCCGCGAAGCAGTCAGCGCAGGCACCGCGTGCGGACGCGTCGTCCGGCCTCCGGGCTCCCGCTCACGGACTAGAAGACATAAGCGGGGGTGCCGTCATTTCGTCCGCGCCGTCCCGTGCGCTGGACGCAAGCCCCGAGGCGAGACGGAGCAACGCTCTGCACGCGCCAGCGCTCCCCAGCGCCCCCGCCCCCTCCGGCTGGCGTCGAAGCTGCATCGCGCGAGGCACCAACGCCACGGCAGAGTCCGACAACGAGGTAAGCATGAGCTGTGACGGGAGCAGTCCCGGTGAGGGGGTGCGGCTGGCTGCCGTGCCCGAAGAGGGGTTCTGGTCGGCGGAGAAGGTGGCCGCCTACCTCGGTGTGTCCACTGCCTGGGTGTGGAAGCAGGTGCGGGCCAACACGGGCTTTCCCTTCGTGAAGCTGGGTACGCGCAACTACCGCTTCAGCCCGGCGAAGGTGCGCGCGTGGGTGGAGCAACAGCCTTCGGAGAAGCGTCCGTGACGAGCGTCTACTTCCGCCCCAACCGCACAGGGAAGGCGCTCGTCGCAGCTGGCAAGCGCCTTCGCCGGGAAGCTCCGACATACGGCACATGGTGGCTGCGCTACCGCGACGAGGCGAGCCGCAAGGTGCGTGAGGCGTGCGAGGCACGAATGGAGGCGGAGGCCGAACGCCTCGTTCACGAGAAGGCGATGCGAGCGGAGCGTGTCCGTGCAGGCTTGGAGAAGATGCCGGTGGCGCCCATTTCCTGCGCGGAGCTCATGGAGAAGTACGAAGCGGCGTGCCAGCACTTGGCGAGCATCAAGATTGTGAGGAGCCAGCTGCGACGGTGGATCGCCCCACACTTCGGCAAGAAGCTCGTCACGCAGGTGACGCCCGCCGACTGCGAGGCGCTGATGCAGAAGTCCCGCGATGCAGGCCAGGCTGAGACAACGACCCGCGTCCTCTACATCCGCGCGCGTCACGCCTTCGAGTACGCGCGCAAAAAGCTGCTCGTCATCGAGAGGAACCCGTGGGCGGCGCTGAGCCATCCTCCCCTACCGCGACGGTCTGTGACGGTGCTTCGGCCCGAGCAGATTGCGGCGCTGATTGCAGCGGCCGGACCCTGGCGCCCCCTACTCCTGGTAGCGATTCTGACGGGAATGCGCCGCGGCGAGTTGGCCGCACTTCGGTGGGAGGACATTGACTGGAGCGCCGGAGCGAATGGCGTCATCCACGTGCGTCGGAGCTGGGGGCGGGACACCACGAAAGGCGGGAAGGAGCGCGTCGTTCCCGTACACCCGCAGTTGCGACCGGAACTGGAAGCGCACCAACGCAAGGCCGGCGCTTCACAGGAGCTCGTGTTCCCGTCCTCTCGCAGTGGTGGGATGCGGCACTCAGCGTGGCCGGCGACGGCGCTCCTGCGCAACATCGCGGCCCGCGCGGGTGTGGTGCTCCCCGAGCGCTACACTTTCCACGGCCTCCGCAAGCAGTTCGGCAGCCTTGTGCACCAAGCCACCGGGGACCTCGTGGCCACGCAGCGCCTGCTGGGGCACTCCACGCCCCAGATTACGGCGGCAGTTTACCTCTCGACCGACGTGGCACACCTCGAGCATCAGATGGGGAGGTTCCGCCTTGTGGCGGGCGAGCACACGCCGAGCACACAGGCTACAGTCCAGGTCGCGCCCGTTCGCGAGGCGGCCGGTAACCACCCACAACTACAAGGGATTCCGGCCATGCCAGCGCTTGAATCTGCGGCAAGCGATTCTAGAAGAGATAGTGCAGCGCGGCCTTCACCACCCGGCGCTGCTTGGCGAAGGACACGGTGTGCGACGGGTCTCCCCAGGCCGCGGTGGAGCGCATGCGCACCTCCACGAAGCACATGAGCTCCCCCTGCTCCGCCACGATGTCCAGCTCGCCGTAGCGGCACGTCCAATTGCGCGCCACGACCCGGAAGCCCTGCGACTCCAGCAGGCGCACGCCCTCCGCCTCCGCCACGTTCCCCACGTCCCGCCGCGTCCCCATTCCGCC
>NZ_RAWE01000118.1 GCF_003611695.1 Corallococcus carmarthensis | reverse complement strand
CCGAAGGTCGAACCCACGCCTCCCCCCGCGCCGGAGGCCCTCGCCGCGCCCGTGCAGGAGCCGCCTCCCGTAGCCGCCGTCGAGGAGCCCCCGCCAGCGAAGCCAGAGCCGCCCGCCGTCAAGGCCGTGGCCGTGAAGACCGTCCGCGACAACCCGGCGCCCAAGCGCACGGAGTCCGCGAGTGAGTCCGCCGTGCGGGATCAGATCCTCTCCACCGTGAGACAGGTCGAGAGCAGTCCCCTGTACGCCGACAACAAGGTCCACAAGGGGCTCACCCAGCAGGCCGCGCTCAACTACCTGGACAAGCAGATCAAGCGGCTGGAGAACGCGGACGACTCCGTGGGCCGCGCGGAAATCCTGGGCGACCTGCGCGACTGGAAGCAGCGCTACCTCAAGTAGCCGCCACGCCATGACCGCGCCCCCAGGTCCTGCGCTGCTCGCGGTGGACCTGGGACTGCGCTGCGGACTCGCCCGCTTCGGCGCGGACGGGCGGCTGCGGTGGTACCGCTCGCAGAACTTCGGCACGCACGCGCGGCTCAAGCGCGCGGTGCCCGCCGTGCTCCAGGACGCGTCCCCGCTCGCGTGGCTCGTGCTGGAGGGAGGTGGCCCCATCGCGGACGTCTGGGAGCGCGAGGCCCTGCGCCGCGCCCTGCCCGTCCTGCGCGTGGCCGCGGAGGACTGGCGCCACCGGCTGCTCTACGCCCGGGAGCAGCGCAGCGGCTCGCAGGCGAAGGACGCCGCGGATGGGCTCGCGCGGCGGGTCATCGACTGGTCCCACGCGCCCCGCCCCACCTCGCTGCGCCACGACGCCGCGGAGGCCATCCTGCTGGGCCTGTGGGGCGCGCTGGAGGTGGGCTGGCTTCCGCAGGTGCCCGCGGAGGTGCGGCGCTGACGGCCCGCTACTTCACCGACAGGCACGCCACCGGCTGCGCGATGGCGTTGCGCGCGCGCTCCTCGCTCACCAGCGCGTAGCCCGCCAGGTCCTGCAACAGCATGTCGCGGTTCTGCCGGATGAGGCTCGCGTTCTTGCACGCCTTGATGTCGCCGTAGAACCCGTACGGCGGCAGCGCGAGCTGCAGCTCCGCCAGCTCCGACAACTGCAGCTCCCCCAGCTCGCGGCCAAAGAGCTTGCGGGCCGCGTCCTCCACGCCGACGACGCCGCGCTCGAAGCGGATGATGGACAGGTCGTAGGCCACGAGCTGGTCCTTCTGGAAGAAGGCGTGCAGCCGGTGCGCGGCCACGGACAGCTGCAGGTCACCCTCGATGCCCATCTCCCGCGCGATGCGCATCGCCAGCCACCGCTCGCAGGAACCGTCCCCGGGGGGCGCCGAGCCCAGCGTCACGCCGGCGAACAGGCGCCAGGCCCATG
Organism: Corallococcus carmarthensis; assembly: GCF_003611695.1. Classification (GTDB taxonomy): domain Bacteria; phylum Myxococcota; class Myxococcia; order Myxococcales; family Myxococcaceae; genus Corallococcus; species Corallococcus carmarthensis. Next base: position 28,420 of record NZ_RAWE01000118.1, on the reverse strand, counting down.
CGCGCCCGTCCTCGCGCGGCGTCTGGAAGTAGGTGGGGCATTCCATCTGGCGGATGTAGAGCGCCACCAGGTCCTTGGGCATCCGCGAGAAGTCCGGCCGCGTGAACGTCACCGCCGCGCGCTCCCGGCCGCCCTGGTCCATCCGGCCGACCAGCACGCTCATGCGGTCGCCCTCGATGCGGTGGCGCAGCTGGCTCTCGACGTCGAATTCGCTCTCCAGCCGCGGCAGCTTGCTGGCCGTGTACAGGTACGTGAGCGGAATCACCACGCCGGCCAGGCCGACAAGGAACATGAAAAGCCAGAACACAGTCTTCACAAGGCAGACTCTAGCAGGGCAGGCACGCGCCAGGAGGACGGGTTAGAAAGCCCCCATGAGCGACTGGCACACCGCCACCGTCACCGCCCGCACCCCCGCGGCGGATGGCCTCACCGACTGGGTGCTCGACATCGGCGGGACGCCACTCGTGGGCTCGCACGCCCAGCCGGGCCAGTACGTCCAGCTGCGCCTCCCCGGTGGGGAGCCAGGCATGTTCGCCATCGCCTCGCCGCCCGCCCCTGCCGGCACGCGGTGGGAGTTCCTCCTCAAGGACGAAGGCGCGCTGCCCTCCGCGCTGCTGCACCTGCCCGTGGGCGCGCGCGTGGAGGTGAAGCGTCCGGAGGGCCCCGGCTTCCCCATGGAGAAGGCGCGCGGCCGCGACCTGCTGCTGTTCGCCAGCGGCTCCGGCATCTCCGCCATCCGCCCCGTCATCGCCTGCGTGCGGCAGGAGCGCCACGCCTACGGCCGGGTGACGCTGTACTTCGGCGCGCGCACGCCCGTCAGCTTCGCGTACCAGCATGAGCTGGAGCAGTGGAAGGCGGACGGCGTGCGAGTGCTGTGCACCGTGAGCCGCCCCGGCGCCAGCGGCTGGCAGGGCCTCACCGGCTACGTGCAGGCCCACCTGGGCGAGGAGCGGCTGGAGCACGCCATCGCCTTCGTGTGCGGCCCCGCGGACATGGTGCAGGACGTGATGGCCCAGTTGGCCCAGCGCGGCGTTCCGAGGAGCGCCGTGTTCCTCAACTACTGAGCCGCTGCCGCCCCGCGCGGCTCCACGGTGGGCGACGCGTAGCGCACGCCCACCACCACCGCCGCCGGGTCACTCTCCTGGCTGCCCACGGTGTTCACGCGCGTCCATGCGGCCACGCCTACCAGACGTCCATCCGGTGAGAAGCGCACGCGCCGCACGGACCAGCCGAACTCCAGCTCGCCCTTCGGCGCCTGCTCCGCCTCGGTGAAGAGGTACACGCGCCGGTCCCACCCACCCGACGCCAGCGAACGCCCGTCGGGGGAGATGGCCGCCGTGGACACCACGCCGTGGTGCAGCTCCCACTTGCGCAGCACCTTGCCGGAGGCCGCGTCCACCAGCGCACCCGCGTTCCATGGCCCCTGCGGCTCCTCCACGCCCTTGCGCTCGCGCTGGTACACCGCGAGCGTGCGCTCCGCCTTCTCCTGGCTGAACGCCACCCCCAGCCGCTGTCCGCGCGCATCCACGGTGAGGTCGTTGACGTGCGCCGGGAAGGTGAAGTCCAGGCGCGGCGACAGCCCGCGGGACGTCACCGCGGCAGCGCCTTCCGTCGCGCCGCCCTTCAACGTGAGGATGGCCTCCGCCGTCGTCTCGTCGAAGACCGTGTCCACGCGCTCGCTGAAGGGCGCACCCAGCACGCCCTGGATGCCCTGGGGCACGCACGCGTCACACACCGCCACGTCCACGCCTGGCAGCGTCAGCGCCTTGAAGCGCAGCGTGCGTCCGCGCGACAGCCGCGCGACGGTGTTGCCCAGCGCGCCCGGCACGGTGACGGTGTCCTTCAGGAACGCCACGTCGATGCCGGACGCCGTCGCCGCCGCCGTGGTGAGCACCACCACCGGCGTGCGCGAGTCCAGCGCCAGCACCACCGGCGGCCCGCTGTCCACGCGCCCCTGCAGCGCCGCGAACCCGCCGCGCCGCTCGAAGTGCGTGCGCGCCGCGTCCGGCTTGAGCGTCTGCTCCGGCGTGTCCGACGCGCGCACGTGGCCGTCCCAGCCCCCCGAGTAGAGGGTCCCGCCCGCCGTGAACGCCAACGCGCTCACCGGCCCCGTGTGCAGCCGGGCCTCCGCGGCGAACGTCAGCTCCGGCACCGACACGAGCGACACCAGGCCCTGGGTGCTGCCCACCGCCAGCCACTTGCCGTCCGGATGGAAGGCCACCGACACCAGCGGCTCCTCGGTGGCGAGCAGGGCCCGCTGCGCTCCCGTGGCCACGTCGAACAATTGCACCGCGCCGCTGCGGCTCACCGTCGCCACCAGGGCACCGTCGGGAGCGAAGGCCACGCCCTCCGGATCGAACTCGGAGGCGTTCACCAGGGCGTCGAACCGCTGGGTGGGCGCGGCCGTGCCTGTCGCGGCCCCCAGGTCCCAGACGGTGAGCCGCTGACCGATGGTGCCGTTCGCGAAGCGCGTGTACGCGACGAGCGGGCTTCGGGGCGCGAAGTCCACCGTCCAGATGACGTCCTTGCGGTTGAGGACGGTGGGCGTCCCGTCGAAGCCCTCCACCGCGCCGGAGAGGAAGCCTCCGGGCGTGGACTCCAACCGGCCCAGCGTGTCCGGCCCCAGCCCCGCGGGCGCGTGCGCGCAGCCCGTGAGCGCCAGCGCGCTCGCGAGAACGAAGCCCCCTGCACGCAGGCTCATGAACCCGAGCCGCGGACGGCGGCCTTCTCCTTGTCCACGTTGATCTCGTTCACGCCCTTGTTGTCCACGGACAGGAGGAACAGCTGCTTGTCCGCTTCCCGCTTGTCGTTGAACGAGGTGCGGCCGGTGGCGCCGTCGAAGTCCTTCAGCCCCGCCAGGGCCTCGCGCATCGCCGCGCGCGAGTTGGGCCGCTGCTTGTCGATGACCTGCCGCACCATGCGCGCCGAGTCGTAGCCGATGGCCTCCAGCAGGCCCGGGTCGCGGCCCATCTCCTTGTACGCGTCGCGGTAGGTCTTCACGAACTTCTGCGTGGCCGGCCGCTGCGAGTCCACGAAGAAGCCGTCCACGTACACCGAGCAGGTGACGAACTTGCCGCCGCGCTCCAGCAGCTCCGGCAGGCCCGAGCGGCCCTTGGGGCTGGACCACTGGTTGGTGCCGAAGAGCGTGACGGTCTTCAGGTCCTTCTTGCCCGTCGTCTTGCGGATGCGCTCCAGGTCGCGCGGGTCGCACGCGTTGGTGACGATGTCCTCCACCGCGAGCGCGGGCGTCACCAGGCTCACCCGGCGCCAGTCGTCCGGGATGAAGAGGCCCTCGAAGTCGATGATGGGCTCCACGCCGCTGCGGGCCTTCTCCATCGCCTTGCGGCGGCGGTACGCGTCCGTGATGTTCTCACCCTGCACGTCGCGCACGGCCTCCGCCCAGTCGCCGCGGTCCTCCAGGTAGTAGCGGCCCACCAGGCGCTTGGCCTCGCCGGTGAACGTGGTCTGGTCGTAGGAGTACGACTCCGCGCCGCGCACCGCGCCACCGCGCGACACCACGTCGTCCCAGAACTCGTTCGCCAGCTCCACGCCGTAGGGAATGTTCGGGTAGAGCACCGCGAACTTCTTGTAGCCCTTCACGTTCATCGCGTAGTCCGCGATGGCGCGCGCCTGCGCGGAGTTCGTCAGCATGTTGCGGAAGACGTACGGGCCAATGTCCGTGATGCCCTCCTGACGGCTCAGCGTCAAAAGCGGCACCTGGAGCTCTTCGGCCAGCAGCGCCGCGCGCTTGGTGTCATCCACCAGCAGCGGGCCCATGGCCGCGATGGCGCCGTCGTCGAACGCCAGCTGCTCCATCGCCTGGCCCGTCTTGTTGACGTCGCCCTGCGTGTCCTTCACCACCAGCTCGATGTCGCTGCCCTGCAGGCCCAGCTTCACGCCGCGCAGCACCGCTTCACCAATGGGCTGGTAGCGGCCCGTCATGGGCAGCAGCACCGCCACGGTGCGCGGACGCACCTCCACGCGGCGGGTGGCGCGCGCGAGCAGTTCCTTCGCCTGCGGCGCGAAGGTGCTGTTGGGCGCTTCGCGCAGGTACGTCTGGAGCGTCTCCTCCAGGCGGGTCCAGTCGCGCAGGTGGTAGTAGATGCGCGCCAGCTTGAACTGGAGCACCGGCCACGCGGGGTTGGACGGGGACAGCCCCTCCTGCACGCGGGCGATGTCCAGGAAGCTGGCGCGGCCCTCCACCAGCTTCTCCACCTTGTCCACCGCGGCGGTCTTCTCTTCCTGCGTCTGCGCGTCGCCCGCGTCCTTCACGGCGGACGACAGCGCCTGGGTGAACAGGCCCGCGCCTTCGGCCGCGCGCGCGGCCTCCTTCAGCAGCTGCTCCTTCTCCGCCCCTGTCGCGCGCTCCGCCAGGCTGGTGAGCGTCTGGTACGCGTCGCGGTAGGCGCCCACCTCCATGGCGGAGACGGCCAGCTTGTGCTTGGCGTCCTCGGCCTGGGTGTAGAGGGGGTTTTCGAAGAGCAGCTCGTTGAAGGTCTTGCGCGCGTTCGCGTAGTCCTTCGCCTCGAAGTAGAGGACGCCCGCGTTGTAGAGCGCGTCCTGGCCGGCGGTGGTGGCGGGGTACGCCTTGCGCACGGACAGGTAGGTCTCCGCGGCCTGCTTCTTGTCCGGGTTCGCCTGCGCCTGCGTGCGGGCCTGCGCGAGCGCGGCGTTCGCGGTGGCGTCCTGCTTCGCCTCCACGCGTGGGCGGTTGTTCTGGGCGGTGTCGTCCCCGGAGGTGTCGTCCCGGCTGTCGGTGCGGGAGGGCGTCTTGGGGCAGGCGGTCAACGTCAGGGCCAGCGCGGCGACGAGCGCGCGGCGCGATGCGGAGAGGACTTCCATGGCGAGGTGCATAGCAGCGCGGGTGCGGCTCCGTCGACACTTGAGCGGGGGGAAGATTCCCCTGGAACGTCCGCTTCAGTGCACCTCGCGTGCCCGCGTGCGTCACCGAGGGGGAGCACCCTCCCCTCCCCCACTTCGTGCGGTCCCGGAGCCACGCTCGCGTGTGGCCCCGGACGCACGCCCGGCCTCCTAGCCGAAGAGCTCCTTCACCTTGTCGAAGAAGGACTTCGACTGGGGATGGGTCTCCTCGCCGGACACCTCCGCGAAGCGCTCCAGCAGCTCGCGCTGCTTGGAGGACAGCTCCGTGGGCGTTTCGATGATGACGCGCACGTGCTGATCCCCGCGCTGCTGGCTGTGCAGGTGCGGGATGCCCTTGCCCTTCAGGCGGAACACCTTCCCGGACTGGGTCCCCTGCGGGATGGTCATCTTCACCTTGCCGTCCAGCGTGGGCACGTCGATCTTCGCGCCCAGCGCCGCCTGCGTGAAGGACACCGGCACCTCGCAGAAGACCTCGTACTCCTCGCGCTGGAACAGCGGGTGCTCGCGCACGATGACCGTCACGTACAGGTCACCCGGAGGTCCGCCCCGATCGCCAGGCTCGCCCATGCCGCCCAGCCGCACGCGCGTGCCGTTGTCCACGCCGCCCGGGATGGCGACCTCGATGACCTCTTCCGACGGCGTCTTCCCGGAGCCCCGGCACTTGGCGCACGGATCCGGAATGGTGGCGCCCGAACCGCCGCAGTCGCCGCACGGCCGGGACACCGCGAAGAAGCCCTGCGAGTAGCGCAGCTCACCGCTGCCGCCGCACGCCGCGCACGGACGGGGCGCCGCGCCGCTCTTGCTGCCGGAGCCGGAGCAGGTCTCGCACTTCTTCGGACGGGGAATGGTCACCTTCGGACGGCAGCCGAACGCCGCCTCCTCGAAGGAGATCTCCAGGTTGTAGCGCAGGTCCGCGCCCCGGCTGTTCCGCTGCCGGCCACGCCCGCCGCCACCCCCGAAGATGTCTCCGAAGATCTCCCCGAAGATGTCGTTGATGTTGACGCCCTGGAAGCCGCCGCCCGCATCCCCGAAGGGGTTGCCCGCGTGTCCAAAGCGGTCGTACTTCGTGCGCCGGTCCGGATCGCTCAGGACCTCATAGGCCTCCGAGGCCTCCTTGAACTTCTCCTCGGCCTCGTGGTTCCCGGGGTTGCGGTCCGGGTGGTACTGCAACGCGACCTTCCGGAACGCGCTCTTCAGGTCCTGCGCCGTAACGCTCTTCTGGACGCCCAGGACCTCGTAGTAGTCGCGCTTCTGCCCTGCGGCCCCTGCCATTGAATCGAACCCCTGGAATTTGCTGGCGTTTTCAAGCTGCGTAGAGAATCGGAGTCACTATAACGCAGCGAAACTCGCCAGCAATCCAGGCCCGGTCCAACCCTGTGTGAAGCAGGGACGCGCGCTACACGGTCCAGACCCGGTTCACCGTCAGCTCCATGCGGGCGAGCCGGCGCTTGAGGGTCGGGTCCACGGGGCCGTTGATGGACCACTTGGGGACCACGAAGTGCAGCTCCGCGTTGTAGAGCTTGGCGGCGCTCGCCAGCAGGCTCCAGCGGTTCTCCGCGGTCGGATCATCCACCATTCCCGGGGTGACGATCTCCAGGATGATGGGCGTGCGGGCGGAGTCGGACTGGCGGCAGGTGAAGTCCGGCCGGTGATCCTCGATGGTTCCGGAGAGCACCGGCGGTGGCATGAAGCCAGGGAGCCGGGCCTTGATGTCCGAGTAACCGATGGTGCGGAAGTACTCGGCCATCAGCCAGAGCAGACGGCGACGCTCTTCGTCATCCACGACCGACTCGCAGCCGGGATTGAACAGGACTTCTTTCTCGGAGTTGGTTTCCATGGCGCATCTCAAGCTGTCCGCATGTGTGGGATGCGGCAACGCAGGCGGGCGCGAGCGCTCCCTGACCGGCCGTGGGGCAGGCGGCCATGCACGCCCGCTTCCCACGTCCCTTTGGCTTGGACCCACCGTCGCCTCGGTGACAGAGTGCGCCCCCTCCGTGGCCCCCCGTCCCTCCGCGCACGTCTATCGCCGGCTCCTGGGCTACCTGAGCCCGTATCGCCGGTTGCTTCTCGCGGGCACGCTGGCCTCGCTCGCGGCCGCGGCCGCCACCGCCGCGTACGCGTGGATCGTCGGGCCGCTGCTGCGCGCCGTCCTCACCGGCGCCCCCGTCACCGTCGCGGGGATGACCCTGTCGCCGGAGGCCCTGCTGTCCCGGCTGCCCCTGCTGGTGGTCGCGGTGGCGATGGTGAAGGCCACCGCCCAGTTCCTTCAGGGGGGCCTGATGCAGCGCCTGGGCCAGCGGGTGATGGCGGATCTGAGAGGCTTTCTCTACGGCCGCCTGCTCGCCCAGCCGCCTGCGTTCTTCGAACAGCGTCACTCGGGAGAAATCGTCTCCCGGTTCACCTCGGACGTGCCCCTGGTGGAGTTCTCCGTCACCCAGGCATTGTCATCGTACGTCAGGGATGGGCTGCAGATCTGCGCACTGCTGGCGACCTGCTTCCTCATCGACGCGAAGCTTTTTCTCTTCACGTTCATCGTCGTCCCCGTGACCGTGCTGCCGGTCAACCGCTTCGCGCGCTCGCTGAAGAAGGTCGCGACCCGCTCGCAGGCGAACCTGGGCGCGCTCAGCGCCATCACCGCCGAACAGCTCCAGAACCTCCCCGTGGTGCAGGCCTACGGCACGGTGCCGCGCGCGCTGGAGTCCTTCGATCAGGAGGCGGAGGCGTACCTGTCGGAGATGCGCCGCTCGCTCTTCATCCGCGGCGCGTTCAGCCCCACGGTGGAGCTGCTGGGCATCGTGGGCGTGGCGGCGGCGGTGGCGTGGGGGGCTCGCGCGGTGTCCATGGATCCAACGCTCGCCGGGCGCCTGTTGTCCTTCATGGCGGCGGCGCTGCTGCTCTACCAACCGGTGAAGTCGCTGAGCGGCACGCTGTCCCAGGTGCTCACGGGGCTGGCGGCGGCGGAGCGCCTCTTCGCGCTCGCGGACGCGCCGGTGCCGCCGGACGTGGGCGCGGAGGCTCCGCCCCTGTCGCGCGCCCTGGAGCTGTCCGGCGTGCGCGCCACCTATGCGGACGGCCGTGAAGCGCTGAAGGGCGTGGACTTGACGGTTCCCGCGGGTGCGCGCGTGGCGCTGGTGGGCCCGTCCGGCGCGGGCAAGACGACGCTGTTCTCCGTGCTCCTGGGCTTCCTTCCTCCGAGCGGCGGCGAGGTGAAGTGGGACGGCGTGCCGCTGTCGTCGCTGAAGGCGTCCAGCGTGCGCGGGCAGGTGGCGTGGGTGCCGCAGGAGCCGGTGCTCTTCTCCGGCACCGTGCGCCACAACCTGCGCCTGGGGCAGCCGGACGCACCGGACGACGCGCTGTGGGAAGCGCTGCGGCTGGCGCACGCGGAGGACTTCGTGCGGGCGCTGCCCGGCGGCCTGGACGAACCGGTGGGCGAGCGGGGCAGCCGGCTGTCCGGCGGACAACGGCAGCGGCTGGCGCTGGCGCGCGCGTTCCTGTGCCGCCCGTCGCTGCTGCTCCTGGATGAACCCACCAGTGCCCTGGACGCCACCAGCGAGGCGGCGGTGGGCGCGGGGCTCGCGGCGTTGATGAAGGGCCGCACGGTGCTGGTCATCGCGCACCGGCTGAGCACCGTGCGCGACGCGGACCTCATCGCGGTGGTGGAGGGCGGCCAGGTGGTGGAGGCCGGCACCCACGAGCAGCTGCTCGCGCTGCGGGGCCGCTACACGCGCCTTTTGGGCGAAGGCGCCGTCGCCGCCTGAACGCCGCCCCGCGGGGCCATGGCGTTCCCCATCGCGAGCGCGCGACCCTCTCGGCCGTGCCCACCCCTCCCTGCTTCCCGTCCTTGCGCGACCGGGCACGCCCTGCGACCCTTCCGCCCCGGCCCATGCCTCCGACGCCGCCGCCCCGCGAACGAGCGCCTCTGTCGCTCAACACGCTCCTGATGGTGCCCGCCCTGCTGCTGGCCGCGGGCGCGTGCGTCGCGGTGGCCGCCCGGCACTTCGCGCTGGCCTCGGCCTTCACCGGCACCCTCGTGCTCGTCCCGCTCGTCTTCCGGCTGTGGACGCGGCCCTGGTACCGGGGGCTCGTGCTGCGCGGCCTGGGCCTCTTCATCGCCGGCATGCACCTGCCCATGCTCGCCGGCGGCGTGCTCGCCTACGGGCGCATCGGCTGCGATGGCGCGGACTGCGGACAGACGCTGCTCTGGGGCATCGTGCTCGCTCCCGTGGCCGGCGCCGTCTGCTCTGTCGTGTACTGGCTCGTGGGTCGTCCCCCCGTCTGAATTACCGGGATTCAGTAAGAGCCTATCCTTACGGGAAATGCTTGTTCCTGTCAGACCCCACGTCGCGCCCGGACCGTTCGTCGTGGCATTGGCCGTCCCCACCACGGTGTGCGTGTTGGGGGCCACGCTGCCCGCGCTGCTGGGCAGCAGTCCCGCCGGCCTGTTGAGCGTGGTGGCCTCCGCGGGGCCCTTCGCGGTGCTGCTGGGGCTGGCGCTGCTGGTGGAGGTGCCGCTGCTCAGCTGCGCGGCGGGCTCCACGCTGCTGGGCCGCACGGTGCCGCTGGCGGTGATGGTGGGCATGGCGACGGTGCCCTGGACGCTGGGCCTGCTGGGCACGGAGGTGCTGCTGGAGCGGATGCAGGCGGCGCTGCCGCTGGTGTCCGCCAGCGACGCGGGCGTCGCGCTGACGGCGGGCATGGGCAAGGCGATGGCCCCCCGGCTGCTTGGCGCCTGGACGAGCGCGGTGCTGCTGGGCGCCCTGTCGGTGGCGCTGGGCCTGGCGCGCCTCAGCCGCATGAGCGCGGGTCAGGACGACAGCACGCGCAGGAGCCTGCTCCTGGGCAGCCTGGTGTCGGCGGCGCTGGCGGGCATGGCGGTGGTGGGCACGCTGGAGTCGCATCAGCTCTTCACGCTGCTGTCGCGGCTGTCGCGGGCCCCCGGCGCGCTCCGCCCGGACCTGATGGCGGAGGGCATGGCGCAGGCGGCGCGGCTGCGCACGGTGCGCTGGAGCTGCTTCTCCTGTCTGCTGGTACTGGGCGTCACCTGGCTGATGACGTACCGCGCGCGCGAGGCCCGGCGGACGCGCGCGCTGGAGTGGGTGGGCGGCCTGGTGCTCACCGCCGCGGTGGCCGTCCTGCTGGTGCTGGATGCGCACCCGCTGCACACCACGCTGGGGCCCGAGCGCGTGACCGCGGGCCGCCGGACGTCCGGCCCCGTGCCCACCGACGCGGACGTGACGCACCTGATGGGCGAGCACTCGCCCGTGCGGCTCAGCTTCCCCGCGACAGCACGTACAGTATGACGAGCCCCACCACGACGGCGAAGGCGAAGACGGCCACCATCACCAGGCCCTCCGACTTGCGCACCACCGGGGGCAGCACTTCATTGGGCAGCGGCTGACCGTGCCGCAGCAGCACGGGCTCAGGCTCCGGGGCTGACTGCCGCAGGGACTCCGGCGCGGCGGCGGCGTGGGAGACGGCCTCCCGCGGCGGATCCACCGGCGTGAAGGTCACGGTCCGGGTGGCGACGGTGTCGCGGGGGCCGGGCCCACGGCCCAGGTGCTCTCCCAGATGCTCCGGAGACGTGACGCTGGACATCTCCAGCCCCTCGCGCGCCAGCGCCAGCACGCGCTGCATGTGCAGGATGTAACGGTCCTGCCCCTCGTAGGTGGCGAGCGCCTGCGCGGCGCGCACCAGCCGATGCGGCACCAGTTCCGGGTCCGCGCGCACCTCCGTGGACACGGGGCGCGCCTTGCCGGCTTCCACACGGCCCGTGCGCACGCCCTGTCCGCTGGCCCAGATGCAGTGCTCATCCAGCAGCGTGAGCTCCTGCCTGCGCACCCGGCCGTCCTCGTCCACCAGCGACATCAGCTCCGCGCCCTGGGGAGACAGGTGCCAGACGGTGCGCAGGCCGTTCTCCCCCAGAGGTCCCTCCACCGCGCGGGCGCGGTAGAGCTCCTGCATCGCGGACTTCAAGGGGTCGGACGAAGGTTCCACCATGACTGCCGCAGAGTAGGGGCGCCGCGCCCGAAACGGAAGCCGCGCCACCCAGGCGTGATTGCCCCGTGCGCGGATGCCCGCCTTGTGCCTACCGTCCACTCCACGATGAGCCGCTCCAAGAACCGAGCCCCCGACTTCGTCCGCCAGTTCGAGGGTGCACAGACACTCGACGGATTGCTGGAGCTGGCCGGCAGTCCCTGCGACACCGCCGACGTGCTCGAACGCATGCGCGAGGCGCGCGCGGAAGGCGCCGACCACACCGAGGTGATTCCCACCCTCTTCGACGGGGAGCCCCGCTTCCAGGACCCGGACCTGGCGCGCCGCCTGTACCAGAACCTGCTGGGCCTCTGGGACCTGGTGCAGGAGGGAAAGGAGGTGCGGCTGGATGACGGCCCCCGCCCGCCGCGCCCGAAGAAGGAGCGGCTGCAACCGCCCGCGCCCTTCCATCCCGGCGAGCCCACCGGCGAATTCGTGGAGGCGGCCTGGCGTTACCTGGAGGACGACGACAAGGCGCGCACGCGGCTGATGCACGCGTATGAGAACCGGCAGGACAGCCTGCTGGGTGCGCTTGACGCCGCTGGCCTCACGGACGAAGGTTATGGGGTCGCCCGCCACCTGCTCTTCGAGCTGCATGCCATGCTGGAGCTGGGTTGGCCGCCGGGGCTTTCGGCAGTGGATGCCAGGGCCCTGGACAGGGAGCCGGATGCGCCGCCCGCGCCGGACACCCTCCAGGAATACGTGACGGAAGCGTTGTTCGAGGCGGAGCAGGACGAGGAGCACCCCCTCGCCCCCGAGGAGCTGGCGCAGGTGCGCACCCTCGTCCGGCGGGGACTGGCGGCGCTGTGGCGCGCCCGCAAGGGGAGATGAAGATGGCCCGAGACGACAACGACGGTGGTGGCTTCACCGGCAAGCGCAACAAGTCCTACCGCGAGCTGGACGCGCAGCGCGGCAAGAGCAAGTACCACTCGCGCCAGGACGACCCGGCGCAGCAGAAGCTGGAGCGCAGCGCCAGCTACCAGAAATACAAGACGGCCGCGGACGCCCTCTTCACCGGCGGCGAGCTGCCGGAAGGGCTGGCGAAGACGTTCGACCCCGAAGGCAAGCGCAAGGCCCAGAAGGAAGCCCTGCGCAAGGTGCAGGAGTCGGAGACGCGCGCGGACTGGGTGAAGGGCGTGGTGGACTACCTGGAGAAGTATCCGGACATGCCCGAGGACGCGTACTTCCTCGACAGCCTCCTGGACCACCCGCGCGAGCGCATCGTGGACAAGGCGCTGGCGAAGCTGGAGTCGCTCCAGGAGGCGGGCACGCTCCAGAAGAAGCTGCCCAAGAGCCTGGACCAGCGGCTGAAGTCCATCGAGCTCACCGGCCTGGACCCCGACATGCAGGGCCGCGCGAAGGCGCTGCGCGAGAAGCTGCGCGCCTGATCAACGCGCGCGTCGCCGTCAGCGGGCGCGCTGCTGGTAGATGAGCACCACGCCGCGCTGGCCGTCGCTGGCGGGCTGGTGCGTGAGCCGCAGCTCCGCGCCGGTCCGCGAGTACATGCCGGCCTCGTCGCCGCGCTTCCACCCGGCCTTCGCCAGCGCGTCGTCGTAGAAGGCCTCGACTTGAGGCCCCGTGAGCGGCACCTCGAAGGTGAGCGTGCGCGAGCCCTCCGCGTTGACGCGCAGCACGCCGTGGGCCCGCGGCGGCAGCGGCGCGAAGTCCCCGGCGGCTTCCTGCGGACGCGCCAGCGCGTGGTTCGCTTCCCCCAGGTACAGCGTGGTGGTGCCGTCCTGCTGCGGCATCATCACCACGGTGTAGGTGATGCGGCGCTTCGGATCCAACGCGGTGAGCATGGCCGCGTTGTTCGCGTACTGCGCCTGCTCCTTGCCGGGCGGCACGTAGAGCCCGCCGTCGCGGAACGCATCCGCGAAGCGCTGCACCAGGTCGCGGATGTTCTCCTTCACGTGCACCGCGCGCAGCGCCACGGGGATGCCGCCCGCCTCCACCAGGTCGCTGGACTCCACGTGCGCGATGACCTGGAGCCGGGGCCACGCGAAGCGCGGCGCCGCCTGCACGCCCGAGTCCGGCACGCCCGCGTCCTGGCCCCCGGCGGGCAGCGCCATCATCAGCGCCAGCACTCCGCCCGCCACGCGCCCGCGGACACCCACCCCGCTCAATGCGGCACGCCTCCCAGCCATTTGTTGCGCCGGCCGTCGCTCCGGTAGTTGGGGGAGATGTTGGGCGCCACGAAGGGGGTGGTCTCCCAGACGGTCTGGTTGCCCGCGTGCGACGCACCGATGCTCTGCTCGTAGTTGCTCTCCGCGCCGCGGAAGCTCATGAAGAACTGGTCCTCGTTCACGCCGCCCGTCGCGCCCACGCCCGCCATCAGCGCGCTGCCGGCGCTCCCGCCGCCGCCGTTCTCGCGGTACACCCGTTCGGCCCACCCGTAGTAGTCCACGTTCGCGCAGGCGCCTCCCGTGTTGGCGCTGAGCGGGCACTCGCGCCCTTCCGCCACGCCCGCCAGGCCCCAGTCGTCCAGCAGCATGAAGAAGCGCCGGGTGCAGCGCCCGCCGGACGCGCGCCCGGCGGCGCACACGCGGAACTGGTCGCTGGCCAGCCGGTGCGACACCTTGAAGAACTCCGGCTCCATGAAGTTGCCCAGCCGCTCCGCCCGCAGGTTGGTGGACGCGTTGCAGGAGATGCCGTCGGACTGGGTGTTCATGGCCAGCCCCAGCGCCGCCGAGCCCGGATCCGCGTCCTCCGGACGGCTGCCCAGGATGTCCGCGGGACTGCCCGCGGGGCGCGTCGACTCACAGTCCACCACCACGCGCGTGGCGCGCGCGATGGCCAGCTGGAAGGTCATCGCGCCGCTCGTCTGACTGGCCCGGCCGTCGAAGTCCTGGTAGCGCCCGGAGGCCTCCGAGGACGCCAGCGCCTCCGCGTTGGAGCGCTGGAAGACGCCGGCCTGAGGGTTGTGCATCACGTGCCCGGTGGCCTCCCACAGCGCGAAGTTGGCGGCCTCCTGCACCTTGAGCGTCAGCGCGCCCACCTCCGCGAAGTAGATGCCGAAGAGGAGGATGGTGACGAACACCATGGACCCCAGGGCCGTCTCGACGAGCGCCTGACCCCGGCGCGACCTGGAAACACGCGCGTTCATCAGTACCTCCCGCCCGTGCTGCTGCCGCCCCGGTAGCCGGCGTTGTCCAGCCGGCGCAGCGCGTCCGCGTGCTCGGAGAAGCCCGCCTGCTCCAGGCTGCGCGCGGGCTTGTCGTCGCGGGCGCCCTCGGTGCTCACCAGCGTGGCGCGCCAGAAGGGGTTGAGGAAGTTGGGCGGCTCTTCCCAGCCACCGCCCGCCGCCGCCGGCCGGGGCCGGTGGTAGTAGGCGAGCCCCGCGGCCAGCGCCACCTGGTTGCGCTGCACGTCCTCGCGGCCCGTGGGCTGGATGCGGCCCAGCGGCGCGGCGTTGTCGAACTCCGTCTCCTGGTTCGCGAACTTGAAGGTGAACAGCAGGTTCCACGGGTCCGGCTTCGCGCGGCGCGAGCCGCTGGCGTAGTCGCGCTGGAGCATCGCGTACAGCTTGGGCTGGCCGTAGTCGTTCTCATCCGCGTTGCCGTGCAGCAGCCCCGCGTTGAAGCCCACGGAGTAGGGCCAGATGCCGGGGCACACCACGCAGGCGCCCAGCGTGTGGCGCTCGTCCACGGTGGTGTTGTTCTCCGCGCCCTGGCCGGGCGGCGGCTTGTTCGCGCCGTAGACGTGCTGGTCCTCGTCGGACTGCCGCTCGTCGGACATCACCCACGCGTCCGTCGCCGCGGCGGGGATGGGGGTGCCGTCCGGGCAGGTGTCCGTGATGGCCCGGCCGTGGTCGTGCGCCCACGAGTTGCGGCCGGAGATGGTCTGGTAGGTGGAGGAGTCCATCGCGGCCGCGCTGGCGTAGTGATGGAAGCCCGGGTTGTGCGCGGCGGCGCCCGAGCCGAAGCCCGCGCTGCCGCTGGCCCGGTTGTGCACCCAGGACCAGCCCAGGCTGCCCATGGTGGCGTTGCGCGTGGCGTCGCCCTGGCCTCCACCGGTGGGCATCACCGCGCCGGAGGTCTCCGGCACCGTGCCGGTCTTCTCCTGCTGCATCAGGTCGTCGTAGCTGGAGCCGGAAGACGCGCCGCCGGACACCTCCGCCAGCGACTTGTTGGCGCCCTCGGGCGGAGCGAGGAGCTCCGGGTTGATCTCCTTGGCGATGAGGTTCGTGAGGCCCTGGTTCGCCAGGTGCGTGCCGATGAGCCGGTTGTACATGGCCAGCTCCGCGCGGAACATGGAGCCCGCGCGCCCCTGCAGCGACAACGTCTGCATGGCCGCCGCCTCGTCCAGGCCGGACCACGCCGGCCCGGGCATGGGGCACGAGGACGTCTGCCGCGCGGCGTACATCTGGCTGCCGTAGCTGATCATCGACTGGGTGCCCGCCATCGCCACCATGTGGGCAATCTGGGCGCGGTTCATCACCGCGATGGCGTTGAACGTGCGCGCCGTGGACACCGCCTGGCTGTAGGCCGCCGCGTCCGCGGCCATCTGGATTTCGACGCGCTCCTTGGCGCGCATGCCGAAGCCCAGCGTGAGCAGCACCATCAGCGTCAGCAGCAGGAACGTCAGCGAGAACAACACCAGCGCCTGGCCGCGCGCGTGGGCCTTCAGAAGCCGTGCAGGCTGCATCCGGCACCTCCCTGGAAGTTCGACGCCTTCACCGGGGTCATCATCCGCATGGCCGCGTGGACCTGGATGGGGAACAGGTAGTGGCCCTGCGCGTTCCAGCGCAGCATCCGGTCCCCCAGGTCCCCGCCGGGCCAGTCATCCGGCCCCAGCTCCACGTCGGTGTCCGCCCACCAGTCGGACTCCTTCTGCGCCGGGTTGAGCGGGTTCGCGGCCGTGTAGTTCTTCAGGTGGAACTGGGCCAGGAACATCCGGCTCATCACCCAGTCCGCGAACGGGATGCGCATGTAGTACCAGGCCACCATGCGGATCTCGAGCGTGCGCCGCTGCATCTCCGCGGCCGAGTCCGTGGGCGCGTCGAACAGCAAATCTTCGTCACCCGCGAGGCTGCGCACCCAGCCCACGTCCGGGGACTCGCGGACGATTTCGACCATGGGCCCTTCGGTGAAGAGCGTGCCCTTGGAGCCGCGCACGCGCAGGTAGTTGCGCTTGCGCTCATCAAACGCATTCGCCAGCTGCGCGGGCGTGCGGGTGTGCTCCACCGTGGGCAGCATCGTCACCAGCGCCGCGTGCGTCATCGCCTCGCAGCTGCCGTGGTTGAGGCTGCCCGCGCGCACCGCGCGGTACACCGCCACCTGCGCCAGGATGCGGCCCTGCAACAGCATGAAGAGCTGCAGCGAGCCCAGCACCATGAACACCACGAGCGGCATGCACAACGCCGCTTCCACGGCGGCCTGACCGGACTCGTGCTGCCGACGCTGGGGACGGAGGAAGGCCATATGAGGGGAGGCTGCCTTCCTCCTAGATTCTCGATGATTGGGGAATCGGTCAAATGGCCGGAACGCGCCGGGACCGATTCCATACTAGCAGAACTGTTTGGCTCACTTGTTGAGGGTGAACCCGCAGGCCGCGTCCAGCGTCACCTTCGCCCCCGCGAGCGCCTGGAGCAGGCGTTCATAGTGATGGCGCTCCGCGTCAACCTGGGCCTCCACCTCTTCAGGGGAGAGGCCCTGGTGGGACAGGGAGAGGCGCAGGCGGCCAGCGGCGGCGTCGCGCTCCGCTTCGATGGCGGCCCGGGCCTTCTTCGCGGACCGGCCCAGCTCCGCCTCGGCGGCGGCCTGGGCCACGGGCAGCGAGGCGTCCACGAAGGCACCGAAGCCGGGGAAGGCCTGGTGGACCTCGTCCCCCTTCAAGGCCTTGCCGTCCGCTTCCAATGCAGGGAGTACGGAAGGGTCGGCCACGGGGCCCTGGGGGCCATCCACCACGGCGACGGGCAGCAGGGTGCGCTCCAGGAAGCGCGCCAGCTGGCGGCTGGGCACGCGGGCACCGGGCGAGGTGTCCTGGGGCTCCGGCAGCTGGACGTGGAAGAGCAGCTCCAGGCCGCGCACGGGCTTCTTCACGCCGCGCTTCTCGATGTGGCGGAAGCCGCTGCGGCCGTAGGGGCCGTCCTTGAGGAAGCCGAACAGAGCCTCCACCAGCGGGTGGCCGGTGGCGAAGTACTCCAGTTCCTCCGCCTCCACGGCGGTGTCGCGCCAGAAGGTGCCCAGCAAGGTGCGGTCCTGCATCACGTCGATGCCGGGCAGCCCTTCGACATTGAGCGCGTGGCCGAACTGGAAGGCGACCTGGAAGGCCTCCACCTGCTCGTCGGTGTCCACGCCAATGCCCACGCGGCGCGCCAGCTCCGTGACGGTCTCCTCCAGGCGCTCGTCCAGGTCGCGCGCCACGCTCCACAGGCCGTCCTCCAGGGGCGGAGCCTCCTCTTCGGAGTCCTCGTCCCCAGGCTCAGGGGCCTCCTCGCCCATGCGCTCGTGCGCGCGCGCCACCAGCGAGGCCACCGCGGGCTTGTCGAAGCTGCGCACGTCCAGCAGCGGGTCGTACGCGCGCTTCACCTGTTCGCGCGCCGCCTCCACGCGGGTCTTCAGCTCCGCGGCGTAGTCCACGCGCGCCTCGCGGGGCAGCAGGGCCAGGTCCGTGATGCGGTCCTCCACCTCCTCCAGCACCGCGTCCAGGCCGCCCACCGTCTCACCGAAGACGCCCACGGCGTCCGCCAGCAGCATCAGCACGTCCGACGCCAGCGTACCCTCGGGGTCGAAGACGTGGATCTCCACCGGGTGCGTCTGGCCGATGCGGTCCAGGCGGCCGATGCGCTGCTCCACCGTGGAGGGGCTCCACGGCAGGTCGTAGTGGACCAGGTGGTGCGCGAACTGGAAGTTGCGGCCCTCGCCGCCCACCTCCGTGCAGAGCAGCACCTGGGGGCCTTCCGGGTCGCGGAAGCGCGCCACCTGCCGGTCGCGCTCCACGAGCGGCAGGTCGCCGTGGTAGCCCAGCGCCTCCACGCCCTCGCGTGACAGCTCCGACTGGAGCGACTCCAGCGTGTCGCGGCTCTCCGTGAACACGAGCACCTTCGCGCGCGGCTCCGCCTTCCAGATGCCGCGCAGCACGCCCACGAACGCGATGAGCTTCGCGTCGCGCCCGGTCAGCTTGAGGTCCGCGCCCTTCAGCGCCGGGTTGGACTTCACCGCGCCCATGAACGCCGCGGGGCTGGACTCCAGGCGCCGCAACACGTTGGCCAGCGGCGCGCCGCGCAAGGTGCCCTTCGCCAGCGTGGCGAGCGCCGTATCGCGCGCCGTCAGCTCCTCCGGCGTGAGCCGCACCGGGTGCCGGTGGAGCCTGCGCGTGGAGAAGCCGCCCACCACCGCGCGCCGGTTGCGCACCAGCCGGTCCGACAGGCTGTACGTCTCCGCCAGGTGCGCGAGCAGCGCCTCCTTCTCCTTCAGCGTCTGGAGGCGCGCGTCCTCCGGGAAGCGCTTCGAAAGCCCGGCCACGGCGGCCTTCGCGTCCTTGCCTTCCAGCAGGGCGCGCACCGCGGTGGACAGCTCCTCCTGGCGCTGGAGCCGCGCCTCGAAGCCCTTCACGGACGGCGCGGTCGCCGCGTCGATGAGGGTGAGCAGCCCGTGGTACTCCGCCGGATCCAACTGCATGGGCGTGGCGGTGAGCAGCAACAGGCCCCACGAATTCGTGGCCAGCCCCTTCGCGGCGGCGAAGGCCTTCTCGCCCTTCAGGTGGTGCGCCTCGTCGATGATGACCAGGTCCCAGAAGGCGTCCTCGGCCGCCACCTCTTCGCGGTGCTCGCGGGTGCGGCTGAGCAGCTCCAGGCTGGTCACCACCAGCGGGAAGCGCGCCCACGGGGAGACGTCCGGCGCCTCCTTGAGCGACTGCTCGTAGCGGTCCGAGTCCATCAGCGTGAAGAGCTGGTTGAACTTGTGGAACAGCTCCACCAGCCACTGCACGGTGAGGTGGCTGGGCGCCACCACCAGGCAGCGCCGCGCCAGGCCCACCAGGCGCAGCGCGCTGAACACCATGCCCGCTTCAATCGTCTTGCCCAGGCCCACTTCGTCCGCCAGCACGAAGCGCGGACGGCGCGCGGACAGCACACGCTGCACCACGCCCACCTGGTGCGGCTTCACCATCACCCGGCTGGCCAGCAGCGCGCCCAGCGCGTCGCCCCGGCGCTCGTCGTCCAGCACCAGCGCCTGCTTGCGCAGCATGAACGCCTTCGCGTCCCCCACCCGCCCGTCGCGCAGCGTGGACAAGAGGTCGGAGCGCGGCGCCAACGCGCGGACCTCCGACTCCGGCAGCTCGTCCTCCTCGCCCGTGTCCTCGAAGCGCACCACGTAGCGGCGCAGTCCGCGCGCGCCCGGCTCCTCGCCCAGGACGGTGGCCTTGCGCCCCTTCGGCGTCTGGATGGGTTCGCCCTTCGGCAGCGGGTACGGCACCAGCGCACCGCCGCGCGTGGACACCAGCACCGGCGCATCCTCGCGGGACGGGAAGGCAATGAGGGCCTTGGCCCCCTGCTCCTGCAGCGACACCAGATGCCCCACGCCCCATTCGGGCTGCGGGAGGTAGCGGACCTTCAGACCTTCAACGAGAGACGCCATATGCGTGCAACACCCAGGTGCGAGGAGGGGGGCGCTGCATAACGTCCCGGCGCCCGGAAGGCCATTTCGCGAGCACCTCCTTCCCTTCCAACCCCTTGATTCCAGGCCCGAGTTCCCGGAAGGACCGGAGCCCTGTCCACCGCCAGACAGCCCCGCCGCGTCCTGCCCGCCGGAAACTTCCCATCCTCACGGGTAGGCTCCATGATTTCATGACAAACAGGTAAAAACCGGGTTATAGGATACCCTGCCCGGCAGTGCGATGTCGCTCACCCCACCTTTTCGGTGATGTTGAGGGTCCTTCTGCACAGAAGCGCTCGGTGCCGTCGGGGGGGAGTGCCACATGTTGCGACGTTGGACCTTCGCGCAGAGGGTTGGTGCGGGTCTGTCCGTGTGCCTTCTGGCCGGACTCATCCTGCTCGCCACCCTGGTGTCCGCGGCCCGAACGCTGGCGGTGGACGGTGGGGCCTTCTTCCATCACGTCTCCGACATCCTCGCCGGCCTGCTGGGCCTGGGCGCCCTCACCGCGCTGGTGATGGTGCTGCGCAACGCGCTGGGCCCCATGCACGCGGAGCGGCTGCAAAGTGAGCAGCGGTTGCACCTGTTCATGGATGGCGTGAGCGACTACGCGCTGTGCTTCCTGGAGCCGGACGGCACGGTGTCCTGCTGGAGCACGGGCGCGGAGCGGCTCACCGGCTGGACGTCCTCCGACATCGTGGGTCAGCGCGCGGAAGTGCTGCACGTGCCGGACGCGGTGGCGCACGGCCTGCCCGCCTCCCACCGCGAGCGGGCCGCGCGTGAGCGGCGCTTGCAGTCGGAAGGCTGGCGGCTGCGCAAGGACGGCTCGCGCTTCTGGGCGGAGACGCTGCTCACCGCGCTGTACGCCGAAGGCGGCACGCTGCAGGGCTACGCGGAGGTGACGCGCGACATCACCGAGCGCAAGCGCACCGAGCGCATGCAGGCGCTGCTCGCCGAGGCGGGCCGCGTGCTGCAGCCCCAGGCCGGCGCCAAGGAGCTGGGCGCCGCGCTCACCCGCCTGTGCGTGCCGGAAGTGGCGGACGCATGCGTGCTCTACCTGCCGGACGGCAACGGCGACGTGCGTCCGGGCGCTGTGGCGTGCGCGGACGCGGCCACCCAGACGCGGCTGTGGGAGCCGCTGATGCGCAGGCCGTCATTGGACGAGCCCGGTCCCGCGCGCGTCGTCCACACCGGCCGCGCCGAGCGCTTCGCGGAAGTGGATCCGGACCGGCTGCCCCCTTCCGTCAGCGGCAGCACCTGCGCGGAGCTGTGGCGCGCGCTGGGCGTCAGGTCCGCGCTGAGCGTGCCGCTCATCGTGGACAACCGCGTGCTGGGCGCGCTGTGCCTCCTGTCCACCCGGCCGCATCGCCACTACGGCGCGGTGGACCAGGCCTTCCTGGAGGAGCTGTCCGCCCGGGCCGCGCTGGCGCTGGACAACGCCCGCCTGCTGGCCGCGACGCAGAACGCGCTGGAGCTCATTGGCGTGGCGGCGCACGACCTGGGCACTCCGCTCAGCTCACTTCAGCTGCGCCTGCGCCGCGTCCGCTTGCAGTGCGCGCCCACGCACGGTGACGACACGCGCCTGCGCGAGGGGCTGTTGCTGGCCGAGGACGAGACGAAGCGGCTGGGGCAGCTGGTGCACAACCTGCTGGACCTGTCGCGCCTGTCCGGGGGCCGGCTGGTACTGGAGGCCCAGCCCATGGACCTGTCGGAGCTGGCCCAGGAGGTGGCCGCCCGCCACGAGGACCAGGCCGCCGCCGCCGGCTGCGCCCTCACCGTCCACGCCCGGAACCTGGCCCGCGGCCGGTGGGACCGCCAGCGCCTGGACCGCGTCCTCACCAACCTGGTCAGCAACGCCCTCAAGTTCGGCCGGGGTCAGCCGGTGGAGGTGCATGTGAACGTGGACGAGGACTCACACCGGGTCCGCATGTCGGTGCGCGACCACGGCGCCGGCATCCCCGTGGACGCGCAGCAGCGCCTCTTCACCCGCTTCGAGCGGGTCACGACGGACAGCCGCGCGCCGGGCTTCGGACTGGGCCTCTATATCGTCCGGCAGCTCGTCGAAGCCCACGGCGGCACCATCCGCGTCCACTCTCGTCTGGGAGAGGGCTCGGAGTTCACCGTCGAACTCCCGTTCACCCCGGAAGCCCCGAAGGAGGCCGTAAACACGATTCGAGCATGACCCTCCCGGGTGGGTTGCGCCCCAGAACCCCGTCCCATCCAGTCACCAACAGTTCGAGTTCCCCTCTGAGTGGAATTATTCTCAGAAGTTGAATCGCTCTGTTGATTATGGATATTCTCCGTGTGGCTAGAACTGCTCGTTTTCGGCAAAAGCCGGATTTGAGCATGACCCTCCGCCAGCGTCCCCCCGACGCAAGGGCAACCGGGTCCCCTGGCCGCGACGCTGCTCCGGCAGCCGTCCGCACATACGCGTTCGGAGGAGTCCCCTCATGGTTGGAACTGACACGATTCGGGAGCGGCGTACTCGCACTTCCCCCCGCCTGTTCACGGCGGGCCGCGCGAGCCTGCTGGCGACGCTGGCCAGCCTGACGGTGGCGTGCGGTGGTCCGGAGTCCGCGGAGCTGGCGTCCCCCGCCGCCGTGGAGCCGGAGCTCGCGGTCCAGGGTGCGGCGCTGTCGGATGACGCGGCCCTCAAGGGTGGCAGTGGGAGCTCGGCGCCCGTGGCGCTGGCCCTGGAAGTGGACAACGGGGAGGGCGTGCCCCTGAAGGTGAAGGCCGGCCAGAGCTTCTGGGTGAACCAGATTGACCTGCGCGCCTCCATCTTCGCCACGAAGGACGAGGGCGTGGACGGCCTGCGCCAGAACAGCGACTTCCTGGCCATCGGGTGGGGCGGTGTGCGTCTGGCGGACCAGGAGTTCGTCGGCCTGTCGAACGCGGACGGCACCTTCACCCGCCGCCGCTTCTACCGGGACGCGGCCTGGATGAAGGCGACCAGCCTCTTCACGGTGGAACCGGTGGACTCGCGCGGCGTGCTGACGGGCGCGCCGGTGCTGCTGAACATCGGCAGCGACGACACGCGCCGTACGGAGCGTGACGACTTCTTCATCCGCCGGATGCGCGCCATCCAGTGGACGCGCGACTGTCGCTCGCTCACGGACTGCACGGGCGCCAAGGCCTATGAGGAAGAGGCCCTGGTGGAGCTGCGCAACGCGTACGACCACGCGAAGAAGCAGACGCTCACCTTCACCTCCCGCACGGTGGGTCTGCGTCTGCGCTGGAGCCTGCGCCCGTTCGCCCCGTACTACATCCCCGTCACCCAGGTGTCCCAGCCGGCGTACAGCTACGGGTTCGGCATCGACATCAAGCCCCTGACGGCGCCCCGCAAGGACGGCACGTATGCCCCCGGGTCGGACGTCACCTTCCAGATGACCCTGAAGGACGGCAAGGGCAAGCGGCTGCATCCGGCCGGGAGCCTGCCAACCTACAATGAGGTCGCACCGCCGGGCGCCCCCGGCAATCCGGCGGGGATCCAGTACTATCAGGCCTTCTTCAACCCGACGACGACCTACTACCGCCGCAAGCACCAGGAACGGATGATGATGACGCAGCTCATCGGGCCGGCGCAGGACATCCAGCCCATCCGGACCATCGTCGACCTGGAGGCCTTCCTGGATGACTCGCAGGACGTGCAGACCATCGCCACCCCGGCGCGCGACGGCGTCTATGCGCAGTTCATGACCTTCCCCCCCGCCAACAAGCTCTTCGGCGGCGCCTTCTTCCCCAACGACGGCCGCTGGGACGCGCCCGTGAGCGACACCTGGACCTACCACCTGCCCGCCGACGCCAAGCCCGGCACCTACCTGGTGACCGCCAAGGCGCGCCGCGTGTACATGGGCGAGGACCTGCCGGCGTCGCGCACCATCGAAATCCAGGTGGGGACGAAGACCCACACGGAAGCCGTGTTGACCACGGGTCCGTGCAACTCCTGCCACAGCAAGGGCGGCGAGCTGAGCGAAGTGCTGCATGCGAACGACAACCGCGCCGCGTGCGCGTCGTGCCATGCTCCGCTGGGTTTCGAACTGGAAGGTCCCATCTTCGTGCGCACGCACTTCATCCACTCGCGCTCCAACCGCTTCGACGCGCCCCTGGAGAAGTGCTCGTCCTGCCACCTGAAGCAGGAGACCACGCAGCGCACCAGCAAGGCCGCCTGCCTGTCGTGCCACAAGAGCTACCCCGACAGCCACGTGCAGAAGTTCGGTCCCATCGAGAGCATGTACGTCGGTGGGGGCCGCGAATCGTTCCAGCAGTGCACCGGCAGTTGTCACAAGACACACCCCGGCGCCGGCTTCTAGCCGCCGCCGGTTCGCACGGAGGTCCTCATGGCGCACGTGAAGATGCAGACGGCTCGTTCCACCCTCACGGATCCAGTCGCCGTCGCCGAGGACCTCCTGCGCCAGTTACACGGTCCCCCTCCGAAGCTGGTGACGCTGTTCGCGGCCCGCCAGCGGGACCAGCGCGCGCTCAACCGCGCGGTGCGCGAGCGGCTGCCCAAGGACACCCGGCTGGTGGGCGCCACCACCGCCGGCGAGCTGGACAACAACGGCATCCACGAGAACAGCGTGGTGCTGGGCGCGCTCTCCGGTGACTTCGAGGTGGGCCTGGGCCTGGGCAGCGGCCTGACCGGGGACGCCATCGCCGCGGGCGCCATGGCCATCAAGCGCGCGTGCGAGGAGCTGGGCGTGCGCCAGCAGGACCTGGACGCGCGCCGGTACGTGGGCCTCGTGATTGACGACGGCTTCCGCTACAAGAAGGAAGAGCTGCTGCTGGGCATCCTGGAGAAGAACCAGACCCTGGTGCTCGTGGGCGGCGGCGCCAGCGATTCAGAGCCGGACCCCGCGCGCCAGTCCGCCCTCATCCACGTGGATGGGGAAGTGGCCGGCGACGGCGTGCTGGTGGCGCTGTTCAAGACGAACGCACCCTGGGCCGCGCTGCGCTCGCACTGGTACGTGCCCACCGGCGAGCGCCTGACCATCACCAAGGTGGATGAGACGCACACGCGCGCCCTGGAGATTGACGGCAAGCCCGCCGCCCGGCGCTACGCGGACATCCTGGGCGTGGAGAACATCGCGGACCTGGAGTTCGGCCGGCCGGGTGGCTTCGCGCTGCGCCCCACCGCGCTCAAGGTGGGCCGTGAGTACTTCATCCGCGCCGCGTGGCGCCCCCTGGAGGACGGCTCCATCCTGTTCGCCAACCTCCTGGAGGAGGGCAGCGAGCTGGACCTGATGAAGGCCGGTGACCTGGCGGGTATGACGCGGGACTTCTTCCAGGAGGAGCTGCCCAGGCGGGTACAGAACCCCCAGGCCGCCCTCCTGTTCCACTGCAGCGGACGCCTGTGGTACGCGCAAGCCCAGGGCATGGTGCCGAAGCTCTCCGAGGCCCTGAAGCTCGCACCTTCATCCGCTGGGATGAACGTGCAATTCGAGATCTACTCGGGGTTCCACATCAACACCACGCTGACCGTGCTCGCGTTCGGCTCCAACTAAGTCAGAGACCATGGCCCACCACCCGTTTGACGTGGCCCACGCGGAAGCACCCCTCGGTTACACCCTGTCGCTGCTCCTGGTGGGCAGCGAGCGTGAGACGCGCGCCATGCGCGAAGCGTTGGAGAAGGAGGACATCCTCTCCATGCTCACGCTGGAGCCCGTCGGCACGCGGGAGGCCCTGGAGCAGGCGCTGGAGCGCCCCTGGGCGCTGGTGCTGGTGGGTTCCGAGATGCCGGGCATGACCTGGGAGGACGTCCAGGCGGCGTGGGTGCAGCGCGGCCGCGAGACGGCCTTCGTGGTGAGCGCGCCCGCCTGGAGCGCGGACACGCTGGCCGCCGCCATGCGCGCCGGCGCGCGCGACTACGTCACCGAGGACCGCTACGGCCACCTGCCCTTCGTGGTGGCGCGGGAACTGCGCCTGCACGCCGAGCGCGCCCAGCACCAGATGACGGGCGTGGAGCTCAAGCGCACCAACTACCTGCTCAGCAACATCATCGACGCGCTGCCCTTCGTGCTGTTCGTGAAGGACGCGGAGACGCGCCGGCTGGTGGTGGTGAACAAGACGTTCGCGGACGCCTTCAAGGTCACGAAGGAGTGGTTGCTGGGGAAGCTGGACCACGACTACTTCCCCAAGGAACAGGCGGACTCGTTCATCGCCATCGACACGGAGATCCTCGAGACGCGCCGGATGAAGACGTTCGAGGAGGTGGCCCGCGCGGACGGCGTGGACCGCATCTTCGCCACGCGCAAGATTCCGCTCCTGGACGACCAGTCCGTCGCGCGCTTCGTGATGGGCGTCACGGAGGACATCTCCGAGCGCAAGCAGAACGAGGAGGCCCTGCGCGCCTCCAAGGACGAACTGGAGGCCGCCAACAAGCAGCTGGCCGCCAGCCTGGAGGAGATCAAGAAGACGCGCGCGGTGTCCGCCCGCTCCCTGGCGAGCTACCAGCAGCGCGCGCTCCAGATGGAGATCATCCGCCAGCAGAACGAGGACCTGGACCGGCTGGCCCAGGAGCTCTCCGTCGCCAAGCGAAACGAGGAGGAGCGCGCCCGGGAGGCGGAAGGCGCCGTGCGCCTCAAGAGCGAGTTCCTGGCGAACTTCAGCCATGAAATCCGCACGCCGCTCAACGGCATCATCGGCTACTGCGACCTGCTGATGCGCGAGGAGGGCAGCCGCCTGACGCCGCACGGCCGGCGCGACCTCAACGTGGTGAAGACGAACGCCAAGACGCTCCTGGCGCTCATCAACGACATCCTGGACCTGTCGAAGATCGAAGCGGGCCGCGTGGAGGTCGTCACCGAGCCGGTGGACGTGCAGGAGCTGGCCGACGAGTGCATGGCCACGGTGAAGGAGTACCTCAAGGGCAAGGACGTGGCCCTCACGGTGAACGTGGACCCCGACGCGAAGGAGATCCGCACCGACGCGCTGAAGCTGCGGCAGATCATGCTCAACCTGTTGAGCAACGCGGCCAAGTTCACCGACACGGGCGAGGTGGCGCTCACGGTGGTGCCCGCGGGCGGCGGCGAGCTGCTGATGACGGTGGAGGACACCGGCGTGGGCATCCCGTCGGATCAGCTCGCCTTCATCTTCGAGAAGTTCCGTCAGGTGGACGGCACCACCACGCGCAAGGTGGGCGGCACGGGGCTGGGGCTCGCCATCGTGCGCGAGCTCACCCGCGTGCTGGGCGGCACGGTGGACGTGAAGAGCACGCTGGGCCGGGGCTCCACCTTCACGGTGCGGCTGCCGGACGTGCTGGCGACGACGGTGGGCGCGGACAGCCCGCACGCCACGGAGCGCCTGGTTCCCGTGCACGACGTGGCCCAGCGGCTCGCGCCCATGGCGCGGCCGGGCAGCACGGTGCTGGTGGTGGACGACGACGTGCTCATCCAGCAGCTCGTCACCGGCCAGCTGGAGCCCGCGGGATTCAAGGTGGTGACGGCGAATGACGGGCTCGCCGCGCTGACGCTCGCCCGCGAGGTGAAGCCGCAGGCCATCCTGCTGGACATCCACCTGCCGCGCATGGACGGCTGGTCCGTGCTGAGCCAGCTGAAGAGCGACCCCGCGCTGGCGGCCATCCCGGTCATCCTCGTGTCCGTGGAGGAGCAGCGCGCGCGCGGCTTCAGCCTGGGTGCGTGCGAGTACCTGGTGAAGCCGGTGGAGCCGGAGCGGCTGGTGGATGTGGTGCAGAAGAGCCTGGCCTCCGCGGGCGCTTCCGCCGCCACGGGCGACGTGCTGGTGGTGGACGACGACGCGGCCACGCGCGAGCTCGTCAGCCGCAACCTGCGCCGCGCGGGCTTCTCCACCAACGAGGCGCGCAACGGCGAGGACGCGCTGCTCAAGGCGCGCGTGTCGCCGCCGTCGCTGGTGGTGCTGGACCTGATGATGCCGAACCTGGACGGCTTCGAGGTGCTGCGCCGGCTGCGCGCGGAGAAGCTGTCCGTGCCGGTGGTGGTGCTCACCGGCAAGACGCTCTCCAACGACGAAGAGGCGCTCCTGCGCGACGGCTTCGCCGGCTTCGTGCGCAAGGGCGGCCACGCGCTGGAGGACGTCATCGCGCAGGCCAAGGGGCTGCTCATGTCCCAGCGGGCGGCCTCCGCGGGCAAGCTGCCCCGCGTGCTGTACGTGGAGGACAGCGAGCAGAACCGCGACATCGTCCGCCGGTACCTGGGCGGACTGTATGACCTCATCGAGGCGGAGGACGGCGAGCAGGGGCTGGAGCGAGCCCGCAATGACGCGCCGGACCTCATCCTCATGGACCTGTCCCTGCCGAGACTCGACGGCTGGGAAGTCACCCGCAGGCTCCGCGCGTTGCCGGATGGGCAGAATGTGCCCGTCATCGCCGTTACGGCGCACGCGGGTCGCGAATACCAGGACAAGGCGCAGGCGGCCGGTTGCACGGCCTATATGACCAAGCCCCTGGACCGCGATCAGCTCATCGAGACGATTCGTCAGTACCTAGGGAGAAGCCATGGCTGAAGCAAAAACGCGCGTCCTTGTCGTGGACGACGATCCGGACCTGCTCGACCTCGTGCAGCGCTCGCTGAGCGCGTACGGGTTCGATGTGCAGACCCACACGTCCGCCCTGGGCGTGTCCAACATCGTGCGCGCCTCCGAGCCGGACTTCGTGCTCATCGACGTGAATTTCCCCGCCCTCAAGGGGGACAAGGTGGTGGGGCTGGCGCGCCAGTACGCGCCCCCCGGCACCCGCTTCATCCTCTACTCCGCTTCCGACGAGGCCAAGCTGCGCTCGCTTGCCATCGCCTCCGGCGCGGACGGCTACATCTCCAAGAGCGTCCAGGGCGCGGAGCTGGCCCAGAAGCTCAACGCCATGCGCCTCAAGCCGCGACCGGCGTCGCCCAACCGGAATCCCTCACCGATTGAGAGCTGACCCACCCCCCGGGTAAGCC
>NZ_RAWE01000117.1 GCF_003611695.1 Corallococcus carmarthensis | reverse complement strand
TCGCTGCAGCACGACATGGGCTTTCACCGCCTCTCCTCCCGGCACCCGCCCACCATCGACGCGGAAGTCTTCCTCAAGCTGCTGGCCCATAACGTCAGCCGGCTGCTCTCCCGCAGCCGGCTTTTTTTGCGTCTTCGTCCTCTTCGAGGCCCCTGCTCCTCCCCCTGCATCGCGGCCAGGCTGAACCGCTATTCCGCGCAACCCTCCAGTCGGACAGGTTTGGGCGCTTCGTCTCCGGAGCCAGGCTTCCGCGCTGGATGTCCCAACGAACGGCTGGCGAACTACCTTGCCGCACTGCGTGAAGTCGCCGCGTACGCCTCCACCTGCCGCCACACGCGGAAGACGTTGCCGGAGGCGATCTTCTCGATGTCCGTCTCGCTGTACCCGCGCTCCAGCAACACGCGGAACAGGTTCGGGTACTGCGAGACGTCCTTGAGTCCGGTGGGCAGGCTGGGGCCGACACCGTCGAAGTCGGAGCCCAGCCCCACGTGGTCGATGCCTACCAGCTTCACGACGTGGTCGATGTGATTGGCCACATCCTCCACCCGGGCCAGGGGGATCGGGTGGTCGCGCAGATAGGTGTCGATGAAGGCCTTGATCTCCGGGCTGCCCTTCGTGAGGCCGTGTTCCTTCGCGTAGGCCTGAAGCACCGTGTCGAACTGCCGGTTGTGGACCTGCACCTCCGGGATGAGGAACGAGGAGCCGAAGTTGATCATCACCACGCCGCCCCTGGCCGCGATGGCGCGGATCAGCTCATCCGGGAGGTTGCGCGGGTAGCCGGGCGTGAACTGACGGCAGGATGAGTGCGATGCGATCACCGGCAGCTGGCTCAAGTCCACCGCCTGCCGGATGGCGTCGTCGGACAGGTGCGCGACGTCCACCATGATGCCCAAGCGGTTCATCTCCGCGACCACCTGCTTGCCGAAGGGGCTGAGCCCGTTCCACGTGCCGTGCCCCTGACTGGCGGCGGAATCGCTGATCAGGTTGTCCTCGGTGTGCGTGAGCGTGATGTAGCGCACGCCGCGCTGCTGGAAGTGGCGGAGGTTCTCCAGCCGGTCCTCGATGGCGGCGCCGTTCTCGATGCCCAGCGCGAAGGAGATCTTGCCCGCCTGCGAGTTGCGCTCGGCCACTTCCACGGAAGGGGCCATGGCGAACTTGTCCGGAGCGTCGCGGGCCACCTTCTCCATCATGTCGATGAGCGAGTCCGCGAGCGCCTTGGCTCCACCTGACTTCTGGAGCTCCGCGGGGATGTAGATGGACATGAAGGCCACGTCGAAACCGCCCTCCACGGCGCGCGGATAATCGAAGTCGCCCCCGGTGGTGCGCTGGGAGATGTCCTCGGTCGGTGCCCCGTCGGGCCCCAGCGCCTCGTGGAGGCGGTAGGGCACGTCGACGTGGCCATCCGCGATGATGACGCGCCGGGCGAGCAGGCGGGCCCGTTCCGCGGGCTCAAGAGGCGCCTGGACGTTCGTGCCGTGGGTGCAGGCCGGGGCTGCGAGCAACACGAGGCTGAGAAGCGCGGAGGTCGGTCTCATGTCCGACCTCTTACCCAGCGCCGGCCCCCTCGTCACCGGCCGTGATGTGAGCCTTCGGAATGCTCGCCCTCGTGATGCTCCGGAGAGGCATGCTCATGAGGCGCGGGTTCGTGTGGCGCGGCGGGCTCATGCGGCTCGTGCGGTGCGGTGGGCTCGTGCGGCGCGATGGGCTCATGTGGCGCGGCGGGGACCGTCGCCGCGGGGGGCGGATGCGCTTCCTCGCGCGGTGCGGCCTGCTCCTCCGGAACCGCGTGATGGGGCACGGACGGAGCGGGCCTTGACGGGGCCACGCTGGTCCCGCTGCGAGCGCGCGGCGGATGGGCCGTGGGCGGCGTCATGGGCTTCGCGAGCGGCACGGGTTGCCCCGTCACCCGCGCGACCTGCTCCGGCTCCGGCCCCCGGTTCCAGTGTCCCTCGCGGGCCACCACGTGCTCACCCACGGGCTGTGTCTGGCGCATCAGCTCCTGGACCCGCGACGCCGGGAGGCGATGCACGCCCACGCCGGGCCGCACGAAGTCGTTTGCCCCCACGAAGGTCCAGCCCAACCCGATGCTGATGCCTGGAGGCGCGAGGGGCTGCCAGCCAACGAAGCCGTTCCCCCACCGCCAGTCCACCCAGGCAGGGGCCCACTCACTGTCGGGCCACCACACCCAACCGACCGACGGCGCGACGAACCACCGCCCGTAGTGGAAGGGCGCCCAGCCCCAATCCCAGTCACTCTCGAAGGTCCATCCCCAATCGCTGGACACCCACTGACCACCGGTGGAGTAGGGGACGAAGTCCGCGCCCACGACGTTCGGGTCCGGCCGCCACACCCAGCCGGCGTCCGGCAGGTCGATCCAGGTGCCGTAGGGGGACAGGTCCTCCCGGAACTGGGACATGGGGTTGCTCAGGGGCGCCGAGCTCGACGTCACCTGCGGCCCGAAGTCCTCCGGGCCCATCGCGCAGGCGCTGGCTGACAGGACGGCGATGACGGCGGCGCCGCTGGTCCGAAACCAGCGCACCCGGGGGTGCCAGGGGGCCATGTCCGGTTCCTTTCGTGGGGGTTCCGTCCTGAAGGTGTGGATGACTTCACGCAACTTCACGAGCGAGGGCCGGGAGGGAGGCGTATGAACGCCTGCACGGAGGTTTCAATGGCATCCGCGAAGGCCATGCTGGGAAGCATGCTGGGCCGCTTCCTCTTCACCGACGCCCGCGTCACCCAGGTGCGCGAGCTGTCCCGCGCGTTTCGACAGATTGACTGTGAGGGGCCCGCGCTGCGGGGGCAGGGATGGACCCCCGGCGACAAGGTGCAGGTGTACCTGCCAGGACTGGGCATGCGCACGTACACGCCGCTGTCGTGGGACGAAACGCGCGGGGCCACGGCCTTCCTGGTGTACCTGCACGGCGACAGCCCCGGAGCGAAGTGGGGCCGCGACGTCCGGGTCGGGGACACGGTGCAATTCTTCGGGCCCCGGCGCTCGGTGGCGCTGGAGTCCGGTGACGCGCCGGTGGTGCTCTTCGGTGACGAAACGTCCTTCGCGGTGGCGCACGCGTTCCGCACCGCGGCGAAGCGAGACGTCACCCCCGTCTTCGAGGTGACGCGCCGCGAGGACTGCACGCCCGCGCTGCGTGAGCTGGGCTTCGAGGGCCAGGACGTGGAGCGCACGGCAGGGGACGCGCACCTGACGCAAATCCACGAACGGCTGCGCGAAGCCCTGCGCGCGAAGCCAGGCGCGACGCTGGTGATGACGGGCCGGGCGCAGTCCATCCAGGCCCTGCGCTCACGGCTTCGCGCTGACGGCGAGCGCGCCACGCCCAAGGTGAAGGCCTACTGGGCGGTGGGCAAGGCGGGGCTCGACTGATTCAGGCCGGAGCGAACTGGAGGCCGCGCAGGAAATCGTCGCGGTCCCGGGCGACGCCGGCGGGGCGGCGCTTGGACTTCTGGCGCAGGAAGCGCGAAGCGTCCTGGCGGCGGTAGCAGGTGAGGAGCCGGTCCTCGTCATTGAGGATGAGGATCCACCCGCGCGCCTGCCGGGCCAGCGACGAATCGCGAAGCGCCACGGGAAGGTCGCGCTCGTGCACGGTGAGGTGGGTGGCACCGCACGCGCGGGCGGGAGTGCCGAACTCGAGGATGAACGCGATGACCTCCTCGCGCAGCCTCCAGCGGGCACACTGTTCGACGAAGAGGCGGGTGAGGGAGAACACGGACGACGCGGGGCTCTGGCGCATGGCGGGCTATCTCCTTGCGCGCTTCCCAATACACACGGCGTTCCAACCCCCCCGCGCACGCGATTCCGCGCACTTGCACGAAGCCCCGGGAGTCCCCGAAAGACATTCCGTCAATCCCGCCAGCGGCCCGTGTCAGCGAGGCACGGCCGGCGCCAATGGCTTGCGGTGGCGCGTGGCATGAGCGTTGATGCTGGGGCTGGAGCAGGCACGAGGCCTTCACGAAGGCCGCCGTCCCCCACGCAGCGTGACGACGCCGTCCACTCACAGGCTGGACCCGTTCTGAAGAAAACCTTCACAGGCCATGCTGCATTTTGACAGGCTCGCGAAGGGCCGGAGCGGGGCAGCATGGCCCGTCCGGCCTCGCGACGCTGCGCGTGGGGCCGGGAGACTTCTGGCCGAAGGGATGGACGGGGCACGATGAGACTTCGCTCGAACGCACTGGGAGCCGTGCTGGGCGCGGGGGCGGCGGCGCTGTCGCTGTCGCTGCTGATCAGCGCGGGTTGTGGAGGCCGCGCGGCGCATCCCGTCGTGATGCCGCCGCCCGCGGATCCGCAATCGCTCCGGACGCCGGAGTCCTTCGCGGGCATCGGTGACAAGAAGGAGCGCTCGCGGGCACTGTTCCTGGAGGCGAGCCGGGTCATGCTGCATCCCCGCTGCGTCAACTGCCACCCCGTGGGTGACAGCCCCCTGCAGGGCGCCCACAGCCAGGTGCATGACCCGCCGGTGGTCCGGGGCCCCGAGGACCAGGGCGTGCCCGGCCTGGAGTGCACCTCCTGCCACCAGGACCGCAACGCGCAGCTGGCGCGGGTCCCCGGCGCGCCCAAGTGGCACCTGGCGCCCAAGGTGATGGCGTTGGAGGGGCGCACGCCGCGCTCGCTGTGCGAGCAGCTGAAGGATCCGGCGCGCAACGGCGGCAAGAGCCTGGCGGAGTTGATTGAGCACTCCGCCCATGACGAGCTGGTGGGCTGGGGCTGGAAGCCCGGAGCGGACCGGGTGCCGGCGCCGGGAACGCAGGCGGAGTTCGGGGCCCTGGTGGCCGCGTGGGTGAAGGACGGCGCGGAGTGCCCGCGCGAGGAGAGCCGACCGTGAGCATCCGTCTGCGAGTGAATGGAACCGAGCACGTGCTGGACGTGGATCCGGAGATGCCGTTGCTCTGGGCGCTGCGCGACGTGCTGACGTTGACGGGGACGAAGTACGGCTGCGGCCAGGCGCTCTGCGGCGCGTGCGTGGTCCACATCGACGGGGCGGCGGTGCGCTCGTGCGTGACGCCGGTGCGCCGCGCGGAGGGCCGCGAGGTGATGACCATCGAGGGCTTGTCGCCGGACGGCTCGCACCCGTTGCAGAAGGCCTGGGTGGACCTGGCGGTGCCGCAGTGTGGCTTCTGTCAGGCGGGGCAGATCATGACGGCGGCGGCGCTGCTGGCGAAGAAGCCGAAGCCCACCGACGCGGAGATCGATCAATCGCTGGCGGGCAACCTGTGCCGCTGCGGGACGTACACGCGCATCCGCACCGCCGTGAAGAAGGCGGCGGGAATGCCGACGGAATGAGGGCTCCGACCATGCAAGACACGCGCATCCGTCTGTCGCGCCGTTCCGTGCTCGAAGGAATGGGCCTCGTGGCCGCGGGCCTGGGGCTGGAGGTGATCCTCCCCGCCAGGGCGCACGCCGCGCCCATGCCCACGTCGCTGCCCGCGGTGCCCACGGAGGGCCTGCGGGCGAACGTCTTCGTGCACGTGGCGCCGGACGGCGTGGTGACCATCGTCTGTCACCGCTCGGAGATGGGGCAGGGCGTGCGCAGCTCGCTGCCGGTGCTCATCGCGGACGAGCTGGGCGCGGACATGGCCCACGTGAAGGTGGTCCAGGGCGACGGCGACGAGGCCTACGGAGACCAGAACACGGACGGCTCCAGCAGCGTGCGGAAGATCTTCGACGACCTGCGCTACGCGGGCGCGACGGCGCGCACGATGCTGGTCGCGGTGGCGGCGAAGCGCTGGAAGGTGGCGCCCGCCGAGTGCGAGGCGCGCGACCACGCGGTCTTCCACAAGGGCACGCAGCGGACGCTCAAGTTCGGCGAGCTGGCTGGTGACGCGGCGAAGCTCAAGGTCCCGAAGAAGGACGCGGTGACGCTGAGGCCGCGCAGCGAGCTCAAGAACCTGGGCAAGGAGCTGCCGCTGCTGGACGGGCCGGACATCGTGACGGGCCGGGCGGTGTTCGGCGCGGATGTCGTGTTGCCGGGGATGCGCACGGCGGTCATCGCGCGGCCGCCGGTGGCGGGAGGCCGGGTGGTCCGCTACGACGCGACGAAGACGCTGGCGGTGCCGGGTGTGCGGCAGGTGGTGGAGCTGCCGGCGGCGAAGAAGCCCTTCCTGTTCCAGCCGCTGGGCGGGCTGGCGGTGGTGGCGGACAACACCTGGGCGGCGATGCGCGGGCGCGCGGCGCTGGATGTGACGTGGGAGGGCGGGGACAACGCCGTCTACGACTCGGTGGCGTACCGCGAGCAGTTGCTGGAAGTGATTGGCAAGCCGGGCAAGGTGGTGCGCAACGTCGGCGACGCGGAAGGCGCGCTGGCGAAGGCGGCGAAGCGGGTCCAGGCCACGTACAACACGCCGCACCTGGCGCACGCGCCCATGGAGCCGCCCGCGGCGGTGGCCAAGGTGGAGAACGGCACCTGTGAGGTGTGGGCCACGACGCAGAACCCACAGGCCGCGCGCAGCGAGGTGGCGAAGGCGCTGGGCATCGATCCGTCGAAGGTGACCATCCACGTGACGCTGCTGGGTGGCGGGTTCGGCCGCAAGTCGAAGCCAGACTACGTGGTGGAGGCGGCGCTGGTGGCGAAGGCGGTGGGCGCGCCGGTGCGCCTGCAGTGGACGCGCGAGGACGACGTGCGCCACGACTACTACCACTCCACGAGCGCGCAGCGGCTGGAGGCCGGTCTGGACGCGAACGGCAAGGTGGTGGCCTGGCACCAGCGCATCGCGTTTCCGCCCATCGGTTCCACGTTCGCGGACGCGACGTTCGCGGGCGAAGGGGAGATGGGGCAGGGCATCGTGGACCTGCCGCTGGCCATCCCGGACGTCCGGATGGAGAACTGCGAGGCGCGAGCGCACACGCGCATCGGCTGGCTGCGGTCCGTGGCGAACATCTACCACGCGTTCGCGGTGCAGAGCTTCATCGACGAACTGGCGCACGAGCGAGGCACGGATCCGCGCGACACGTTGCTGGAGGTGCTGGGGCCTTCGCGAATCGTGACGCCCAAGGACCTGGGTGTGGCGAAGGTGCCGAACTACGGGCAGTCCATCGAAGAGCACCCGGTGGACACGGCGCGGCTTCGGCGCGTGATTGAGCGGGTGACGGGCCTGGCGCGCTGGGATGAGCGCAAGCAGCAGGGAAGGGCGCTGGGGCTCGCGGCGCACCGCAGCTTCCTGACGTACGTGGCGGTGGTGGTGTCGGTGGTGAAGGACGCGGACGAGCGCATCCGGGTGGACGAAGCGTGGATCGTCGCGGACGCGGGCACCATCGTGAACATGGAGCGCGTCCGGGCGCAGATGGAGGGAGCGGTGGTGTTCGGCCTGAGCCTGGGGCTCTACGGCGCCATCACGA
Source organism: Corallococcus carmarthensis (assembly GCF_003611695.1). Taxonomy (GTDB): domain Bacteria; phylum Myxococcota; class Myxococcia; order Myxococcales; family Myxococcaceae; genus Corallococcus; species Corallococcus carmarthensis. The sequence goes on along the minus strand of NZ_RAWE01000117.1, from coordinate 22,473 downwards.
TGAAGGACGGCGCCGTGGTGGAGAGCAACTTCCGCGACTACCGCCTGGCGCGCATCGCGGAGACGCCCCGGAAGATCCACGTCGACATCATCCCCAGCGACGGCCGTCCCGGAGGCATCGGCGAGCCCGGCGTGCCCCCCGTGGCGCCGGCCCTGGCCAACGCCGTGTTCGCGCTCACGGGGACACGTGTGCGTGAGCTGCCGTTGGTGAAGACCGTGAAGGTGTGACGCGTGCTTCCGGGTTGAGCCATGATGGGCGCCATGCTCGACGCCATCGTGGAGCTCTTCCGGGAGCCCTCATGCCTCGTCGGGGACGTGCCCTATGGCTGTCACGACGGAAACAGCGCTGCGAGTGAAGGGCCCTTCCACCTGGTCTGCCTTGGTCAGGGCGGATGGGCTTCCACCGTGGAAGTGGGCTCCGAGCAGATGGGGATGACGTCCGCGCCTTCTTGCAGGACCTCCACATCATTCAGCGCGCCTTCGACCCACTGAGACTCGACACGCAGTCGACGCACCGAGCCGTTCGACCAGAGGATCCCGCGCGTTCCCGCCAGAAGCCCTCCCGCTGGCTCGCCCGGGCATGTGTTTCCTGGCGTGGAGGAGGGCCACATCAGCGTGCGCCCAGAACGCAAACTCACCGGGACGGCCTTTCCCCAGATGAGACGCTCCAGTGTCCGCATGAATCCCCAGGTGATGATGGATCCCAGCAGGCCACCGACGACAAGTGCCAGCCATGTTGAACGGGTCATGAGCATTCCGGGGAGGATACTTCCGGCATCGATTCCTTGCCGGAAACCGCTTGAAATGGAGCGAATCCGCCGTTCCCTGGGAGGAACGGCGGATTCATCCAGGAATGACTAAAGGCGGATCGGATAGTTGGGGTCGCTGGGGAGCGCACATCCTGCGATCGAGAAGGCGGTTCGAACCGCGGTCCGGCAACTGTGAGTGAAGAGGTTGTATTTCCCGGTGCAGTAGCCCCGAACCGCCTCAAGTGCACGCTGGGTGGTCTCGCAATCCGCGGAACACGTCACGACCATCTCGGCATCTCCACCAATGAACGACAAGGGGCCCGAGATCTCCTTGTGGCTTGCATCGCCAGAAGTGAGGCAGTCCTGCCATCCACTCGTGCACCAGTAATCAATCCGAATGACCGTGGGATCATCAAAACGGCATTGGTTCTTTTTGACCGGACTGCAGTCCACATCGAAACCAACGCCCCAGTGGAAACCTTCGTCAAAGAGATAGACGTCAAGACCCGTGGGGTCACTCAGACGAACGGGACTGTTGTTCGCGTACGCATACGAGGGCACGCTTCCGCCGTCCTTCGCCTTCTTCTCCATCCATTTGGCGTTCTGCAACATCGGCTCTGGCTGGAGGTAACGGCCGGTGCTTGCATCAAAATACCGGTTCCAGTTCTCGAAGAGGTCCGTCTCCGCGTCGTGGTACTGGCCGGGGAAGCGCAGGGGCGTCCAGAACGGCGAGGCGCCCGTTTCGAAGCGGCGATACTCGTAGGCGGAAATGACGGCGCCCTGTTCTGCTTTCGAGGTCGGGAGGGCGCTGCAGGTGCAACTGGAGCCGCTGAGCGAGCAACTCGAGAAGCCCGTGTTGTTGAGAACCGCGCGGACGCCAGCAGCGCCTGGCGTGAACCAGGGGGTGAAGGTGCGCCCCGGGTCCCAGGGCATCTGGGTCGTCAGCACCGCGCTGGTGTCTTCGTCGCGGATGGACACGGTGTCATTGAGGCCCAGGCTGGCGGCGGCCGTGCATGCTTCGACATCACTCCAGAGGTCCGAGCTGTCGAAGAGGACGCGCTGATGCAGGCTGGTGCCCGCGATGACGGGCTGCTTCATGACGGAGCCGAAAGGGCCCGAGGTCGATACGGCGTACGGGTGCGGCGTCTCGATGTCCACGCTGACTCGATTGACGTGGCCGAAAACGTCGTACTCGCCCGTGCCGGTGACGCGACCTCGGTCATCCAGCATGATGACAGGCTTGCCCTGGTGGTCGGTGACGAGGTGGTAGAAGCCGCAGGCGGCCGCCTGGCCATCGCGAGTGCAGTCCGTGGTTCCGTCGGAAAGGTGTCCCCACGAAGCGTCCAGCTTGCCACGCAGGACCGCGACGGGTCTGTCGTCCAGCCAGATGTATTCGTCCACCGGGTGGGTGGTGGCGGCGATGGAGGCGGTGTTGCCCTGGTCGACGATCAATCCCTGCGTCGAGTTGTAGAAGTATTCGTCCTTGATGCCGGTCGGGTAGTCCTTCAGTCGGCGCTGGCCCTGGGAGTCATAGAAGTAGTTGAAGGTCAGCCCATTGACGCTGACGGCCTTGAAGACAGTCTCCGCTCCGCCATGGGCGGACGGCCCTGATGTGAAGTCAAGGTGGAAGGCATTGCCCTGGGAGTCCATGGAGCGCCACGTCTTTTGTGAAACGCGTCCGTCCGCGTCGTAGGTATAGGCGTAGCCAAGCTGGGCTCCGGACTGGGTGGAGTTCCGAGCCATGAGCCAATCCGGATGGCCCGTGCTGGTGTAGTCGAGGGCCCAGGAGTTGGCTTCGCCAGACTCCGAGATGCGGTTGCCGCGTCCATCATAACCAAAGGCTCGTGAGGTGAAGGCGCCCCCTTGCGTCGAGAGCGTTCCCGTAGCTCCAGTGACGCGCAGCATCCAGTCATGGCTGTAGCCCTCTGCCCTGGCCGTGGTCGCACCCAGGAGGCAGGAGGTTGTGTTCACGAGTTGGTTTGCCTGCCAGGTGTAGAACTGTTTCAGCACGTTGCCGTTACCGCTACCGGGAACGTAGTTCGTGCCCGACGTCAGTGTGGACACCCAGAGGGCACGGGTGCGGCCGGTGTAGTCTCCGGTGGAGACACTGGGCAGGGCTGTGGCGCAGGTCGCTCCCGCGGAGGCATCACCGCCAAGCGCATATTCGACGCTGCCGGTAAGGCCCGTCATCACGTAGTGGGTGCGGTAACCACGCAGCCCGCCATAGGGCTCCCATGCGATCTGGGAGAGCAGTTGCTCATTGGTGGAGCCGCTGCTGTTGTAGCGCCAGACGTAGACGCTTTCGGCGCGGTCGGTGAGCGCGCCGGTCCCGTAGTTGTAGGTGGCCATGCGGCCGTACGGATAGGTCACCGTCTTCAGGTTGCCATTGAGCGTATAGGTATAGAGGGTGTGGGGATTCTGGAAGGGCGTTCCAGGACTGCAGGTGGTGGTGCCCGTCCTCAGTCGGATCTCCTTCAACTTGCGGCCCTCGGCGTCGTAGCTGAACCAGGTACGGCCGAAGGAGTCGTCGCGGTAGAGGAGTCTTCCACGCGTGTTGGTCAGCGTGCCGCATGACGCGTCGAGGCTGGCGGATTCATCATAGCCCTGGGCGAAGAGCCCCTCCGCGCCACCGGGGACCAGCGGCGAATTGTGCACGGTCGCCAGAAGCCGGCCCATGGGGTCGAAGCTGGATGCGAGGTGGTCCCGAGCGTGTGCGGCGGCCATTGCGGGAGTCTGCTTCACCACCTGATTGCCCAAGCCATCATAGGCAAAGCGTGTGATTCCAGCAGTGCTGCCGCTTCCCATGGCCGCGAGGGTCACCTCGACCACATGTCCAAAGTCGTCGAACTGGTAACGCGAAGCATTGGCCGAGGGAACCGCCGTCGCGCAATCCGTCGCGGTGGACAGTCCCGAATCCACACTGGTGACGTTGCCGTGTGCATCATGCTTGAGGCACGTGCGGGCCGTAACGCCCGATAGGGGGTGCTCATCAATGCGCTGGAGGCGGTCCGCGCCGTCGTACTGGAGGGTGGAGCATTGATCAGACGTGGGTTGGCCATCAGGTCCCGCCGCGCACCAGGCTGGGGAGATGTTGAAGCCATTGCCAATGCCAGTGACATTGTTGTTGCCGTCATAGCTCCTGACAATCGACCTGAAGCTTCCCACCCCCTCGCCAGCCTTCTTCCAGGTGGGACGCCGGTGGGCATCCGCGGCGTGGGACATCACCTTCCGCACGGTGCTGGAAAGGTCCCGGTAGCGCTCTTCTTTCAGCGTGCCATCCGGCCAGTAGGTGTAGAGCACCTTCTCCGCCCAGCCGGTGCCCATCACGTTGGATGACTTCGCCTTCCACTGAAGCCTGTCGGAGAGCGGGCCCGCGCAGAAATCAATACCCGCCGTGCCGTAGCAGAAGAGCTCGTAGTTTCCCTCTGGATACTTGATGGAGGTCAGGTGGTGCGCGGCGTCATATCCATAGCTGGTCACCGCGTCAGGCTGTCCGGTGAGTCGCACTGTCTGTGAGGCCAGTTGGCCACTTGCGAAATAGGTGGAGAGGGTGGTGACGCCATTGGAATCCACCATCTCCGTGACGTGCCCGCTGGCGTCGTAGGTATTGAAGAACGTCTCCAACGGAGTGCTCGCGAGGCCGGCCGGGAAGCGGGCTTCCCTCTGGCGCTGGCTGCGCCGGGGTGTCGTCTCCGTCGCTGGCCAGTAGAAGGTCTGCTTGATGGGGAAGAGGCTCCCGGATGGGCAGTCCGTCGCGGCTTCACTGGCCACCAGGCAGGGACCGTGCTCTTCAACGGTGCGGCCCAGGGGATCGGGAGTGCTTTCTCCCGTGCGCACCGTGAGGAGGAAGGTGCCGACCCAGCGTTGCTGGCTGCTCCAGGTTCCGGTCGCCGCGTTGAAGACGCGTGTCCAACCGGATTGGATCGTAGCGGACCTGCGTCCAGTGCTGTCGTAGCGGTGGAAGGTACGTGCCTTCTGGCCAGCCGCCCCCAAGACGCTTGGTCGTTCCTCGGCACTGAGAAGTTGCTCGCCGTTGGGCCCATAGGTGTACGCGAAGGTTTCCTCCTCCAGGGCTCCCGTGCCGCTCATATCCTGCGCGCCGTGCTTGATGCCTGTCTTCTCCAGCACAGAGGCTGGGATGCCCGTGCCGGCGGCCGGTGAGGCGTAGGTGTAGACCTCCCAGAAGTCGCGCTTGTTCTTGCGGGCTTTCTCGTAGGCAGGCAGCCCTCCCGTCGCGCAGGCCCACTCATAGCGCTCGGTTCCCGCGCTGCAGGCGTTGGAGACGGTGCATGCATCCGTCGTCTGGTAGAGGCGCGGGGTCGCGGATTGGGTGACGTCCGCCAGGACGTCGTAGGTCCGGTTGTAACCCGTCGTCCCGGTGTCTCCATCTCCGCGGCCAGCCGCGGCGTCGTAGACGGTGCGCTTCTGCGGCTGCACGCCACAGCAGTTGCTCCCGGCGACGCAGGTGGATGCCGTCAGGGTCCCCAGCGTCAGCTGCTCGCCCACCGTGGTCGAGGCTGAAACAGCCCCGGTGGTGGAATAGTCGTGCTTCGTGATCAGGAGGTTGCCGATGGTTGTGTACACCGAAGAAGTGAACGAGGCAGACGAGTAGTTGTATCTGACCGTGCGGCCGGACAGGGCGACCTGCGCCAGCTGCCCGGGACGTTCCACCCCTCCGGAATCCAGACTGTAGGAGTACGTCACCGCGGGGGTGGACTCTCCCCACCGGGTCACGCTGCGCAGCACGCACTCGGAAGCACCTGTCGCGGAGGTGAGATTGGCATACTGGAAATGCAGAGAAGTGGAGACGCTGGTGACGTAGTTGAGGTACGGCACGCCGCTGTCAGTCCCCGTGTTACCCATGGGGCAGCTCAGTCCCGAGGGAGCCGCGTAACCCAGCGTTGCCTCCATCACCCCGCTCGGAGACACGATCCGGCTGAGGAAGTAGCGCACCCGGGTGCCTCCCGCCTGGACGTGCTTCGCTTCGAAATATAGCTTGCGACCGCCTGCTTCCGTCAGCACGTAGCCTGAGGAGATGCTCTGTAGGCGTTCACGCTTGTTGGCGGAGCCGCCTGAAGGCGTCGCCATGCAATTCGCGCCGGTGCAAGGCGTGAAACGGGTTACCGCGCCCGTTCCCTTGACGACGACCCACGAGGAGGAACCGAGACGGATGAAGCTGTAGTATTCGTGCCACCAATTCAAGGAGTTGGTGTTGGTGGCATTGGCGCCGAAAGGCTTGGGCACCAGCCGGGCCATGTCTTCTTGCGCCCAGGTCTTCGTGGATGAGGTGTAGTGACGCGTCAATTTCACGGGCGCGACACTGCTGGTCAGTTCCAGGTCGGTTTCAACGAGGATGCTCTCTCCGGTGAGAGCATTCACCGGGTCGCCAATGGATGGCAGGACTTCGCCGTTGACGCCGCAGGCGCACTTGCCATCCGAGCAATCCGGAGGCGGCGTGGTGCACGACTCGCTACAGGTGGATTCCTTGCCGTACTGCTGGAGACTGGCCTCGGTGCAAGGCCCACCAAAGCCAAAGCCCCAGCATACGGCTTTCTGTGACTGGGTCTGTGGGTCGTAGATTGGGTCAATTGGGTTGTAATAACAGCCCCAGCCTGTGCATGTGGAGTAGGCTCCTCCTGGTTTTCCGTCGCAATGGCATGCATACATGACCTCGCCATCGCAGGCGGATGCGGTCCATCCCGTGCATGATCCCTGAGCCAGGGAGGCCTGAGGAGCAAAGACGAGCAGGATGATGGATAAGAGGGCGATTCGGGCTGATGGCAGCATGCCTATGTGTGTCCGTAGCTTTGAGTGAACTGGAACGAGAGAGGGCGCTACCGGTGGTCCGAAGGCTGGACTTCGCGCGTTTGCTGCACCGTCCATCCGTTGGGCGGGACGCACAGGCGCTCCGGGGCGGTCGGGAGCAATTGCTGGCACTGCCAGGTCGCCGGGCAGTCCGCTGGTTTCGTGCACATGCGGCTGCAGACGTAACCCGTGTCCGCACGGGCGGGGCCCTGTGTCGCGGCGTGCAGGCAGAGCCCAGACGCGCAATCCGAATGAGAGCCACTGGTGCAGTCCTCACCCAGGGTCTTTTGTCCGGTGCCGTTTTCGCGGGCACGGTGCTCCGTCAGGACTGGTGGTGAGGCATGCGGTACGCCTTCGCCTGACGTTCCACTCCCGCTGCACCCCATCACTGACAGCAGGGCGAGCATCCCCCAGAAACGACTTCCCCCAACGATTACCTTCATGTCGGACTTCTCCTATCCCAGAAGTCCTAAACATGATCCTTTCAAGCGTTGTCAAGGGAACACGTTGGTGCGCGTAAAGAACCCCTCGCCATGCAAGTTGTTTGGGATGAATCGCGGCCCGGAATCGTGGCGTCTGGATTGGCCATGGCAACGGCTGGCGCGCTTGGCCCTCCCCGCAGGGCCACCATGCGTCCACTGTCCCCAGTCTCAGGTCCGCCCGGGTTGAAGCCCGCTTGCCCCTGCGCTACACCGCTCCGCAGTCGCTAGGGGCGCCTCCGGAAGGGGGCTGAGACGGACGCGTGGCCGCGCCCGACCCTTTGAACCTGAACCGGTTAGTACCGGCGGAGGGAAGCGGTGTGGGGGCTCCACGCTCCCGTCCCGTCTCCCGTCCGTTCTCACGAGGAGCCGTCCGATGAGTGGAGCGTCCAAGAGCCTGAAGGTCGACGGGAAGGTGCTGGAGGGAATCAGCCGCGGCCCGCTTCCCGCCTCGAGCAAGGTCTACGTGTCCGGGTCCCTGCACCCCGACCTCCGCGTCCCGCTGCGCGAAATCGCCCAGACGCCCACGCGTCACCACGGCCACGCGGGCCCTGAAACCCCCAACCCTCCCGTCTACGTCTACGACTCCAGCGGCCCCTACACCGACCCCGCCGCGGACATCGACCTGCGCCGGGGCCTGCCCCCCGTCCGTGAGAACTGGATCCGCGCCCGCAACGACACCGACGAGCTGGCCGGCATCACCTCCGAATACGGCCGCGCCCGTGAAGCCGACCCGCGCCTCAACGGCCTGCGCTTCAGCCACATCCGCAAGCCCCGTGTCGCCAAGGCCGGCGCCAACGTCAGCCAGATGCACTACGCCCGCAAGGGCATCATCACGCCGGAGATGGAATACGTCGCCGTGCGCGAGAACCAGAAGCTCGACGCTTCATTCGCCGCCCAGCACGCCGGCCACTCCTGGGGCGCCTCCATTCCGCGCGTCATCACCCCGGAGTTCGTGCGCGATGAGATTGCCCGGGGCCGCGCCATCATCCCCGCCAACATCAACCACCCCGAAGTGGAGCCGATGATCATCGGCCGCAACTTCCTGGTGAAGATCAACGCCAACATCGGCAACTCCGCCGTCACGTCCTCCATCGAGGAGGAAGTGGAGAAGATGGTCTGGTCCATCCGCTGGGGCGCGGACACCGTCATGGACCTGTCCACCGGCCGCAACATCCACGAGACGCGCGAGTGGATCCTCCGCAACGCGCCCGTGCCCATCGGCACCGTGCCCATCTACCAGGCGCTGGAGAAGGTGAACGGCAAGGCAGAGGAGCTCACCTGGGACATCTTCCGCGACACCCTCATCGAACAGGCCGAGCAGGGCGTGGACTACTTCACCATCCACGCCGGCGTGCGCCTCCAGTACGTCCCGCTCACCGCGAAGCGCCTCACCGGCATCGTCAGCCGCGGCGGCTCCATCCTCGCCAAGTGGTGCCTGGCCCACCACAAGGAGAACTTCCTCTACACGCACTTCGAGGAGATCTGCGAGATCATGAAGGCGTATGACGTCAGCTTCAGCCTCGGTGACGGCCTGCGCCCCGGCTCCATCGCCGACGCCAACGACGCCGCGCAGTTCGGCGAGCTGGAGACGCTGGGCGAGCTGACCAAGGTCGCCTGGAAGCACGACGTGCAGGTGATGATCGAAGGCCCCGGCCACGTCCCCATGCATCTCATCCAGGAGAACATGACGAAGCAGCTCGCCGTGTGCCACGAGGCGCCGTTCTACACGCTGGGGCCCCTCACCACGGACATCGCGCCGGGCTACGATCACTTCACCAGCGGCATTGGCGCGGCGATGATCGGCTGGTTCGGCACGGCGATGCTCTGCTACGTGACGCCCAAGGAGCACCTGGGCCTGCCCGACCGCGATGACGTGAAGGAAGGCGTCATCACGTACAAGATCGCCGCGCACGCCGCGGACCTCGCCAAGGGCCACCCGGGCGCGCAGGCCCGCGACAACGCCTTGTCCAAGGCGCGCTTCGAGTTCCGCTGGGAGGATCAGTTCAACCTGTCCCTGGATCCCGAGCGCGCCCGCGCCTTCCACGACGAGACGCTCCCCGCGGAAGGCGCCAAGGTCGCGCACTTCTGCTCCATGTGCGGCCCGCACTTCTGCTCCATGAAGATCACCCAGGACGTGCGCGACTACGCGGAAAAGGTCGGCGTCAACGACGCCCAGGCCCTGGAGGAGGGGATGAAGGAGAAGAGCGAGGAATTCAAGAAGGCGGGCCACGAGCTGTACCGCTGAAGCCTGCCGGCGGGCGGGGGCCTCCTGGCGCGGCCCCTGTCCGCTGGATGACAGGCACCGACACGGCATGTCATGTTGCGCCCCATCCGGGCGCACCCGTCGCGCCCCATTCAAATTTGGAGGGCGTTTCATGGACCCAGGGCAGCGCGAGGATCAGCAGTTCGGCACGTTCATCACCGGCTCGCCGACGGCGACGCAGGACGAGAAGACGATGGGGATGCTGGCCCATCTGGGCTCCGTCGCCGGCCTCGTGGTGGGCGCGGGCGTCCTGGGCTGGGCGGTGCCGCTGTTCCTGATGTTGACCAAGGGCAAGGAGTCGTCCTTCGTCCGCGCGCACGCGGTGGAGTCGCTCAACTTCCAGATCACGACCACCATCGCGATGTTCGTCTCCGGCATCCTGATCTGCGCGCTGGGCCTGGGCCTCGTCACGGGAGCCATCGTCTTCGTGGCGTCGCTGGTGTTCAGCGTCATCGCCGGCCTGAAGGCCAATGACGGCGAGCTCTACCGCTACCCCGTGAACCTGCGGCTGGTGAAGTAGCCCTCAGCCGCCAATGCCCATCATGGGCAGGAGCGTGGCGCCGTTTCCGGCCTCCGTGAAGCGGTGCCCCTCCGGCTTCTCCCCCAGCGCGCGGCGCACGGCCAGGGCCAGCTCCTCATCCGTCGCGCCGCCCCGGATGAGCTGATGCAGCGGCGCCTGCGCCCGGCCGCCCAGGCAGCTGCGCAGGTCGCCGTTGGACGCCACCCGCACCCGGTTGCAGCCCCCGCAGAAGTTCTGCGTCAGCGGGGAGATGAACCCCACGCGCCCACCCTCCGTGCGCCAGTAGCGCGCCGGACCGGACGTAGGCGACGCGGCGTTCTCCGCCGGCTCCTCGGTGAGCACGCGGCCTGAAGCCGCCAGGCGCTCCAGCAGCTCCGCCGTGGGCACCGGCGTGCCCTGGCCAAAGGGCATCAATTCGATGAAGCGCGGGGTGATGCCGCGCGCGTGCGCGTACGTCACCAGCTCCGGCACCTCCCCGTCGTTGATGCCGCGCATCACCACGACGTTGAGCTTCAGCGACTGGAAGCCCGCGCCCGCCGCCGCGTCGATGCCGCGCAGCACCGCCGCGAAGTCCCCCTGCTTGGAGATGCGCCGGAACACCTCCGCGGACAGCGTGTCCAGGCTCAGGTTGAGCTGGGTGACGCCCGCGTCGCGCAGCGGCACGGCCAGGGACTCCAGGCGGCTGGCGTTGGTGGTGATGGCCAGGTGCTCCACGCCGGACACCGCGGCGATGCGCTGGGCGATCTCCAGGATGTCCGGCCGGGCAAGCGGCTCGCCGCCCGTCAGGCGCACGCGGCGGATGCCCATGCGCGCGAAGACGGAGACGATGCGCTCGAACTCGCCCGCGTCCAGCAGGTCCTTCTTCCCACCCCACGACGCCGGCGAGCAGTACGTGCAGCGGAAGTTGCAGCGGTCCGTGATGCTCAGCCGCAGGTACGTCATGCGCCGCCCCTGGGCGTCACACAGCGGCGGGGCGAGCGGATTCGAAGCGGGCAGGGGGGCGGTCATCGCGGGGCCTTCCGCCTTCATGGATAGCAACCCTGCCGGGGAAAGGCACCGCTTCCCGAAGGCAGGCTCAGCCCTCGGTGCCGGACGCTGAACGGATGACGGCGGGCGGCGCGCCAATGGGCGTGGCCGTGCTTCCGACCGGCGGGGAGTCCGGCTCGTCGTCCAGGTCGGTGAGCCGGGCCAGCTCGGCCTCGGATTCAGCGGCGTCCGCGGCGGCCTGCATCGGGTTGAGCTTCTTCTCCGCCATCTCCTTCTTGATGCGGATGAGTCCCTCCTCGCCGATGTCCAGGAACGCCTTCACCACGTCCGGGTCGAACTGCGTGTTGGCGCAGCGCTTGATCTCCTGGATGGCGTTGGCGAAGGTCGTGCCCTTGCGGTACGGCCGGTCGCTCGTCATCGCGTCCAGCGTGTCCGCCACCGCGAAGATGCGCGCGCCGATGTGGATCTCGTTGCGCTGGAGGTTGCGGGGGTAGCCCGCGCCGTCGTAGCGCTCCTGGTGCGACAGGACGATGTCCGCCGGGGTGGAGAGGAAGGGGATGTTCTGGATCATCTGGAAGCCGATCTCCGGATGACGCCGCATCTCCAGCCACTCGTCGGGGGTGAGCTTGCCCGGCTTGAGCAGCACCGCGTCCGGCACGCCAATCTTCCCGATGTCGTGCAGGAGCGCCCCGCGGCCAATCTCCTCCATCTCCTTGCCGCGGATGCCCATGCGGCTGGCGATGGCGCTCGTGTAGCTGACCACGCGCTGGGAGTGGTCGCTCGTCTCGTGCTCGCGCGCGTCCAGGGCCGCCACCAGCGCCAGCAGCGTGTTCTGGTACGTGTTGGCGATGTTGTGCAGCGCGCTGCGCAGCTCGGCGGTGCGGTCGCGCACCTTGCCCTCGAGCTTCTTCTGGTAGCGCTTGCGCGCCATCTCGATGCGCCGCTTGGCGAGCGCGCGCTCGATGGCCCGGATGAGGTCGGTGAGCTTGGGTGGCTTGAGCAGGTAGTCCACCGCGCCCCGGCGCAGACAGTCCACGGCGGACTCGGTGTCGCCGTAGCCGGTGAGCATGATGACGGACGTGTCCGGCAGCCGCTCGCGCAGGTTCTCCAGCAGCCACAGCCCGTCGCGGCCCGGCATCTTCATGTCGCTGATGACGAGCGGCGTCTCTTCTTCACCCGCCACGTCGAGCGCCATCTCGGCGCCATTGGCCACGACGCAGTTGTAGCCCTCCTCGCGGAGGAGCACGGAGATGACGTCGCGGACGGAATCGTCGTCGTCGACGATCAGGATTCTGGGGGGTGCGGGGGGGATGGCTTCCACGGCCGAAGATTCTAGAGGTTTCCAGGGATTAAAGGCGAACGAGTGCGAGAAATCATCACCCCCTCGCCTCCCTGCCATCCAGGGTGGGGGGCGAGCCCTGGCGCCCGGGTGAACGTCTCCGGTCCTCGGGCCATTCCCCGCCGTCCGGAGTGGGGCAGGCAGGCGCCCTGCGTCATCCGCGCGCCATTGTCCCGCGGTCGTACCGGAAGGGGGTGAGGTCCACCGAGGGCTTCTCTCCCAGCACGGCCTGGGCGACGAGCTTCGCGGTGATGGGGGTGAGGAGGATGCCGTTGCGGAAGTGGCCCGTGGCGAGGAACAGGCCGGGCGTGGGGCCTGCGCCGATGTACGGCAGCGCGTCCTGGGTCCAGGGGCGGAAGCCGGCCCAGGTCTCCGTGACGGGTGCGCTTCCAAGATCCGGGCAGAGCTCCAGCGCCATGTCGAGGATCCGCGCCAGGCCCGCCGCGGTCACCTGCTTGTCGAAGCCCACGTGCTCCATGGTGCTCCCCGCGATGATCCGCCCGTCCGCGCGCGGCACCAGGTAGCCCTTCGCGGACGTCACCACCCGCTCCAGCAGGGGCAGCCGCGTCTGCAACTGCACCATCTGCCCGCGCGCCGGGCGCACCGCCTGCGCCGACACGCCCGCACCCTGGACCAGGGACGACCACGAGCCCGCCGCCAGCACCACGGCGTCCGCGCGCAGCACCTCGCCGTCCAGGTCCACGCCCACCGCGCGGCCGTGTTCGTGCACCACGCCGCGCACGTAGCCGCTCTTGAACACCGCGCCCACGCGCGCGGCGGCCATGGTGAGCGCGCGCACGAGGAGCCGGTTGTCGACCTGGTGATCATCCGGGAAGTGCGCGGCGCCCACGGCGGTGGGGGACAGGTGCGGCTCCAGTTCGCGCGCGGCCTTGCCGTCGAGCAGCTCGGCGCGCAGCCCCATGCCGTGCTGCCAGCCCACGGTGGACTCCACGTGATGGAGATCCGCTTCGTCGAACGCGACGCGCAAGAGACCGCACGGCCGGTACGCGATGTCCACGCCGGAGAGCTCGCGCAGCTCGGTGGCGAAGCTTCCGTAGAGAGCGCGGCTTCGCAGGCACAGCTCGAAGAAGGGGCCCGGTCCGTCGGCCTCCCACTGGGGCGCGAGGATGCCGCCCGCGGCGCTGGAGGCCTCGGCGCCGGGGATGGAGCGCTCCAGCACCGTCACGCGCGCACCGGCCTGACGCAGTCTCAGCGCGATGCCACAGCCCATCACACCACCGCCCACCACGAGGACGTCGGAGGTTGCCATGCGGCGCTTGTGCTCAAGCGAGCCCGGGTTTGCAAGCGTCAAGACAGGCGATGACTTGGGGTGACTTGACGTCAAGGCCTCCGGTCGTTAACCCTAGGGCCGTGCGTTCCACGTCCCTGCATCACCACCATGCGCATCATCGGCCGGCCCATGACGGGACCGTTCGCCGCGCGCATGCCTGGGTGACGCACTAGAACGCACCCACTTCTGGCAAATGCCGCAGTGACCGAAGGCCCGTCCCCCCAGGACGGGCCTTTTTTCGTTTCCGCCACCGCAGTCCCCCGAGCCCACCCATGTTGAAGATTGCCCTGCCCAACAAAGGACGTCTGTCCGAGGAAGTGCGCGAGCTGTTCAACGACGCGGGCCTGGAGGTGCGCGCTCGGGGCGAGCGGGCCCTCACCGCGTCGCTGGGCGGCGAGTTCGAAGCCATCTTCGTCCGCGCCCAGGACATCCCGGAGTTCGTCGCGGACGGCGCCGCGCAGGCGGGTGTCACCGGCTGGGACCTGGTGAACGAGGCCGGACGCGAGCTGGAGTCGCTGATGGACCTGGAGTTCGGCCGCTGCCGGCTGGTGGTGGCCGCGCGTGACGAGAGCGGCATCGCCCGCGTGGAGGACGTGAAGGACGGGGTGCGGGTGGCCTCCTGCTTCCCCCGGCTGACGCAGGCCTTCTTCCAGCAGCGAGGGCAGAAGGTGACGGTGGTGCCTGTGAGCGGAGCGGCGGAGATCGCTCCGCACCTGGGCATCGCGGACATCGTGGTGGACCTCACGTCCACGGGCTCCACGCTGAAGATGAACGGCCTGCGGGAAGTGGCCACGGTGCTCGAGTCCAGCGCCCGGTTGGTGGCGTATCCGCGCAACGGTTTGGAAGCGCGGCGCGCGCTGGAGGAGTTGACGCAGGCGCTGGGGTCGGTGCTGGCGGCGCGAGGGCGGCGCTACCTGATGGCCAACGTCCCGAAGACCTCCCTGGAGCAGGTGCGCGAGGTGCTCCCCGGCCTCAATGGCCCCACGGTGGTGGACGTGATGAACGGCGGCCACTTCGTCGCGGTGCACGCGGTGGTCTCGTCGCGGACCCTCTACCGCACGGTCAACGCGCTGAAGGCGCTGGGCGGCCAGGGCATCCTTGTCACGCGCATCGAGAGGTTGATGGCATGAGCGCCTCCATCCTCAAGTACCAGGGGGCGTTGTCCTCGCTGGATCCCGATTCGCGGCGGCGGTTGCTGGCGCGGACGGGAGAGTCGGATGCCCTGGTGGCGTCCCGCGTCCAGGCACTGATCGCGCGCGTGCGTGCGGAAGGTGACCGGGCCCTCTTCGACTTCGCGCGGGAGTTCGACCGGGTGGAGCTGGCGGCGCTGGAGGTTCCTCGCGAACGGTGGAACGCGGCGCTGGAATCACTTCCGTCCGAGGTCCGTGAGGCGCTGACCCGAGCGGCGCGCAACATCACCCGGGCGCACGTGGCGCAGCGTCCCCAGGCCATCGAGGTGGAGACGGAACCCGGCGTGGTGGTGGGCCGTCGGCCGGATCCGCTGAGCCGCGTCGGGGTGTACGCCCCCGGAGGCCGGGCGGTGTATCCGAGCAGTGTGCTCATGGGCGTGGTCCCCGCGAAGGTGGCGGGCGTAGGCGAGATCATCGTCTGCTCACCGCCCGGGCCGGACGGTCTGCCGAGCGCGGGCGTGCTCGCGGCGGCGGCGCTGGCGGGTGCGGATCGGGTCTTCGCGCTGGGTGGCGCGGGGGCGGTGGCGGCGCTGGCCTACGGCACGCAGAGCGTTCCCCGGGTGGACCGCATCGTCGGGCCGGGCAACGCGTATGTGGCCGCGGCGAAGCTCCAGGTGGTGGACGCGGTGGCCATCGACGCTCCCGCGGGCCCGAGCGAAATCCTGGTGATCGCCGACGCGACCGCCCGTCCGGAAACCGTGGCGCGCGAGCTGCTGGCCCAGGCGGAGCACGACCCCGAAGCCTGCTGCGTGGCGCTGGTGGTGGGCGCCGAGCTGGCGCAGGCGGTGCGGGATGTGGTGGAGCAGCAGGCCCGCGTCGCACAACGCGGCGACATCGTCCTTTCGGCGCTCGGGAGCCGGGGCGCGGTGCTGCGCATCGATTCGTTGGAGGAGGCCTGGCCCTTCGTCGCGGACTTCGCGCCGGAGCACCTGCTGCTCGCGACGTCGGAGCCTTCGGAAGACCTGGCGCGCGTTCGCAACGCGGGCACGGTGTTCGTGGGGCAGCGCGCGTCAGTGGCGTTCGGCGACTACCTCACGGGCGCGAATCACGTGCTGCCCACGGCGGGCCTGGCCCGGGCGTACTCGGGGCTGAGCGTGCTGGACTTCTACCGGTGGACCACGTGGCAACGCGTGACACCCGAAGCGGCGGCGGCGATGGCGGAGGACGTGGGAACGCTGGCGGACAGCGAGGGCCTCTTCGCCCACGCGGCCGCGGCGCGGGCCTGGAGGGCGCCGTGATTCCGTTCCGCGACACGTATCGGGACATCCCCCTGTACTCCCCGGCGAAGAAGCCGTGCCGGGTGGACCTGAGCGACAACACCAACCTGTTCGGTGCGCCGCCCTCGGCGGATCGCGTGCTGCGGGAGGAGGGCTTCCTGCGGCTGTCCCGCTATCCCGCCGGCTATGCGCCGGACCTGAAGCGCGCCGTGGCCCGGTTCGCGGGCGTCGCGGTGGAGAACGTGACGACGGGCTGCGGTTCCGATGACGTCATCGACTGCGCGCTGCGGGCCTTCCTGGAGCCCGGAGACGTGGTGGCCTTTCCGGATCCCACGTTCGTGATGGTGCCCATGTTCGCCCGCTTGAGCGCGCTCAAGCCGTTGCCCGTGCCGCTGCGCGCGGACCATGATCTGGACGTAGAGGGACTGCTCGCCACAGGGGCGAAGCTCATCTACGTGTGCACGCCGAACAACCCCACTGGCACCGTGGCCTCGCGCGCGGCGGTGGAGCGGTTGGTGGATCAGGCCCCGGGCGTGGTGCTCATTGATCAGGCCTACGTGGAGTTCGCGCGGGGCGGGGACTTCCTCGACCTGGCGCGGACGCGGCCCAACGTGCTGGTGACGCGCACGATGTCCAAGGCGTTCGGCCTCGCGGGACTGCGAGTGGGGTGGGGCGTTGGCGCGCCCTGCCTGGTCGCGGAGGTGGAGAAGGCCCGGGGGCCCTACAAGCACACGACGCTGGGGGAGGCCATCGCGGTGTCCGCGCTCACGGATGATGTCCCGTGGATGGAGGCCTGCGCGGCGGAGGCGGTGGAGAACCGTGAGCGGCTGCGCGGCGGATTGAAGGCGCTGGGCTTGGAGCCGCTGCCTTCGGAGGGAAACTTCCTCCTCGTCCCCGTGCCGGCGGCGCGGTGGGTGGGGGATGCGCTGCGGGAGCGCAACGTGAACGTGCGGGTGTTCGAAGGGCTCACGGGTGTGGGGGATGCCCTGCGCATCGGCTGCGGTCCCTGGCCGATGATGGCTTCGGCGCTGAAGGCCCTGAAGGAGGTGCTGTGATGCGGGTGACCCTGTTCGACTACGGCGCGGGCAACCTGCACTCGCTGATCAAGGCGCTGGCCACCACGCCCGGCGCGGACGTGCGCGTGCAGGAGGATCCGCTGCGCGCGCTGGACACCGATGTCCTGGTGTTGCCCGGCGTGGGTGCGTTTGGATCCGCGGCGGCGCGGCTGGCTCCGGGACGCGAGGCGATGCGGAAGGCGCTGGACGCGGGCCTGCCGTGCCTGGGCATCTGCCTGGGCATGCAGCTCCTCTTCGACGAGAGCGATGAGGGGGCAGGGCAGGGACTCGGCTACTTCCCGGGCCGCGTGACCCGGTTGGCCGCGCGGCATGTTCCGCAGATTGGCTGGAACGATGTGGAGGAGGACCGCGCGCTGAAGTCCGCGAGATTGTCCGCCGTGTACTACGCGCACAGCTTCGTGTGCCGCGCCGTGGACTCGCGCGAGGTGGTGGGCTGGACGACCCACGAGGACGACCGGTTCCCCGCCTCCGTGCGGCGCGGCAATGTGCTGGGCGTGCAGTTCCACCCGGAGAAGTCCTCCCACGCGGGCGTGCGCTTCGTGCAGGCGTTCCTCCAGGAGGTGTCCTCATGATCGCCATCCCGGCCATCGACCTGCGGGAAGGCGCGTGCGTGCAGCTCGTGGGTGGTTCCTACGAGGCGGAGCGCGTGCGCGTGAATGATCCGCTGGATGCCTTGAAGCAGTGGCTCGCGTTGGGCTTCCGGACGTTCCATGTCGTGGACCTGGACGCGGCGCTGGGCAAGGGCTCCAACGCGGACGTGGTGGAGCGGCTGGTGTCACATGTTCCGGGCCTCACCTTCACGGTGGGCGGCGGTGTTCGCGATGCCTCGCGTGTGGAGGCGGTGCTCGCGGGCGGGGCGTCCTCGGTCGTCGTGGGGACTCGCGCCATCGAGGACCTGGCCTGGCTCACCGGCGTCGCGGAGCGCTTCCCGGGCCGCGTGGTGGTCGCCGCGGACGTGAAGGGCCGCGAGGTCGTGACGCGAGGTTGGACGGCCGGCAGCGCGCGCGACATCCGCGACGTGCTGTCCGCGCTGGAGCCGCTGCCATTGGGCGGAATGCTCGTCACGGCGGTGCACAAGGAGGGACAGCTGGACGGCGTGGACCTGCCCTTGATGGAGGAGGTGGCCCGTTCGAGCCGGCACCGGCTCTACGCCTCCGGGGGGGTGACGACGCTGGAGGACCTGCGCGCGCTGGCGAAGGTGGGCGCGCACGGAGCGGTGGTGGGCATGGCGCTTTACACGGGACGGCTGGATGCGCGCGCGGTCGCGCGGGAGTTCACGCAATGAGTACGGTCACCACGGTCGTCCGCGAAACGAAGGAGACCCAGATCACGGTGGAGCTGGCGCGCGGTACAGGCGTGGCTCGCGTGGACACGGGCCTCAAGTTCTTCGACCACATGCTCGCCACCTTCGCGCGCTACGCGGGGCTGGACCTGACCCTGCACGCTCGCGGCGACCTGCGCCACCACTTGATGGAGGACGTGGCCATCACCCTGGGCACCGCCGTCCAGCGTGTCATCCCCGCCACGGCGGCGCGCTACGGCGAACGCACCCTGCCCATGGATGACGCGCTGGTGCAGGCGTGCCTGGACGCGGGCGGGCGCTTCTACTACCGGGGCCCGCTGAAGAACCGGCTGTATGAGCACTGGATGCGCTCCTTCTGCGAACACGCGCGCATCACGCTCCACCTGCGCGTGCTGCGCGGGAAGGACAGCCACCACCTCACCGAGGCCGCCTTCAAGGCGCTGGGGCTCGCGCTGCGCGATGCGATGGTGGACTCCGGTGTCGTCTTCAGCATGAAGGGCAGCGTCTCCCTGGAGGTGAAGTGATGCTCCGCCGACGGATCATCGTCTGCCTGGACGTGAAGGGCGGACGCGTGGTGAAGGGCGTCCAGTTCGAGGGCCTGCGCGACGTGGGCGACCCGGTGGAGCTGGCACGTCGCTACGAAGAAGCCGGCGCGGACGAGGTGACCTTCCTGGACATCTCCGCGAGCGCCGAGGAGCGGCAGACGCTGTGGGACCTGGTCCAGCGCACCGCGGAGCGCCTCTTCATCCCGCTCACGGTGGGCGGAGGCGTGCGCACCGTGGACGACGTGGGGCGCGCGCTACGGGCTGGCGCGGACAAGGTGAGCATCAACTCCGCGGCGGTGGCCACGCCCGAACTGCTCACCGGCTGCGCGGAGCGCTTCGGCGCCCAGTGCGTGGTGGCCAGCATCGACGCGAAGCGCGAGGGAGACCACTACCGCGTCTACACGCACGGCGGCCGGCGCCCCACCGACCTGGACGCCGTGGCCTGGGCGAAGGAGTGCGTCCGGCGCGGTGCGGGCGAGGTGCTGCTCACCAGCATCGACCGGGATGGCGCGCGCACGGGCTATGACCTGGACCTGACGCGCGCGGTGGCGGAGGCGGTGGACGTGCCTGTCATCGCCTCCGGGGGCGCGGGCCGCGCGGAGCACGTGCGCGATGCCTTGACCCTCGGCGCGGCGGATGCGGCCCTGGTCGCGGGCATCCTCCACGATGGTCTCACCACGGTGGGCGCCTTGAAGTCCCTGCTGAAAGACAACGGCATCGCCATCCGGAGCACGACATGAACGCGGATCCCCGAGACCTGATGGAGGCCGCCGCCGACGTGGCGCGCAAGGCTGGCGACGTGGCGCTGGACTTCTTCCGGCGCGGCATCGCCGTGGACACCAAGAGCGACGGAACGCCGGTGACGGTGGCGGATCGCACCGCCGAGTGGACCGCCCGTGAATGGCTGGAGTCACGCTTCCCCGAAGACGGCATCCTGGGCGAGGAGTTCGGCGAGTCGCGTCCGGGCGCGAAGCGCCGCTGGATATTGGATCCCATCGACGGCACGAAGACGTTCATCCGGGGCGTGCCGCTGTGGGGCACGCTGGTCGCGGTGGCGGAAGGGGAGACCATCCTCGCGGGCGCGGCCTACTTCCCGGCCGTGAACGAGCTGCTCGTCGCGTCCCCGGGCCTGGGCTGTTTCTGGAACGGCTCCGCGGCGCGCGTGTCGGAGCAGGACTCGCTGGCCCAGGCCGTGGTGCTCGTCACCGACGAGCGCTTCCTCCAGAACCCCGCGAAGGGCGCGGCGTGGAAGGAGCTGTCACGGCAGGCGTCCCTCTCCCGCACGTGGGGGGACTGCTACGGCTACCTCCTCGTCGCCACCGGCCGCGCGGAGGTCATGGTGGATGAAGGCCTGTCGCCCTGGGACGCGGCGGCCCTGCAACCCATCATCGAGGAGGCCGGCGGCGTGTTCACCGACTGGAAGGGCACGCGCACGGCGTTCGGCGGTGACGGCATCGCCACCAACGCGGCGCTGGCGAAGCGCGTGCGCGAGGTGCTGCGCACGGGAGTCCAGCCATGACGCTGGACCTCTCCACGTTGAACTTCGACAAGGGCCAGGGGCTGGTGACGGTGGTGACGCAGGACGCGAGCACCGGCGACGTCCTGATGGTCGCGCACGCCGACCGCGAGGCGCTGGAGCGCACGCTCGCCACCGGTGAGATGCACTACCGCTCCCGCACGCGCGGCCTCTGGCACAAGGGCGCCACCAGCGGGAACACCCAGAAGGTCGTCTCCCTCTGCGCGGATTGCGACGGCGACGCGGTGCTCGCGCGCGTGCGAAAGGCCGGCCCTGCTTGCCACACCGGCGAGGAGACCTGCTTCGGCGAGGGCCGCTGGGATGCGCTCGCGCACCTGGACGCGACGCTCGCCGCCCGTGCGTCAGGCCCTCTCCCGGAAGGTGCGAAACCCAGCTACACCCGGCGCCTGCTGGACGACCGGAACCTGCGCCTGAAGAAGCTGGGCGAGGAGGCCGCGGAGCTCGTCACCGCCTGCGCGGACGCGGACACGCACCGGGCCGCCGAAGAGGCCGCCGACGTGCTCTTCCACGTGCTCGTCGCGGTGCGTTCCCTGGGGTTGACGCTGGACGATGTGAAGGCCGTGCTGGCCTCCCGCGCACGCCCGACGGTGCCCTGAACTCCCAGAAATGCCCGGCGTGTCGGTTGCGACCCAGGTGCAGTTGTCCAACTGCACTGCATCCTCACAGCGTGGCTGGCACACAGGCGCGCCAAAGGTGCATGCGTGTGTCCGCTACTCTTCAACCGCCTCTGCGATCCTGGTACAGATTCCGCCCTGCGGCGCGGGCCGTGCCGACGAAGCGGCCCGCGTCGTCATCAGCGTTCGCCTCCCGGAGGATTCGTGTCTGCCACGTACCAATCCGAACTCATCGATCGCGTCCTGTTCTCGCGCTGGCACAACCCGCCAACGAAGGACGACGTCCAGGCCATCATGGCGCAGATGGAGGAGGCGACGCAGCGGCTGGGAACGAACGTGCTCTACATCGCGTCCATCAGCCCCAAGGCGAAGGTTCCCGACGCGACCGAGCGCGCGCACCTGAACCAGATGGTCGCCGAGGGCCGCCGCTACTGTGAGCAGTCCTGGCTCGTTTACGAGGGCACGGACCTGCAGCACAACCTCCAGCGAGTCATCATCTCGGGCGTGCTCATCCTCACGCGCACGTTCGACAACTATCTGTCGGTCGCCAAGTCGGCGGACGCCATCGTCAAGGACGTCTCCACCGCCCTGAAGCGGGACGCGGCGCCCATCTTCCGTCAGGCTCGCGAGCGCGGCCTCATCGCCTGAGACCCACGCGGGCGACGTCGGACCTTCTCCGGCGCCGCGTGCGTCATGGCGCCCGCGCTACCGGGCGCCGATGATCTCCAGCTCCTTCAGCTCCACCCCTGGCCGCTCCGGAAGGACGCTCACCGCGTCCACGTCGAGCAGGGGGGCCGCGGGCTTGCAGATCTCCCACCTGCCAGTGCCTTGGAAGCGGCAGACGGTGGGATCCACGAAGAAGCCCGTCCCTTCTGGCCCCGGGTGCCCCACGCCGTCCGGCGCGCGAACGTGTGCCCGCAGCGAGCCCGGTCCCGTGGCCCGCACCTGGAAGGACACCGCGTACTTCAGCGCCGGCGCGTAGCCCAGCCGCAGCGCTCCGTCCGAGCCCGTGCCCGCCATGGGCAGCTTCACCCCTGACAGCTCGTCCCGGTCGAACGCCCGGAACGCGTCTCCCGCCCCCGTCGGCTGATCCGGTTCGATGGGCCGGGTCTCCACCGCGCGCCCCGTGTGCAGCGTCGCCAGCTGGGGCGCCCGCGAGCCCTGCTGCACCGCCGCCGCGTTCAGCAGCGGGGCAGGCAACTGGCCCGTCTTCACGCACGTGGGCGCCAGGGCCTCCGCGAGCGCCAGCAACTGCGGCTCCACCTCCGGCCCCGTCACGGCCGCGGGCCCCACGGCCTGGCGCACGAGCTCCTGGCAGGCCGCGCCCAGGGCGGGCCCCGCGTGCTCCAGGCTCCAGCTTGCCTCCTGCAATGCCGGGTTCTGCCGCCGCGAGGCCTCCTGCAACGCGCGCGTCACGGCCTGGCCGCAGGGATTGTCAGCGGGCGCACATCGCTCGCACAGGGTGGCGAGCAGCTCGCGGGGCAGGCTGTCCTTCGCGGTGAGGGGCGCGCGGGAGGCCAGGGCGGGGCCCCTCGCACAGGCGGCGGCGGGAGGGG
>NZ_RAWE01000116.1 GCF_003611695.1 Corallococcus carmarthensis | reverse complement strand
GTCCCGGAGCGCGGGCTTACGTCCGCGATAAAGGGGTGTGGGGCTGGGGGAAGCGCCGGGTGCGTGGTGCGTTGCGATGGGACCGGCGGCCGTGATAGGGGGCCACCCGGTACATCAAGATTCGTGGCGGCCCACCCCGTTCCTCCAGGCCGCCCCCTCCGCAAGGACGCTAGACGCCCATGGAAATCCGCGCCGACGAGATCAGCAGAATCATCCGGGAGCAGATCAAGGACTACGGCAAGAAGGTCACCGTCGCCGAGACCGGCACCGTGCTGTCCGTGGGCGACGGTATCGCCCGCGTGTACGGCCTGGAGGGCGCGCTCGCCGGCGAGCTGGTGGAGTTCTCCAACGGCGTGCAGGGCCTGGTCCTCAACCTGGAAGAGGACAACGTCGGCATCGCCATCATGGGTGACTTCAAGGACATCCGCGAAGGCGATGTCGTGAAGCGCACCGGGCAGATTGCCTCCGTGCCGGTGGGCAAGGGCCTGCTGGGCCGCGTGGTGAACGCGCTGGGCCAGCCGGTGGACGGCAAGGGCCCCGTCGAGTCCACCGAGCAGCGCCGCCTGGAGGTGAAGGCGCCCGGCATCGTGAAGCGCAAGTCCGTGCACGAGCCCCTGCAGACGGGCATCAAGGCGCTGGACGCGCTGGTGCCGGTGGGCCGCGGTCAGCGCGAGCTCATCATCGGTGACCGCCAGACGGGCAAGACGGCCGTCGCCATCGACGCCATCATCAACCAGAAGGGCCTGGGCGTTTACTGCATCTACGTCGCCATCGGGCAGAAGCAGTCCACCGTCGCGCAGGTGGTGGAGAAGCTGACCCGCTACGGCGCCATGGAGTACACGGTGGTGGTCGCGGCGAACGCGTCCGACCCGGCGCCCATGCAGTACTTCGCGCCGTACGCGGGCGTCGCCATCGGCGAGTACTTCCGCGACAACAAGATGCACGGCCTCATCGTGTACGACGACCTCTCCAAGCAGGCCGTGGCGTACCGCCAGCTGTCCCTGCTCCTGCGCCGCCCGCCGGGCCGCGAGGCGTACCCCGGCGACGTGTTCTACATCCACAGCCGCCTGCTGGAGCGCGCCGCCAAGCTGTCCGACGAGGAGGGCGCGGGCTCCCTCACGGCGCTCCCCATCATCGAGACGCAGGCGGGTGACGTGTCCGCCTACATCCCGACGAACGTCATCTCCATCACCGACGGGCAGATCTTCCTGGAGACGGACCTGTTCTTCTCCGGCGTCCGCCCGGCCATCAACGTGGGCCTCTCCGTGTCGCGCGTGGGTTCCGCGGCGCAGATCAAGGCCATGAAGCAGGTCGCGGGCTCCATGAAGCTGGAGCTGGCGCAGTACCGCGAACTGGCCGCCTTCGCGCAGTTCGGCTCCGACCTGGACAAGGCCACGCAGGAGACGCTGGCGCGCGGCGCCCGCATGGTGGAGCTGCTCAAGCAGGGCCAGTACGAGCCCCTGTCCGTCGAGCGTCAGGTCATCCAGATCTACGCCGCGACGAACAAGGACGACGCCGGCAAGCGCGGGTGGATCCGCCAGGTGCCGGTGGGTGACGTGGTCCGCTGGATGAAGGAGATGCTGGAGTTCGTGGACAGCAAGTACCCGAACATCGTCCAGGACCTGGTCGCCAAGCGCGAGCTGACCGCCGACATCAAGGCGAACATCAACAAGGCCCTCACCGAGTTCAACGACCTGTTCCAGGCGACCCCGGGCGCCAAGGTCTAGTTTCGCGCCCCACGCGCGGTGCAGTGCGGACAGCCCCGCCCTCCCTTCAGCCGGGAGGCGGGGCTTTTCGTTTGCCCGTGGGTCCAGTGCCGCCGCTTCAGCGCAGCCGGGGCAGGATGGCGCGCAGGCTCTTGTCCGCGCTGCCACGCGCGCCCAGGCGCGCCACCGCGGCGCGCTCGTAGGGCATCACGTTGGCGCGCTCCACCAGTTGCACGTGCG
Organism: Corallococcus carmarthensis; assembly: GCF_003611695.1. Taxonomy (GTDB): domain Bacteria; phylum Myxococcota; class Myxococcia; order Myxococcales; family Myxococcaceae; genus Corallococcus; species Corallococcus carmarthensis. Next base: position 27,919 of record NZ_RAWE01000116.1, on the reverse strand, counting down.
CGCCCAGCGCCGCGGGCATCGCCAGGTCCAGCTCGAAGATGTCGCCCGCGACCAGCGTGGACTCCGGGCCCGTGTGCGTGGCGTCCCAGATGCGCTTGAGCGCGGAGAAGTAGCGCCCGCGCTTGAGGTACACCGGCCGGCCCAGCACGCCGTCCAGGTGGAGCGCCTCTGGCAGCGCGTCGAAGCGGGCGTCCTTCGGCTGCGTGTCCTCCAGCTGGAACTTGCGCGCGTCGCCGAAGACCTTCAGCCGCTCGCGGCCCTTCGGCGCCAGCTTGTCCAGCTTGGCCTCCACCAGCTCCGTGTGCGCGTTCGTCACCACCGACACGGGCAGCCCCGTGGCGAGCAGCGCCTCCAGCACCTCCTTGGCCTCCGCCTTGAACGCCGTGGCCGAGTGCCCGTACGCGTCCCGGTACAGCGTCTGCACCGTGTCCGTGCGCACCGCTTCGTCATCGCCCTTGCCGAAGCGCTTGAGCAGCCGGTGCGCGGTGCAGGTGGCCGTCAGGTAGGGGTCCGCGGTGGCCGGCGCGACGATGCGCCCCGCCACCTCCCAGCCGTACTGGTCCACGCCCTCATGCAGCGCGGCGACCTCCTCCGCCCACGCCTGGGACGCGTCCTGTCCCAGCACCCCGTACAGCGCGTCCTGGAAGTGCCGCAGGAAGGGCTCGCCCTCCGCCAGCACGTCCGTGAAGGTCCCATCGAAGTCCAGCACCACGCACGCGATCGCCATCCACCGGTCCTTGAAGCCCGGCCGTCTGACACGGCCGTGAACGAAAGCCCCGAATGACGCCCCGTTGGCCGCTCCGAATCAAGCCCCCTGCCCTGCCTCCGGGCGGAGGCGGGTGCCAACTCCCGGAAAGCCTGCTCCAACCCGGGTCGGGTGGTCCCGGTCCCCCGCCGCCCCCACCCTAAGACCTCCCGCGGGGGAGGGGGGCTCCGCGCCCATGTCCGAGCCGACTGGCACCTTTCTCGCGGAGTCCACGCCCGTGCCACAGGAGTGGCTGCGCACGGTGCTGCAGCTCCTGCCCGTGGGGGTCGTCATCGTGGACACGGCCGGCCGCCTGCTCGCGGCCAATGCCGCTGCGAGCGCGCTGTGGGGACAGGCCGCGCTGGCGGGGATGCACCTGGAGCGCTACGGCGGCTTCGAGGCGTACTGGCCCGGCACCGGCAAGCGGCTGCGCGGAGAAGAGTGGGCCGTGGCGCGCACGCTGAAGAGCCGGCAGACCGTCTCCAACGAGGAGGTGGACATCGTCGGGAAGGACGGCGCGCGCCGCACCATCCTCAACTCCTCGGCGCCGCTGTACTCGGGCGAGGGCCGGCTCGTGGGCGCGGTGAACATCAACGTGGACATCACCGAGCGCAAGTCCACCGAGCGCGCGGAGTTCTTCGTCAGCGAGGCGAGCCGGCTGCTCGCCGAATCCCTGGACTGGGAGACGACGCTCAAGGCCGTGGCGCGGCTGGCCACGCTGGAGTGGGCGGACTACTGCATGGTGGACGTGCTGGGCCCCGACGGCGCGCTGCACCGGCTCGCGCTCAGCGCGAAGGACCCCCGGCGGCAGGCGCTGCTCGACCAGACGCTGACCTTCCCGCCGCTGGCCGGTTCGGGCTCGCCGCTCTCCCAGGTGTTCACGCGGGGCAAGCCCGTGCTCATCGCCGACATCACGCCCGAGTGGCTGGACGCGGTGTCCCGCTCGCCCGAACACCGCCGGCTGCTGGAGACGCTGGCGCCGCGCTCCTCCATGCTCCTGCCCCTGGCGGTGGGACGGCGGCGCTTCGGCATCATCAACCTGGTCTCCGCGTCCCCCGCGCGCCGCTACACGAAGCGCGACCTGGGGTACGCCACGGAGTTCGCGCGCCGGGCCGCGCTGGCGGTGGAGAGCGCCCGGCTGTACCGCGAGGCCCGCGAGGCCCTGCGCGAGCGCGACGCGTCCGCGGCCATGCTGGAGGCCTTCTTCGCCGCGTCGCCGGTGGGCATGGGCTTCGTGAACCAGGACCTGCGCTACGTGCGGCTCAACAAGGTCGTCGCGCAGAACAACGGCATCCCCCTGGAGAAGCACCTGGGCCTCACGCCCCGCGAGCTGATGGGCCCCGCGGGCGGCCCCATCGAGGACCTGCTGCGCGAGGTGCTGGAGTCGGAGGAGGCCGTGGTGGACGACCCGGTGGAGTACGTCGCGGGCCCGGAGCCGCGCACCTTCCTGGCCACGTACTTCCCCGTGCGCTCCGGCACGGAGCTCCTGGGCGTGGGCGGCGTGGTGCGCGAAATCACCGAGCAGCGCCGCATGGAGGACCACCTGCGCTTCCTCACGGAGGCGACCACCCAGCTGGCCATGTCCCTGGACTGGCGCACCACCGTGCGCAACGTGGCGGAGCTGGTGGTGGCGCAGCTGGCGGACTACTGCCTGGTGGACATGCTGGGCGAGGACGGCCAGCACCTGGAGCGCGTGGAGCGCCGCGCCCGCGACGACGTGCTCCAGGCCCAGCTGGAGAAGTCCATGCCCTACGCGCCGCCCCCGGGCGCCCACACCTTGCTGCGCCGGGTGCTGGAGACGGGGCGCTCGGAGCTGGTGGCCGAGGTGGACGAGGCCGCCATGCGCGCCTTCGCCGTCAACGACGCACACCGGGACGTCCTGGACGGGCTGAGCCCGCGCTCGGTGATGATCGTCCCGCTGAGGGCGCGCGGGCGCACGCTGGGCATCGTGAGCGCGGCGACGTGTTCCCCCACGCGGCGCTTCAACACGCGGGACCTGTCGCAGCTGGAGGACCTGGCCTGGCGCGCGGCGCTGGCGGTGGACAACGCGCGGCTGTACCGGCAGGCGGAGCAGGCCGTGGCCGCGCGCGACGAGTTCGTGGCGGTGGCGACACACGAGCTGCGCACGCCCCTGTCCGCGCTGCACCTGCAGCTGTCGTCATTGCAGCGCACGGTGGACAAGTTGCCGTCGGATGAATCCGAGCGGCTGGGCCAGGGGCTCTCGGGGGCGCTCAGGCAGGCGGACCGGCTGACGCGGCTGGTGGCGCACCTGTTCGACGTGGCGCGGCTGGGCACGGGGCAGATGGCGCTGGAGCTGGGCGCGGTGGAGCTGTCCTCGCTGGTGCACGCGCTGGTGGCACGGATGGAGGAGGCGCTGGCCACCGCGGGCTGCGTGGCGGTGGTGCACGCGGACCAGCCGGTGGTGGCGCTGGCGGACCGGCCGCGCGTGGAGCAGGTGCTGATGAACCTGCTCACCAACGCGATGAAGTACGCGCCGGGCCTGCCCGTGGAGCTGTACGTGGAGCGCGCCGGCGACAAGGCCGTCATCGCCGTGCGGGACTGGGGCCCCGGCATCCCCCCGGAGGCGCGCGAGCGCATCTTCGAGCGCTTCGCGCGCAACACCGGCGAACACGCGCGCGCCAGCCTGGGCCTGGGCCTCTACATCTCCCGGCAGCTCGCCCGCGCGCACGGCGGCGACCTGTTCGTGGAGGCGCCTCTGGAGGGCGGGCCCGGTTCGCGCTTCGTGCTGCACCTGCCCCGGTGGAAGAAACCGTCCGGGGCGGCATGAGGCTGGAGCAGGCGGGCGGTGTCGCACGGCGCCCACCTTGCCGCCCACCCCCGGAGGGCCATTACCCTTCAGGGCCATGGACGACGCGCGGACCGAAGCAGCGCTCGGACGCTGGCGGTGGCTGCCCTGGGGGCTGCTCGCCGTCGCGGCGGTGGTGGCCTCCACGGGCGCGTGGCTGGGCTCGCGCTCGTTCCAGGCGCTGGAGGCCCACAGCGCGCAGCTGGAGCGCGAAGCCACCGAGTCCGAGGCCCACGTCGCGCAATTGCAGACGGTGCGGCAGGCCATGGAGCGGAGGCTGCGCGCGCTGGAGCGGCAGCAGCAGGCGCAGGAGTGGAGCGGCGCCGCGGCGGAGCTCCAGGCGAAGAACGCGGAGGCGCAGCACACCCGGCGCGAGGCCGCGCTCGAGGCCCTGGGCCGGTCGCTGAAGGACCCGCTCAAGGCGGGCGACGTGACCCTGTCCCTGGAGGACGACACCCTGAGCGTGGAGGTGTCCGAGCGGATCCTCTTCGCGCCCGCGGGCACGGCGCTCACGCCGGAGGGCGCCGCCGTGTTGAAGCAGGCCGCGGCCGTGTTCCGGGGTCCGCTCGCCGACCACCGCGTGGCGGTGGAGGCCCACACCGACGAGGTGCTCCCCGCCGCGCCCGGCAGTCCCACCACCACCGCGTGGGAGCTGTCCGCCGCGCGGGCCGTGGCGGTGGTGCGCCAGCTGGGCGAGCGCGAGGGACTGGCCCCGGAGCGCCTGAGCGCCACGGGCCACGCCGCGTACCGGCCGCGGGTTCCCAACGACAGCCCGCCCCACCGCGCCAGCAACCGGCGCGTCACGCTGCGGCTGTCCCCCACGCCGGTGACGCCGGAGAGCGCGGCCGTGGCCCGCACGGAGCCGCCGTCACGGCCCTCGAAGCGTCAGGCGAAGGCCAAGGCGAAGAAGACGGCGCAGCGCTGACGCCAGTGAATAGAACCGCCGGGCTCCACGTCGAGGAAGCAGGGGCTTCTCCCCGCCCCTGCCCCGGAGCCTCCCGTGTCCACCTTCCGCCCCGCGCTGTGCGCCACCTTCGCCGCCGGCCTGCTCCTGGCCGCGCCCGCCGCCGAGGCCCGCTTCGGCAAGAAGGCGTCTGGCACCTCCGACAGCAAGAAGGACGACGACAAGGACTCCAAGAAGGTCCACGCCGCGACGCCCATTCAGTCCCGGCGCGAAGCCCCCAGCCGCCCGGCGCCCTCGCGCGACGACGACTGCTGCTACACCGCGCCCGCGCGCAGCCGCCCGTCGTACTCCGCGCGCATCTACGGTGACGCCGTCGTGGCGGCCGCGGAGCTGCTCACCGTCGCCGTGGAAGCCTCCGACGCGCAGCCCGTGGACATGGCCGTCCGGGAGCAGCGCGCCGTCCAGCCGCTCCAGCTGCGCATGGGCCTCAACGTCGGCGCCATGGGCGGCGGCACCGCTGGTGACGTCTTCCTGGGCATCGAGGGCGAGGAGCTGGGCTTCGACGTGCAGGGCACGCAGCTGACGCTGCCCACCGACGACGGCACGAACGGCACGGACGAAATCCGCCTGGTGTCCATGCACGTCACCTGGGCCCCCGTCTCCACCGACCGCGTGCGCTGGCGCGTGGAGGGCGGCCTCTCCACCGCCCACGCGCCGGACGTCCTCTTCGTGGGCCCCAGTCTGGCCACGTCCATGGAGGTCTGCGTGGTGGGCCCGCTGGACCTGGAGGCGCGCGTGCAGGGCACCGCCGGCACCTACCGGCAACTGGACGCGAGCGCGGGCGTGGCGCTGCACCTGGGCGCCCTCAACCTGCGCGGCGGCGTGCGCGGGCTCATCCTGGACGACGCGGGCCAGGTGGATGGCGTCCAGCACGTGGACCGCTTCGTGGGCCCCTACGCGGGCGCCGGCTTCGTCTTCTAGGACGCCCGCGTGTCCGGGGGTGCACATGCCCCCTTCCGGACACCGTCCCCCACCCCGGGGACCCTGGTTTCACCTGGGGTGATGAGGGTTGAATATTCCGAGCGAGCAGGCGTCCACATGCCGCGGCCCATCCCGTGGGCCCATGAAGAAGAGGAGGGGTCGCCGTGGGCTTCTGGAAGACGCTGTGTGCCGCGCTCGCTGTCGCCGTCCTGCTGGGGTCAGCGCCCGCCGAGGCCCGCTTCGGCAAGCGCTCCAAGCCGAACACCTCCGACTCGAAGGACTCCGACGACAAGGACGACGGCAGGAAGGAGCACCACGCCACCCCGGTGGGCCGCCGCGCCTCGGACGCGCCGGTGCGCTCCAGCGTGCGCTCCTCCGGCATCGGCGTGGGCTGGTTCGACGTCCTCTTCATCAGCGGCCCGTCCAGCTACCACCGCCGTGCTCGCGCGGAGGTGCCCCGGGGCGCCCGCGCGCCCAGGCCCGCGCCGCTGGTGCACCTGAACGTGCAGGGCGACAGCTTTGGCGACACCGGCGGCGCGCTGGACCTCTTCATGGCCCTGGACGGCCAGCGCTGGGGCATGGACGCGCGCGTCAGCGGCATCGCGCTGAACGCGGACGACGGCTCGGACGACACGGACCGGCTGACGCTGCTGGACGCGCACCTGACCCTCTCACCGTGGTCCACCGAGCGCGGCCGCTTCCGCATGGAGGCCGGCATCGCCAGCGCGCACGCCCCGGACGCCATCTTCGTGGGCCCCAGCCTCGCCGCGTCGCTGGAGGCGTGCATCGGCCCGTCTCCCTTCGACGTGGAGGCGCGCATCCAGGTGGTGCCCTTCCCGCACCGCCAGGTGGACATGCAGGCCGGGCTCGCGCTGCACCTGGGCGCCCTCAACCTGCGCGGCGGCTGGCGCACCCTGTACCTCAACGACGGCGGCCACCTGGACGGCGTGGAGCACGCGGACCTCTTCTCCGGTCCCTACCTGGGCCTGGGCCTGTCGTTCTGAAGGCCGGAAGGCTGAAGTAAAAACTCCCGGGGTGCTTCGTGCCGCGCGCCCCCGGGAGCTTTCGCGTCGGGGGCTACTCCTCCGACGACGCCGCGTAGGACGTCGGCGTGGTCTCCGTCCCGGCGCCGTTGGACGTGCCCGCGCGCTTCATGCGCCGCTTGGGCGGCGGGGCCAGCTTCACCTCCGTGCTGAAGACGCGCCCGTAGATCTCCGGCGTGTTGACGTTCACGATGACGCCAGGGTCCTTCACGTTCAGGCGGCGCGGATTGATCACCTTGAGCGCCGCCTCCAGGTCCTCGCCCTCCGCCTCGAACAGCTTGCGCGCCGCGCCCCTGGACAGCACCACCGGCCAGCCCGTGGCGTTGTCGTACTCCGGCCGGATGGCCATGACGCCCTCCGTGCCGCCGCGCTCCATGTCCTTGAGCATGGACTTGACGGTGGTGACCCGCAGCGCCGGCATGTCCACCGGGTGCAGGAGCATCACGTCCGCGTCCTCGGCCATGGCCGCCTCCAACCCGGCCTTCACCGACGCCAGCAGGCTCTTCTCCCAGTCCCTGCTCGTCACCAGTTCCAGGCTCGGGTGCTGTTCGCGCACCGCGGCCTCGTCACTGCCCACCACGCCCAGCACCCCGCACCCCGCCTTCCCGAAGGTGGACGCCAGCGACTGAAGGAAGCTCTTGCCCCCTTCGTGCTCGATGAGCGCCTTGGGGTGGGACATCCGCCGGGCCTTGCCCGCCGCCAGGATGATCGCCACTGCCTTCATGACCCGCCTCCTCGCCCTCGACGAAAAGCCGGGGGCACCGCCAACAGGCTGTTGACCTCCTTCCGGGATTGCAGCCCGCCCGCCAGTACGAGTCGTCAGACAGCCGCCAGTCACACGAGCAGGTGTTGGCTGCCGGCCCATTCGGCAAGGGCGGGTGTCCACCAGCGGTCAGGCGGACGGGCCACCGGGCTTCCCCTCCCCCGGGACGGATGGGCACCGCGTGCCCTTCAGTGCAGCCAGCCGCTGGAGGCCGCCAGCCGCAGCGGAGCGGCGGTCTCCACGGTCGTTTCTTCCGGCGCCGCCAGCGCCTTGACGGTCAGAATTTCAGCCAGCCGGGCCAGCGGACGGCGGCGGGCCACGCGGTGCAGTTCGTCCTCGGTCACCTCGCCCAACAGGTCGCCGCCACGCCCCTCCACCACGGGCAGCAGGTGCACGCCGTGGCGGTACATCTGCTGGAGCGCTCCCAGGACGGTGTCCTCCGGGAACAGGGTGATGGCGTGGGAGACGAGGTTCTGGAACTCAGGGCTGCGGCACATCGACACGTGAGGCCTCCGGTGCTCGGCGTTCGGGCGCCGTGTGCCGGAAGGCCTTAGCAATCCGCTTGCCGACGTCCGCGACGGCCTCCGGGAGCCCCGGAGCCTTTCTCCGGAGCCCCTGGGCGGATCCGCCTGCCCGCCCTACTTCTTCGCCGCGGGCTTCACCGACTCCACCATCTTCCGGAAGCCCTTCTCCGCGCCGTTCACCGTCTTCTCCGGCCCGGTGAGCTTGTAGAAGATGGCGCCCTCCGGCCCCTCCACGATGGCGCCGCGCAGCTTGAAGTTCGTCTTGGGCGTGGCGGGCCCCATCATGGGTCCACCGCCCGCGTACGTGCCCTTCACCTCCACCGTGGTGACGGGCAGCCCGTTCACCTTCTCCTGCTTCGTCTTCGCGTCCTTGTCCTCCAGGGGCTTGCCGTCGGGCTTCTGGAACTGCGCCACCCAGCGCTTCACGTTCGCGTCCACCGCGCCGCCCTGCCCCTGCCCGAAGTAGAAGACAGCCAGTTCCGCGTCTTCCGCGTCTCCCTTCGCCGCGGGCACCTTGTAGGTCGCGGCGCGCATCGGCCGCGGAGGCTGGGCAGCCCACTCCGGAGGCGCACTCCACGTCAGGCCTCCGGCCTCCTCCGCGCTCGCGCTCATCGCCACGGTCATCGCCAACACAGTCAGCAGTCGTTTCATGGGGCGGCAGCGTAGCCGCGTTCCTCCGCGCGTCACGCCCCTCTCCCGCGCACGCCGCGTGAGACGTCCACCCGCGTGCACGCGTGGGAACCCCATACCTGACTCGCCGCGTCAATCCCTCTCACTTTGTGACCGGGTAACGGCGTGCTACTCACTGACGTGTTTCCAGCAGTTCACCTTGGGCTGGAGGGGAATCCCACCATGAAGAAATCGCTGTTCCTTGGGGCCATGGCCCTGGGAGCCGTTGCCTGCACGCCGGAAATCGAGCAGGAGGCTCCGAATACGAACGTCGGCCTCGCGGAGTTCGACCCTTCGGCGTCGCCCGCCGTGGTTCCCTCTCCCAACGACCTTGCCATCAATCAGGTCACGAAGCTGGTGCAGGCGCCCATCAATCCGGCGGCGTCCGCGGCGGAGCAGGAGTTCACGCGCGACTACCTGAACTCGCTCAACGGCTTCCCGACGTCCGCGATCGCGAACACCAAGGTGAAGGACCTGGACGCGTTCACGGTGAACTCGAAGACGGTCCTCTTCATCGACCTGTACGCGGGCACGCCGCTGGCGACGAAGCCGGTCACGCCGACCATCGCGTACAACGAGGACACGGACCTCATCAACATCATCCCCCCCGTGGACATCAACACGGGCCTGCCGGCGTGGCCGAAGGGCGCCCGCTACGCGGTGGCGCTCGTCGGCGGTGAGAACGGCCTGAAGACGACCGCGGGCCACCCGGTCATCGGGTCCGCCACGTGGGCCTTCATCAACTCCGACAAGTCGCTGGTCACCTGCGAGGACCTGACCTCGCCGGACTGCGGCCCGGCCACGGAGATCATCCCCTCCGCGGAGACGGACCCCGCCAAGCGCCTGGCGGACCAGACCGCCAGCGCCCTGCAGCTGGAGCAGCTGCGCCGGGGCTACGCGGACGTCTTCAACAAGGCCCTGAAGCCGCAGGGGTTCAAGCGTGAGGACATCGTCCTCATCTGGACCTTCAGCGTCGTGAACCAGCCGGAGGCCACCATCAACCTGGCGGCCACCGCGCGCGTTCCCACCATCATCCCCTTCCCCAACGACCTGCTGCGCGTGCCGAAGACCGCCACCGCGGCGGCGCACCTGAACTTCCCCGTCCCGACGACGCCGGGCCTGCAGCAGGACCTGTTCACGGGCCTCAACACCCTGGACGGCTTCTCCACCACGGGCGCCATCGTGACGGAGAACGGCGATGCGCAGGGCGTGCTGGACGGCACCATGTTCCGCGAGGCGGCGGACGGTCCGGCCCCCAAGGTGGATCCGGCGTCCCTGGCCGCGGGCGTGAAGTTCTTCAAGCTGTCCAACCTGGACAAGGGCACCAAGCCGGACGTGACGCCCTGCCTGGTGAACAACACCGGTGACTGCGGCACCAGCGTGGGCACCGCCGGCGTCGTCGCCGTGCCCCAGCAGCTGCAGATCGTCCCGAAGGCGCCGCTGGATGGCGAAACCCAGTACGGCGCGGCGCTGACCACGGACCTGAAGGACTCGCGCGGCCGCAACGTCGCCCCGGCCACGGCGTTCGCGCTGATGCGCCTGGCGAACCCGGTGTTCGCCAACGGCAAGAGCACCATCTCCTCCGTGCCGGACTCGCTCGCGCAGGCGCTGGAGCCCGTGCGCGCGGCCCACAAGCCGTACTTCGACGCGCTGGCCGCCGCCGGCCTGCCGCGCTCCAAGGTCGCCCTGGGCTGGACGTTCACCACCCAGAGCACCACGTCCGTCCTGCAGCAGCTGTACGCGCTGCCCGGCGGCGTGTACGGGACGCCCACGGCGCCCACGTCCATCTTCCCCATCACGTCGCAGGTGAAGTCGGCGATGGCCGGTGCCGGGTTCGCGACCACCAATATCGACTCGGTCTACGAGGTGCGGGCCAACACGCCGTGGCTGCTCACGGGCCCGTTCGGCACGCTGAACCCCGGCGCGCCGCGCCCCACCCGCTACCCGTTCATGCTGTTCGTGCCGACCGGCGAGGCGCCCTCCTCGGGCTGGCCGGTGCTGGTGTTCGGCCACGGCCTGACCAGCAACCGCACCTCGGTGCTCGGCGTGGCCAACAAGCTGACCGGCGCGGGCTACGCGGTGGTCGCGATGGACGCCGTCTACCACGGTGAGCGCACCAGCTGCGTGGGCTCCGCCACGGTGCTGGGCACCACGGGCACGGTGGGCGACGACGGCGCGTGCGCCAACCCGTCCACCCAGCGTTGCGAGAGCAACCCCGCGAGCCTGTCCTACGGCCGCTGCGTGGCGCGCACGGAGGCGGGCCGCGCGGACTGCAGCGCCGCGACGCTCCCCGCGGGCGTGCCGGCGGACGTGTACTGCTCCAACATCGTCTCCCCGTCGCAGGGCCAGTGCATGGCCGACAACAAGTGCGAGGGCGGTGACTTCACCCGCAACAGCCAGGGCATCCCGGCCATCTCTGGCTGGAACTTCCTGAACCTGGGCAACCTGTTCACCACGCGCGACAACTTCCGCCACCACGTGGTGGACTTCAGCCAGCTGCTGCGCGTGCTGGCCGGCACGGAGCTGAACGCGGCCGTGAAGCTGAACGCGGCCCAGGTGGACTACGTGGGCCAGAGCCTCGGCGGCATCCTGGGCACCATGTCCACCGGGGTGTCCCCGCGCGTGCGCCGCTCGGTGCTCAACGTGGCCGGTGGCAACCTGACCGGCGTGCTGCTGACCTCGCCCGCCTTCGCGGCGCAGCGCACCGCGTTCCTGGGCCAGCTGGCCTCCGCGGGCGTCAACCCGGGCACCCCGGCGTTCGACACGTTCATCAGCCTGGCGGGCACCATCCTGGACCCGGCGGATGCTCGCAACTACGCCTACCTGCTGGACAACAACGCGGCGGCCGGCACGGACCCCGCGGTGCACCGCACGTTCATCCAGTACATCGAGGGCGACGCGGTCATCCCGAACGCGAACACCGTGGCGATGATCAACGCGGCGAACCGCACGGATGCTCCGCGCACGGTGGCCACGTACATGTTCGGCGAGGCCGCCATCGGCGCCATCCCGGCGGCCGGTCGGCACGCGTTCCTCAACAACCCGCAGATTCCGGAGGCCGTGCGCAACGCGGCCCAGGACCAGATCATCGGCTTCCTGGCGACCGGCACCGTGGCGCAGTAACGGCAACCACTGAGAGAGGAATCAAACACCCATGAAAAAGACACTCTCCCTCGTGGCGATTCTGGCGGCCGGTACCAGCCAGGCCGCGGGCTTCCAGATTGACACCCAGGGCGCGCGCGCCACCGGCGCGGGCGGCGCCGCCACGGCATGGCTGGAGGACTCGTCCTCCATCTATTACAACGTGGCCAACATGGTCGGCGTGAAGACGCTGGACATCACGCTGGGCGACACGGGCATCCTTCCCAGCATCACGTTCCAGCGGCCGGGCCAGGACGCGGAAGGGCAGCGCACCACGCTGTCTCCTCCCCCGCACCTGTTCGTCGTCTACAAGCCGTTCGAGAAGGCGGCGTTCGGCGTGGGCGTGTACACGCCCTTCGGCGCGCGCAGCCGCTGGGAGGAGGGCTTCAGCGGCCGCTTCCGCGGCTACGAGTCCTCGCTGGCGACGTACTACATCAACCCGTCGTTCGCGTATGAGCTGCACCCGCGCTTCCGCTTCGGCGCGGGTCTGGACATCGCGCGGGCCACCATCGAGCTGACGCGTGGCCTGGACTTCGTGAACAGCGAAGGCTCCATCCACCTGGGTGGCGCGGACTGGGGCTCCGGCTTCAACGTGGGCGTGCAGGCCAAGCTGCTGGACAACCTGGACCTGGGCCTCCACTACCGCAGCGCCATCGACATCGCGTTCAAGGGCAAGGCGGACTTCCAGAACATCCCGGTGGAGTTCCAGAGCCGGCTGTCGGACCAGACCGCGAGCGCGGACGTCACCCTTCCGTCCACCGTGACGGCGGGCCTGGCGTACCGGCCGCTGAGCAACCTGCTGGTGGCGTTCGACGCGAGCTGGGTGGACTGGTCTTCGTTCGCGGAGCTGGCCATCCACTTCGAGAACCCGGCCATCGACAACCCGCTGCCCAAGCGCTGGCACGCGAAGTGGAAGTACTCGCTGGGCGCCGAGTACGGCGTGACGGAGGCCCTGCAGGTGCGCGCGGGCCTCGTGTACGACCCGTCCCCCAGCCCCAACAACACGCTGACGCCGGACCTGCCGGACGCCAACCGCATCAAGGCGACGGTGGGCGTGGGCTACCAGTTCCGGCCGTTCCGCGCGGACCTGGGCTACCAGTTCGTCGCGCTGTCGGACAAGCAGAGCACGGCCCCCGGCATCCCGGGCACGTACTCCGGCTCCGCGCACGTGTTCGGCCTGACGCTGGGCTTCAACCCCCAGTAACCCGCTGAGCAATTCCTGAAGCACCGGGGCGCCCGGCTCCTTCCGTTCATGGAAGGGCCGGGCGCTTTCGCTTACGGTGCCGGGCCGTGAGCCCTTCCAAGCCCGGCCGCAATGACCCGTGCCCCTGTGGCAGCGGGAAGAAGTACAAGGCCTGTCACGCCGCCGAGGACCGCGCGAAAGCCGCGCCGCCTCCCACCGCCCCCGCCCATCCGCTGAAGCAGGACCTGGAGGGCGCCATGGCCCTGCTGGGTGACGCGGACGTGTCCCGCCTGTCGCAGGCGCTGGAGCACCTGGGCGTGCTGCTCCAGGCCGCGGGGGCCCAGCCGGGGCTGCGCTACGACGACAAGGCCTTCAGCGACCACGTGGGCCAGGCGCTCGCGAAGCTGGCCGCGCAGGAGGGCCTGGACGCGATGCAGGCGCGCAACAGCTTGCGCGTGGGCGTGGTGCGGGAGCTGGGCACGCGAAGCTTCCAGGAGAAGCTGGGCGCGGGGCTGCTCGCGCAGGTGGCCAAGGGCGGGCGCACGCCGGAGGAGCGGCGGGCGCTGTGCGTGGGCGCGCTGCTGGCCACGGCGGCGAAGAAGACGGGCAAGGTGCGGCCGGAGGACAACCCGGTGCTGGATGTCGTCTTCGACGTGCAGTTCCGCGAGTGGAGCCAGAAGCACGCGGAGGTGGTGCGCAAGTACGAGTCCCTCATCGCGGACATGGAGCCGGAGGCCCTCACGCCCGAGGCCGCGGAGGCCCTGCGCAAGGCGGAGGCCGGCGAGCTGGACGCGCTGGTGAAGCACGTGCAGGCGGACCCCGCGCTGGTGGAGCGCATCTCGCGCGAGGCGAAGGAGCGCGCGCAGCGGGTGGAGGCGAAGCTGCGCGACCCCGCCACGCCGTCCGTCTTCTCCCCGGAAGAGGAGCTGTGGCTCACCTGCGTGCTGTGGGAGCCCCTGCGCGCGATGAAGTCCCAGCCCAAGGACCCCGAAGGCCGGCGGCAGGTCATCGCCGGACTGTTGCGCGCGGTGAAGGGCGCGGTGGACCCGGAGTTCCTGGAAGGGATGCTGGAGCGGATGCGCGCGGGGGCCAAGGACCCGGCGGCGGACGAGCCCACGCGTGAGTGGCTCACCGACGCGGCCATCGCCTTCGAGGCGGAGCCCGCGCGGCTGGTGCTGGCGGCGCTGCTCACCGCGCGTCAGGAGGCCCGGGGACGGAGCGCGGAGGAGATGGTGGCGCTCGCGGACCTGAAGGCCCTGCCCGCGTGGACGCCGGAGCAGCTGGAGCCGTACCGGCAGCTGCTGGAGAAGGAAGGCCGCGCGGAGGGCGCCTGGCGGATCCGCCGCGCGCAGGACTGGCTGCGCGAGCACCCCGTGCAGCTGGACGCGGAAGCCTGACGCGTCAGACGAACAGCGCCTTCGCGGTCTGCTGGAGGCGCTCGGTGCCCATGCGCATGAGCAGGCCCTTGAGGCCGGGCTGGCTCACGACGTGCCGCTCGAAGGCGGCGCGCTCCAGGCGCAACACCACGCAAGGCGTCTTCGTGCGCACCGTCGCGGACACGGGCTTGTCCAACAGCAGGGAGATTTCACCGAACACGTCGCCTTCGCGCAGCTCCGGCAGCAACACGATGCGGCCCGGCTGCTCCAGCGACAGCTGCACCTGACCGCGGAGCAGCAGGTAGAAGGCGTCACCCGGCTGCCCCTGCGTGAGGAGCACCTGACCCGCGGGGACGGCGCGCAGGTCGAACTCGCGCGACATCGCCTGCTTCAGCGCGGGCGACAGGTTGGTGAACAGGGGGCTGGTCCGCAGCAGGTTGTCCACCAGCCGGCGCTGGTAGTAGGCGTGCACCGCCGCGTCCACCTCCGGGTGCGCCGCGCTGACGCGGGCCAGGGACTGGCGCTTGAACTCCAGCAGCACGGAGCGCTCTCGCACCTCCACGCTGGCCAGCCTGGGCCCCTCCGACACCAGCGCCACCTCGCCGAAGAAGTCCCCCGGCCCCAGCGTGGCGACGACCTGCCGCGCGTTGCCCTCCACCCGCCGCGCCACCTCCACGCGGCCCTCCACCAACGCGAACATCGAATCGCCCGGCTGTCCCTCCTCCACCACGCGCTGGCCCGGCCAGAAGGCGCGCACCTCCAGCGCCTCCACGAGCGCCACGAAGGCTTCACGCCCCACGCCGGACAGGACGGGCACGCCCGGGTCCTTGCCGTCGGAGACCCAGGCGAAGGTCGGGGCCAGCGCGCCGGGCGGCAGGGCGAAGCGCTCCGCCAGGGTGCGCACCGTCTTCGGCCGGGCGCCGCGCAGGCCTCGCGACAGCACCGAGGCGGCCACCGCGCGCAAGAGCCCTCCCGCGCGGGTCCAGGCGAGCGCCGCGTCGTCGTAGGCATGGGCGGCCTCCGGCGTGCGCTCCAGCCACTCGAGCAGCTCGGCGACGCGCTGGTGGACCTCCGCGTCTCCCGGTTCCGCGCGCAGGGCGTCCTGGTAGCCGGCCAGCGCCGCTTCCAGCTTCCCCTCGGCGGCGAGCGTCGCCGCCTGGGCCTTCAGGGACCGTGCGTGTGGAAAGTCCGCCATGCGGGCCTCTGTAACCCAGCCGCGCGGCGCACGCATCCGTTCGGAGGTCTTGGCGGGGTGTCCCTTGTCACACCCGGAACGGTCTTCCTCCCGGGACAGCCGCCCGGGGTGGTTTCAGCTGCTCAAATCCCGCACGCGCTCCGCCAGGCTCTGCGTGAAGAGGCGGTAGATGCGCAGGGCCGCGGCCTCGTGCGTCTCCAGGAAGTATTGGAAGTCCGTCCGCGTGACGCGCAGGGCGCGCACCACCGTGTGCGCGCGCACGTGCGCGGACACCGGTCCGTCGAGGATGAGGGAGATCTCCCCCAGGAACGCGCCCGGCCCCAGCATGTTGAGCTGGCGCGCGTCCCGGCCCGGGCCGGTGGACACGCTCACCATGCCCTCCAGCAGCACCACCAGGCCCATGCCCTTCGCGCCCTTCTCCAGCACCGTCGTCCCCGCCGGCAGCAGCATGGGCCGGGCCAGGCGGTAGAGGTCGCGCATGTCTTCCAAAGACAGACCATCGAAGATGGGAATGGCTTTCAGATAGCCATAGCCATCCACCACCGGCGGCGCCTTCTCCGCCGCGGCCGCGCCCTCCGGCGCCGACGCGAGCCCCAGCTGCTGGAGCAGCCGCGCCTGCTCCGCCTGGAGCAGCAGCAGCCCCGACCCCGTCGCGTGCTTGATGCCGTCCGCCAGCAGCACCAGCGCGCGCCACGTCGCGCCCTCCGCTTCCAGCAGCTCGCACATGCGCAGCACCGCTTCTGGCCGCTGCGCGTCGTCCACGGACACCGCGCGCAGCATCTCCAGCTCCGCGTGCGCGTTGCCCAGCACCCGGAACACCTGGGCCGCCTCCATGGGCCGGTGCATGCGGCCCAGCAGGTGCGCCAGCGACTCGCGCGCGCCCACCACCTGGTACAGCGACAGCGCCTGCTCCAGCGAACCCGCGCGTTCGAAGGCCGCCGCCGCGCGGGCCTGCTCCCCCACCCTCAGCCACGCCTCCGCCGCCAGCAGCGGCGCTCCCGCCTGTTCGTACAGCGGCGCCGCGCCCGCGTCGTCTCCATCCGCTTCCAACAGCCGCGCCGCGCCCGCGAAGTCGCGCGCCTGCCGCAGCACCTCCACCAGCCGGGTGCGCGTGTCCGCGGGCACCACCAGCGCCTCCTCCAGCACCCGCTCGCGGTGCCCCGCGCCCATCGCCTCGTAGGCTCGCACCGCCTCACCCACCGCGCCCTTCATCACCCGCGCCCACACCCCGCGCGTGACGCTGGAACCAGGCCCCACGGCCACGTCGCTCGCATTCGAATCGTCTGGAGTCACGGCCTTGTCGTTCCCCCCGGACGCCCTGGCGGACAAAGGAAGTCCACGCCTGGGTCCGGGACCCTGATTCCGTAGCATCCTGAAACAGGGAAAGCCAGCCAGCGCGGGCAAAAGCGGCAGGCATTGAACGCACCGTGAACACACTGTCCACCGCGCGAATTGAATGCGCGGAACCTGAGAGGTTGGGGGCCGCAATCACCCTGCGCTTCAGGGGGGCTGTCTTGCGTGAGAGGGATTCCCCACCTTCTGGCATCCCTTCCCCAGGGACTCCTACCCAAGGTGTCTTCCCCCATGACGTCACATCCCGTTCCTTTCCGTTCCCTCAAGGTCCTGGAGTCGTCCCACCCGCGCCGCGCGCTGAACCTCCTTGCGCGGGGCGGCTGCCTGTTGCTGCTCGCGTCAGGAGCCGCCGGCGCCAACGAGCCGGAGCCGCTGGCGCACACCGAAGCTCCGGTGCAGGCGGAAGCCCCGGTGCAGGCCGAGGCGCCGGTGCAGGCCGAGGCGCCGGCCGTGGGCGCGGAAGAGGACGCGGAGCCGGCGGATGACGCGGTGTGGGGTGAGGAGGCGCTGGCCCAGTCGGAGCTGCCGGCGTCGATGAAGGACGCGGCGCGGACGCTGGGGGAGGCGCCGGTGGTGGTCTGCTCGGGGTCGCTCCAACAGGCCTACCGTCCCGGCCTGCTGCTCACGACGCCCCGGGACACGGTCCAGCGCGAGTCGCTCCAGTTCAACGGCTGCCCCGTCAACGACGGCGTGGTGATGACGGCCGTGGGGTTGGAAACGCTGCATCTGAAGCGCGCGACGTGCATCGGCAACACGGGCGGGGCCTCTATCGCTACGGTGATGTGGTCCAACGGGGAGAAGTCCTCCGTGCGGTTGGACCGCGTGGAGGTTCGTGCGGATGGTGCCATGCGGGTCTTCACGTCCGAGGGGACCATCGGGTCCGGGCGCCACTCGGGCCACGGGGTGCGCCTGGTCACCGCCGTGCCCACCCTCACCACGCTGGCGGCCTGCGTCCAACCGTCGGGCCTCACGGCGAACGTGGGGGTCGCCACGCTCACCATCCTGGACCGGCCGTCCCAGGAGCCGTGACAGGAGCCGTGAGCGCGCGGTTGCTCCGCTGCTGAGCAGGCTCCACGCACCGCTATCCAGGCGCGGGCCGGGCGTTATCGTGGGGGGGCCATGAGGCCTGCCCCGGAGCGCCGGATGCGAAAACAACGAATCACGGGGGGTTGGAGGATGGCCGCGGTGGCCGTCCTCCTGGGGACGGGCGCGGCGTGGGCGCACGCGGGCCTGCCGGAGACGTCCAACGTCACGTTGAGGAAGGGCCACCCGGAGGACTACTTCGTGGGGGCCACGTTCGGCGCGGTCATCTCGCGCGACAGCGGGCGGACGTGGCGCTGGGTGTGTCCGGATGCCATGGGGTATGGCGGCTGGCGCCCGGAGTCCTTCGTCTGGCGCGGCACAGGGGAGCTGCTGGCGGCCACCGGCAACGCGCTCTTGTCCTCGAAGGACGGCGCGTGTTCGTGGTCGTCGCACCCGGCGTTCAAGGACACCTGGGTGACGGGGCTCGCCGTGCACCCCTCGGATGACGCGGTGATGTACGTGGCCACGGGCCGCTCCACGACGGCGACGAACGGGGTGTTCCGTTCGGAGGACGGCGGAGAGACGTGGCGGCCGTTGGCGCTCCAGCGCGCGGGCGTCCTCTTCTCCGCCGTGCGCGTGTCGACGGCGGATCCGCGCACGCTCTACGTGTCCGCGTCGGACACGCAGCACATGTACCTGTTCCGCAGCGACGACGCGGGCGAGACCTGGGAGGAGCTGCCCCAGACGTTCCCGGACCTGGTGCGCCCGTTCGACTTCGTGGTGACGGCCACGGATCCGGTGGAGCCGCACGGCGTCTGGGCGCGCGTGTCCGCGCAGGGCGCCACGCACATCCTGCACAGCACGGACGGCGGGCGCACCTTCACCGCTCGCACGGGCGCCGGCATCGACGACGTCTTCGTCAACATGGACGTCTCCGCGGACGGCGGCACCGCGTGGGTGTCCACGTACAATTCGTTCTTCCGCAGCCAGGAGGGCGGGGCCTTCTCCAAGCTGGAGCTGCCCACCGGCAACGCGTGCGTGACGCGCGTGGGGGAGGTCCTCTACGGCTGCGGCTCGCCGTGGCTCCATGACTGGTCGCTGGCGCGCAGCGATGACGAAGGCACCACCTGGCAGCCGCTCTTCAGCCTGGAACAGATTCAAGGCAGCCATCAGTGCCCGGTGGGCACGCCCGTGCGGGAGCTGTGCCCGTCGCGCTGGCCCCAGGTCGCGGAGACGATTGGCGCGCCGCTCTACCCGGACGGTGTTCCGGACGCGGGCGTGCCGGATGCTGGCGTGAAGCCCGTGGAGGACGCGGGCACTCCCGCGGACCCGAAGCCGAAGCCGTCCTCCGGCTGCGCCGCCGCGCCCGCGGGCACGCTGCTTCCGCTGTTGCTCCTTCCCTTGTTGCGTCGCGGCCGGCGGCGCGAGGACCCATGCCCATGAAGCCGATGAAGACGTCCCTGCCGTGGAGCACCGCCGCCGTCGCACTGCTGGCCCTGAGCGCGTGCAACGGCGATGACGACACCCAGGCCACCGAGTGCGAGGAGCCGCTGTACGCGGGCGGCGCCACGGACGAGGCGTGGCGCACGTTGGTGGATGCCAGGAACCAGCCCCAGGACAGCTCGCGGGCGGTGACGCTGGTGTCGCCAGAGTCCGGCCAGACGTACGGGCCGTCCGAGGCCGCGCCGCTGTTCCAGTGGACGTCCCCGCTGCGCGCGTCGCTGGAGCGTCCGGGCCGCACGTCACCCCTGCTGGAAGGCCACCCGCGCGAGCCGAAGCGCTCGGTGCTCGCGTGGCTGGGCCATTGGGTGCTGCCCACCGCCGAGGCCCACCTGCCGCCGTACACGGGCGACCTGTACTGGGTGAAGGTCTACGCGCAGGGGCGCGAGTGTCCCATCGCGCAGGTGTTGACATCGGAGTTGCAGTGGCAACTGGATGATGGCTCCTGGCGGACGGTCAAGGACGCGGCGGGCAAGGCGCTGTCGGTGCAGGTGGAGAGCGCGTACCTGGTGCAGAACCGCATCACGGAGGGCCCCTACACGCTGGGGGCGCCGGTGCCCTTCACGATGGGGAGGGAGAAGTGAGGCGTGCGGCCTGGCTTTGCGCGCTGGCGCTGGCGGCGTGCAATGACGGCGAGCTCAAGGCGGAGGGCGCGCTGGAGGTGCCGGCGCTGACGTACGCGGATCCAGCCCCGTGGACGCGGGGAGGTACGACGCTGCCGCCGCCGGGGCCCGCCGGGCGGCTGGTCGTCACCAACAGCCTGGATGACTCCATGAGCCTGCTGGAGATGGACGGGCTGGGCACGCCGGGCTGGGGCGAACTGGCGCGCGTGCCGGTGGGGCTCAACCCGGTGGAGCTGGAGGGGCCGCACCACACGGCGGTGTCGCCCGCTGGGGACTTCTACTACGTCGGCATCTCCAACTACGTGCCGGGTGGCGGCTCGGGGCCGCATGGTGCGCACGGCACGGGCACGGCGGATGGGTACTGCCTGAAGCTGAGCGCGAAGGACAACCGGCTGGTGGCGTCCGCGCGCGTGGACCGCAACCCGGGGGACGTCATCGTCAGCGCGGATGGGCGCACGCTGTACCAGACGCACTTCGACCTGTTGCGCATCGCGGACGTGGCGCGGCAGGGCGGGTCCGAGGAGGACATGGTCGCGCGCCTGGCCATCCTCGACGCGGAGACGATGGCGGTGAAGGCGCGGGTGAAGGTGTGCCCCGCGCCGCACGCGGTGCGCCTGTCCGCGGATGAGCGCACGGCGTACGTGGCCTGCTGGTCGGACGAGGTCGCGGTGGTGGACCTGGCCGCGGCGGGCATGCCGGTGACGCGCGTGAAGGTGGCGGCGGGCTCGGGCACGGCGGTGAATCCGCGGCATCAGCCGTACGCGCTGACGGTGTCGCCCACGACGGGGGACGTGTGGGTCAGCTCGCTGGCGAGCAAGCAGGTGCAGGTGCTGGAGCCCGGGACGCGCACGATGAACCCGGAGCGCACGGTGTACCTGCGCGGCGCGCCCATGTTCGGTGCGTTCACGCGGGACGGGCGCACGCTGTACCTGCCCTATCAGCAGGAGGACGCGGTGGCGGTCATCGACGCGGCGACGTCCACGGTGCTGCGCACGGTGCAGCTGTCGCAGGCGGGGTGTCTCAACGTGCACCAGTTCATGCTGACGCCGGACGAGCGTCACGGGCTGGCGGTCTGCGAAGGGGACCACATTGGCCCGGGCACGTTGCACGTCGTGGACCTGGCGGAGGGCACGGTGGTGTCCACGGTGAAGATGGGCATCTTCCCGGACTCGGTGAGCCTGCTGCGGGGGCAGCCGTGAGGGGCCTGCGTGGGGGTGTGGCGGCGCTGCTCGTGGGGGTGCTGGCCGGGTGTGGCGGCGAAGCGGAGCCGAAGGCCGCGGCGGACTTCGGTGAGGAGTTGTTCCAGGACGCGCGGTTGTCGGAGAGCACGTTCAACCGCTT
Source organism: Corallococcus carmarthensis (assembly GCF_003611695.1). GTDB lineage: Bacteria > Myxococcota > Myxococcia > Myxococcales > Myxococcaceae > Corallococcus > Corallococcus carmarthensis. The sequence goes on along the minus strand of NZ_RAWE01000116.1, from coordinate 6,749 downwards.
CTCGTGCGCGACGTGCCACGTGGCGACGCCAGAGGCGCCAGCGGGGCGCATGGATTCAGGCCACACGCTGTACAACGTGGCGGCGAGGCCGAGCTGGTGGGGCGGCGCTGAGACGCGCCTGCTGGACGCGGTGAACTTCTGCTACCTGAACTTCATGCGCGGGGTGACGAAGCTGGAGGTGGAGGATCCGCGCTCGCGGGCGCTGTATGAGTACCTGTCGCGGATCAGCCCGGATGCGCAGGCGTCCGCGTTGCCGTTCACGGTGGTGAAGGACATCCAGGACGTGCCCCCGGGCGAGGCCGCGCGCGGCGAGGCGGTGTACCGGGCGGCGTGCCAGAACTGCCACGGCGCGACGCACACGGGCGAGGGCCGGCTGACGGAGCTGGCGTCGGTGCTGCCGGAGGTGACGCAGGACTACGACCGGCTCTTCCCGGGCATCCCGCACGCACAGGTCGTCATCGAGAAGGTGCGGCACGGACCGTTCTTCGGAGTGGGAGGCAACATGCCGCCCTACAGCACGGAGGCCCTGTCCGACGCGGACCTGGGCGCGCTGCTCACGTACCTGGGGCTGTAGCGGTCCGCCAATCCTGCCTGACAAGCGCACAGGCAAGGAGGGAAGGGCCGCGCTTCCCGCCCCTGCCCATGCGCGCCCGGCCGCCGCACCTCTAAAGCCATTCATGACCGCGTCGGGTTCACAGGAGCGGGGCCCTTCCTCCGAAGGGCCGACGCCCACGAGGGGCAAGCCCCCGGCATCCCTGGCCGAGCTGCTGGACACCGACCGCGAAGCGCTCGTGGAGGACTGGGTCGCCCGGGTGTCTCCCCTCTTCGCCACCCTGCGCCTGTCACGCGAGCAGATCATCGACGCCCTGCCCCCCATCCTCGATGAGCTCCATGCCGCGCTCATGAGCGCGGAGGAGGACCCCGGCAGCCTCCCCCCGCTCCACCACAACGAGGCCGCCAGTGCACACGGCCGCCAGCGCCTGCGCCTGGGCATCGACGTGACCCTGCTCACGCGCGAATACGCCCTGCTGCGCGACTGCATCCTCGCCCGGGCCGAACGCGCGGACGTGGACGTGCCGCTGCCGCGACTGCGCGCGCTCTGCACCTGCATCGACAACGCGCTGGCCCAGGCCGCGATCCCCTTCACGTTCGACAGCGCCGAACGCCGCCACGCGGAGGACGAGGAACGCGAGCGCTTCTTCCAGCTGTCCCCGGACATGTTCAGCGTCGCGGGCCTGGACGGGTACTTCAAGCGCGTGAACACGTACTTCGTCCACGTGCTCGGTTGGAGCGAGGAGGAGCTCTACCAACGCCCGTTCATGGACTGGGTCCACCCCGACGACCAGGAATCCACCCTCGCGGAGCTGCACAAGCTGTCCCAGGGCATCCCCACCCTGCGCTTCGAGAACCGCTTCCGCACGCGCGATGGCCGCTACCGGTGGCTCGCGTGGGCCTCACGCCCCGTGCCGGAGCTGGGCATCGTCTACGCCGCCGCGCGCGACATCACCGAACAGAAGGCCGTGGCCCAGGAACGCGAGCGCCTGCTGGAGGCCCTGCGCGACAGCGAGGCCCGCTTCCGCAACATGGCGGACCACGCCCCCGTCATGCTCTGGGTGACGGACGCCCAGGGCTCCACGACGTACATGAACCGCGGCTGGTATGCCTATACCGGCCAGACCGAGGTCACGGGCCTGGGCTTCGGCTGGTTCGACGCCATCCACCCCGACGACCTGGAGCGCACCCAGCGGATCTTCGTGGACGCCAACCTCGCCCGCAGGCCCTTCCGGCTGGACTACCGGCTGCGCGGCACGGACGGCCACTACCGGTGGGCCGTCGATACCGGCTCGCCCCGCATCGACGCGGAGGGCCACTTCCTGGGCTACGTCGGCAGCGTCATCGACATCTCCGACCGCAAGCAGGCGGAGGACGAACGCGAGGCCCTGCTCGCCCGCGAGAGCGCCGCGCGCCGGGAGGCCGAGGAGGCCAACCAGCTCAAGGACGAGTTCCTCGCCACCGTCAGCCATGAGCTGCGCACGCCGCTCACGGCCATCCTCGGCTGGGTGCAGCTCTTGCGCACCGGCCACCTGCCCGAGCCCCGCCGCGAACGCGCGCTGGAGACCATGGAGCGCAACGCACGCGCGCAGGGACAGCTCATCGAGGACCTGCTCGACGTCAGCCGCATCGTGTCCGGCAAGCTCAAGCTGGACGTGGAGCCGGTGGACCTGTCCTCGGTGGTGCAGCAGGCGCTCGAGTCCGTGCGGCCCGCGGCGGACGCGCGCGGCATCCAGGTGCGGGCCACGGTGGACACCTCCAGCAGCGTCATGGGGGATCCGCACCGGCTCCAGCAGGTGGTGTGGAACCTCCTGTCCAACGCGGTGAAGTTCACGCCCCGGGGCGGCCACGTGCGGCTGCTGGTGGCGCGGCGGGACTCCAGCGTGGAGCTCACCGTGGAGGACACCGGCCAGGGCATCCCGGAGGCCTTCCTCCCCCACGTCTTCGAGCGCTTCCGCCAGGCCGACAGCGGCACCACGCGCAAGACGGGCGGACTGGGGCTGGGGTTGTCCATCGTGCGGCACATCGTGGAGATGCACGGCGGCACCGTCTCCGCCGCCAGCGACGGCGAGGGCCGGGGTGCGACCTTCACCGTGCGCCTGCCCCTGTCCGTCACGCAGCGGCGTGACCCCGCCATGCCCCCGTCGCCGCGGCCTCCCGCGCCGGGCCGCGTGCCCACTCCACCGCCGGAGCTGGGCGGCGTGCGCGTGCTCGTGGTGGATGACGAAGAGGACGCGCGCGAGCTGCTGCGCACGCTCCTGGAGGACAGCGGCGCCCACGTGGTGACCGCGGGCTCCGCGGAGGAGGGGCTCCAGGTCGTCCAGGCGGAACGCCCGGACGTGCTCGTCTCCGACATCGGCATGCCGGGCACGGACGGCTACGGCTTCATCGAGCGCGTGCGCGCGCTGCCGGATGCCCAGGGAGGCCGCACCCCGGCGGTGGCCATCACCGCCTACGCCCGCTCCGAGGACCGCACCCGCGTGCTGCGCGCCGGCTTCCAGAGCCACGTGCCCAAGCCCGTGGAGCCCGGGGAGCTGCTCGCCGTGCTCGCGTCGCTCGCGGGCCGGTACCAGACGCTGCCGAAGGCGTGACGGCCAATCAAGCCCACGTAGGACGCCGGACACGGCGCCACGCATCCTCCTGGCCAGCGGGCGGGCCCAGGGCTTACCTTCCCTGCATGCGTCCGCCGCCCGGACAACTGGCGATGTTCGACGCCCCGGCGCCCGGGCGTGAACCGGAGCGCTCGCGGCTGCCGTCTCGCGAGGACGCGCTGCCCCGGGCCGCGGACCTGGCCCGGCGCGTGTCCGCCCTCCTGGGCCTGCCCGTGCACCTGCGCCTCACGGACAACCGCGCCACCCTGGTGAGCTACCGCCGCCTCCCTGAAGGCGTTCGCCTGCGCCTGCACCACCTCTTCCTGGACGCACCGGACCCCGTGGTGCGCGCCCTGGCCCTCTACGTGGCCGGCGACACCGCCGCCCGCGAGGTGCTGGAGGCCTTCAGCCACGCCCACCACGGTCAGGTGCGACGGGAACGCAGGCCCGGCGCGCCCCTGCGCACGCGCGGCCGCTGCTTCGACCTCCAGGCCGTCCAGGCCCGGCTCGACGCGGCATACTTCGACGGACGCGTGCACACCGTGGAGGTGGGCTGGGCCCGCCGCCCCGGCCGCCGCACCCGCCGCACCATCCACCTGGGCGGCTACGACGCGCGCCTGCGTGAAGTCCGCGTCCACCCCGCGCTGGACCGGCCCACCGTGCCCGCCTTCGTCGTGGACTACCTCGTCTTCCACGCCCTGCTCCACGCGGACCTCGCCGCCACCGACGCGAGCCAGGAAGCCGACGACGGGACCGGCCGCTGCGCCGCGGAACACACCCCCGACTTCCTCGCGCGCGAGGCCGCCTTCCCCCTGCGCGAGGCCGCCTGGCGCTGGCTCCTGGAAAACCTGTCATCACTGCGACGCGGGTGACCGGCCGTTCCAACGGCTGACGTGTTTCAGACATGTCGACACCGCCGTGACACACCCTCCCCTCCCCACCGGGAAGGGGGTGGCCTGCGGAGGGTTCCCACTGCATGCTGTCCCCTCGATGCGCTTTTTCAGCGTGGAAGAGGCCAGCCGGCTGGTGCCGTTGCTGACGAAGACCTTCGGGCGCGTGCGCCCCTGGGTGGAGCGCGTGCAGAAGCTGGCGGAGGTGCTGGACGGCCCGGAGGCCCCACCCGACACCCCCGAGGTGCGCTCCTTTCGCGAGGAGCGCGACCAGCTGCTGGAGCGCATCCGCGGAGAGCTGGGCCCGCTCCAGGAGATGGGGCTGGAGATCAAGGGCGCGGACGGCCTGGTGGACTTCCACGCGCGGCGCGGCGAGGAGCCCGTCTACCTGTGCTGGCGCTACGGCGAGGACGCCGTGGCGCACTGGCACGACCTGAAGGCGGGCTTCTCCGGACGCCGCCCCATCGACAGCCCGGACGACTTCGAGCCCACCTACCTCAGCTGAAGCCCCGCGCTCACTTCGACAGGCTCTGGTGCAAGAGCCCCAGCTTGTTGCGCGCGGAGAGCAGCTGCTGGCGCAGGGACTCCGCCTGCCGGCCGATGTCGGAGAACTTCGCCTCCTCCGCCGCGCCGGACAGCGTGGCCGCCTCGTCCGCCACCTCCGCCATGCGCGCCTGGAGCGACGTGAAGACCTCCGTCAGCCGCGCGTCCTCCTCCGCCGTGCGCGTGGCCTGCTGACGCAGGGCGGAGAACTCCTGCATGCGCCCGTTGAGGTCCGCCGCGCTCTGCCCCAGCGCGCCGTAGCGCGTGAGCAGGTCCTTGAACACCTCCGTGCGCTGTTGCAGCTCCTGCGCGCGCAGGTTGACCGCGTCCGCCTGCGTCTGCTGCCGGGTGCGCACCCCGGTGATGGCCTGCACCAGCGCGCCCACGCGCAGGCGGAGCGCGTCGTCCAGGTCCGCCAGGTCCTTGAGCGTCTTCGACGCTCGCTCCAGGTGCTTCTCCGACGTCAGGGGCGCCTCCTTCAGCTGCTCCGACAGCGCCTCGAAGCGCAGCAGCTCGGCGTCGAGCGCCTGGGCGGCGGAGACCAGCTCGGAGGGCGGGGGGGTGTCACGCTTGCTCATGGGGCTGGGAGGATGCCACGCCCCTCGCCCCTCCCTGACGGTCGCCTGCCTGCCTCGGGAGCCTGTGCTCGGGGGCGGACAGTGCGGCTTCCAGGCCTCGCCAACGGAACGGGGCGTCTCCAGCTTTCCGTGACACGTCGCGTCCGGAGGTCTGAACCCATGCCCGTGGATTTCTCCATCACCGTGCTCGTCACTGGCGCCACCGGCCAGCAGGGCGGTGCCGTCCTCCGCAAGCTCGCCGACCGGGGGCATCACGTGGTGGCGCTGGTCCGGGACGTGGACGCCCCCTCGGCCCGCGCCCTGCGCAGGCCCGGCGTCACGCTGGCCCTGGGCGACTTCGACGACCCCGTCTCCCTGGAGGCCGCCATGCGCGGCGTGGACGCCGTCTACGCCATGGCCACGCCCTTCGGCGGCGGCGGCGTGGACTCGGAGATCCAGCACGGCAAGAACCTGGCGGACGCGGCGAAGCGCTCCAACGTCAGGCACTTCGTCTACTCGTCCGTGGCGGGCGCGTCGGAGCTGACCGGCATCCCGCACTTCGACAGCAAGCACGCCGTGGAGCTGTACCTGCGGCGGCGGGACATGCCCTTCACCATCCTGGCCCCCACCTTCTTCATGGAGAACCTCCTCCACCCGCCCACGCGCGACATGCTGGCGGCGGGGAAGCTGATGCTGGGGCTGCCCGCGACGCGCGGGCTCCAGATGGTGGCGGTGGAGGACCTGGCCGGCTTCGCGATGCACGTGCTGGGGGACCCGGAGCGGTTCATCGGCGAGCGCATCGAGGTCGCCTCCGACGAGGTGACGGGCCAGCAGGCCGCCGCGCTGCTCTCCATGGTGGGCGGCCACCGCATCCACTACGAGCAGATCCCCCTGGATCAGCTCCAGCAGCAGAGCGAGGACCTGGCCGCCATGTTCGAGTGGCTGGACCGCGTGGGCTACCACGCGGACATCCTCACCCTGCGCAACAACTACCTGGGCGTGGGCTGGCAGACCTTCGAGACCTGGGCGCGTCACCAGTCGTGGGACTTCGTCACGGCGCCCTCGTGGCCCGCCACCGCCGCCGAGCCGGTGACGCCCCAGCCGTAGGGGCCCCGGCAGCCCGCCCGTCCTCCGGGTTGGCGCGGGGCATGTCGTCTCCTGAACGCCGCATGCCCTACCTTGAAGTACGAGGAGGCATGCGATGCGAGGAGCATTGGGGCTGGGGGCCTTGGCGTTGAGCCTGATGGCGGGTTGCGCCGCGGAGACGAAGCTGCGGCCCACGCCGGAGGCGGGGATCCTCCAGGACGGCAAGAGCAGCGCCATCACGGAGACAGAGGGCGTGCGGCTGACGGCGGACGGCTCGGCGTGGAAGGGCTCACCGTCCGACCTGGAACGCCGCATCACCCCCGTCTACGTCCGCCTGGAGAACCAGGGGCAACGCGCGCTGCGGATCCAGTACCCGGACTTCGCGCTGGTGGGGAAGGAGTCCCGCTTCCGCTACAGCGCCCTGTCACCGCTGGCGCTCCAGAAGGCCACGTCCTCGAAGGATTCGGAGACGCCCGCGCGCGTCAGCCCGGCGATGTGGTCCCGGGGCGGAGTGTGGGTGGGCGGAGGCT